>JAJKHX010000001.1 GCA_021154785.1 Nocardiopsis sp.
TCGATGGAGCATTGAGCCGGCTCGCGCCGGAGGCGCAGAACTGGCGCCACGCATCACGTGAACGCCGCAGCCCGGCCCGCCTCTGCGGCCCCGCGCGCCGATCCGCCCAGCTTCGCCGTCACTTCCATCGCTGGTGATCGTTAGACGTGCATCTCAGTGCGCCGCGCCGGCCTGGGGCTTGCGCGGCAGCAGCGGCACGGCCAGGGCGCTCGCGACGCCGATGCCGATCACCGCGAGCAGGCTGACGGTCATCGCGTGCCCCTGCCCGCCGGCCAGGGCGCCGAAGTAGATGCTGGTGACGATGGCCGGGCCGAGCGCGTTGGCGAGTTGCTGGACCGAGCTGAGCGAGCCGCTGGCACTGCCCGCCTCGGCCGGGTCGATATCACCGATGGCGATGTCATAGAGGGTTCCGAAGGCCGCGCCCATGCCGAGGCCGATGACCGCCATGGCCGGGGCCAGGACGGCCGTCGACGCGGAGGTCCCGTCGTGGGCCACGATAGCCAGCAGGGCGCCGGTGCCGGCCACTGCGATCGCGATGCCGGCCAGGCTGAGCATGCGGCCCAGCCGGGTTACGAGGTTCATGCAGAGCACCGAGGCCACGACGATCCCGGCGGCCATCGGCGCGAAGCCGGTCACCGCCGCCCGCAGCGGGCTGTCGCCCAGCCCGCGCTGGAGGAACAGGGAGACCGCGTAGACCAGGCCGGCCACCGCGGCGAAGAAGATGACGCCCATCACCAGGCCCGCGGTGAAGCCCCGGTTGCGCAGCAGCGACGGCTTGATCAGCGGCGCGGCCGCGGTCCGCTGACGCTGGCAGAAGGCCGCGAAGCAGGCCACGCCGGCCGCCAGGGCCGCGACCGGCCCGGCCGTCCAGCCGTCGGTGGAACCCTGGATGAGCCCGTCGAGCAGCCCGAGCATGCACCCGGCCAGCAGCGCCGCGCCCGCCACGTCGACGGTGACGGCGGCGTCGCCGTGGTCCCGGGGGAGCAGTCGCCATGCCGCGGCCAGGCCAGCCACGCCCAGCACGATGTTGATCAGGAACATCGGCCGCCAGCCGAGGCCGAACAGGTCGGCATCGATCAGCACCGCGGCCAGCAGCGGCCCGCCGACGGCCGACAGCCCCAGGACCGGGCCGAACGCGCTGAACGCCTTGCCCATCGCGGCCCGCGGGAAGACGGCGCCGAGGATGCCGAACCCCTGCGGGATGAGCAGCGCCCCGGCGGCGCCCTGGGCCAGCCGGGCGACGATGATCGAGGCTGGGTCCCAGGCCAGCCCGCAGGCCAGCGACGCGACGGTGAACCCGGCGATGCCGATCAGGAAGGTCCGGCGCCGCCCGAACTTGTCGCCGAGCCGCCCGCCGGTGACCAGCAGCACGCCGAGCGCCAGCGCGTAGCTGGCGCCGAGCCACTTGATCAGCCCGGGGCCGCCGTGCAGCTGAGCCGAAATGGTGGGTGCGGCGATGGTGGTGATGGTCGAGTCGAGCAAGTCCATGATGTCGGCCACCAGGACGATGGCCAGGATCGCCCACGCCCGCCGGGACACCGTGGCCGTCTCGGCTCGCCCTGCGCTTACCTGTGTCTCCATGGCGACCTCCAATCACCGATCGTCTAACGATCGCCGATCGTATCACGATCACTGATCGTGTCAAAGATCGCTGCTCGGTTATGCTGTGACGATGACGATTGATCAAGCCAGGGCCCAGGCTGGACTGCCGGCCCCGCCGTGGCACAAGCCGAGGTCCCGGCGCCCCGCCAAGGAGCCGCTGACGGCGGACCGCATCGTCGCCGCGGCCATCGAGATCCTCGATCGCGACGGGCTCGACGCGGTCACTACCCGCCGGGTCGCCGAGGCCCTCGGCACCGGCTCGGCCTCGCTGTACGCCCACGTGGCCAGCCGCGATGAGCTCATCGAGCTCATGGTGGACCGGATCGCGGCCGGCGTTCAGGTCCCCGCGCCCGATCCGGCCCGCTGGCAGGACCAGCTCCGGGTCTACGCCCATCACGCCCAGCAGGTGTGGGCTTCGCATGCCGATATCGCCCGCGCGTCCCTGGCCACCATCCCCACCGGGCCCGAGCGGCTGCGCATCGTCGAGAGCCTGCTGGCCATCCTGCGCGCGGCCGGGTTCTCCGACCGGGTCGCCGCCTGGTCGGTCGACCGGCTGCAGATCTACATCGACGCGGACGTGTTCGAGGGCTCGCTGTACGCCGCCCGGATCAAGCAGGGCCTCGACGTCCAGGAGCACATGGAGTCCGTCCGTGACTACTTCCGGGGGCTGCCCGCCGACCGGTTCCCGCTCATCTCCACGCTGGCGGACACGATCATGTCCGGCGGCGAGCAGCGCTTCGAGTTCGGCCTCGACCTGCTCCTCGCGGGCCTCGCGGCCCTGCGCTAGCCGGACGCCCGACGCTTTCACGTGACTGGTGCGGGCCGGCGATCAGGCGCCCCGCGCCGCTCGCCGGTCGAGATCGTCGCCACCGTGGGGTCATACGTGACCCGGACCCGGGCCGCGGAGGTCTCCGGGCTGCGGACCGGACCGTTCGGCCGCTGGGGCCGACGGCGTCAACGCCACGCGCGAGGACTGCGCCGCCTTCGCCCGCCGCGGGCAGGCCCCACTTCACGCCCCCCGGACAGGTGAGTCCGCCTCCGGCTGCTTCCGCCCCAGCCAGGACGGCTACCGCGACTGGGCCCGGGCCCTGCCAACCGCGGTCCCCCTACTCGTTCGGCCTCAATCCACCTTCAGCCAGGTCCTTGCGGTACGGCCGGTACGGGCCGGCCGGAAGATCGATTGCGACTCGCGCAGGAAGCCAAGACGCTCCATCACGGCGAGGGACGCCGCGTTGGACTTCAGCGCGGCGGCGATAACCTCGGTCAGCGCGGCTACGTCCCTGGCAAAGGACAGCGCGCAGCCAAAGACGGCAGGCCGGCCGAGGTGACCGGTTCAGCCGACAACCGAGCCCGTCGCCAAACTCACCCTCGTGACGGGGCTGGCTGCGCACCGCGGATCAGGCGGCCGGGCAGGGCATCGGTGGGCTGGCCGTCAGCGTAGGTCTCCTGGCCGCGGACGAAGGTATGCAGGTAGCCGTCGGCGCGCTGCAGGAGCCGGCGGCCGCCGCCGGGGAGATCGAAGTGCATCTCCGGGCGGCGCAGCCGCAGACGTGCGGTATCGATGATGTTCAGGTCGGCCCGGTAACCGGGAGCGAGCACGCCACGGTCACGCAGGCCGACGGACCGGGCGGTATCGCGGGCCTGCCGCGCGACGATGTACTCGACCGGGAAGCGGCCGCTATCGCGGTCTCGCGTCCAGTGGGCGAGCAGGGTGGTCGGAAAGCTGGCGTCGCTGATCGTGCCCACGTGCGCGCCGCCGTCGGACAACCCCGGCAGCGTGCAGGGATGGGCGAGCATCTCGTGCACCACGTCGAGGTTGCCGCTGACGTAGTTGAGAGCCGTCACGTAGAGCATCGCCCGGCCGTCGTCGCCCGTGATGATGTCGTAGGCGAGCTCGGCGGCGGGCCTGCCTTCCCGGGCGGCGCGGGCGGCGATCGAGTCGGCCGGATCGGGCTCGTAACACGGCGGGTCGGCGAGCTCGTACATCAGCTCGTACTTGTGGATCAGGCGGCCACCGATGAGGTTGCGGTTGCGGTCGCCGGTCTGCGCGGCCAGCACGGCCGCCTTGACGGCCGGGTCACGCATCACCCGCGCCTGCTCGGCGACGGCCCGGCCTGCGCGAGCGGGATGGGCGGCGATGTCGCGCCAGACCGGGTTGGCCATGAACGGGTGCAGCGTGCACTGCAAGCCGAGCAGCAGCCCGACGGCGCGCGCGGCCACCTGGGCGCGGACCACGAGCCCGGCCTCGTTCGCGGCGGACAGCTTGGCCAGTACCTCGCGGTAAGCCAAGGGCCGCAGCGGAAACTGCGTCAGCGACACCGACACCGGGCGGCCGGACGCCCGCGCCATCGCCAGGATCACGTCCAGGTCGGCCTGGACGTCGAGGAAGTCGGCCACCAGCTGCAGCACGCCCTGGCCGGCCTCGCCCAGCGCGGCCGCGATGCCCGCCAGCTCGGCCACGTCGCTGTCGTAGGTCGGCGTCAGCTCCCCGGTGACGCTGCGGTGGTTCAGTGTCCGCGACGTCGTGAACCCCAGCGCGCCCGCCTTGACCCCGGCCCGGGCCAGCCCGGCCATCGCGGACACGTCATCAGGCGTGGCCGCCTCGCCTGCCAGCGCCCGATCTTCCATCACGTGCACGCGCACCGCCGCGTGCGGCACCTGGGCGGCGATGTCCGCGTCATACCGCCGGCCGGCGAGCGAGTCCAGGTAGTCGCCGAACGATGTCCAGTCCCACGTCAGGCCGGCGTGCAGCGCCGTTCCGGGGATGTCCTCGATGCCTTCCATGAGATCGATGAGCCACTGCCGGTGCCCTGGTGTCACCGGCGCGAAGCCCACCCCGCAGTTCCCCATGACCACGGTCGTCACGCCGTGCCAGGAGGAAGGGATGAGCCGTTCGTCCCAGCTGGCCTGCCCGTCGTAGTGGGTATGGATATCCACGAAGCCCGGGGTCACCAGCGCCCCGTCGGCACTGATCTCCCGCCGTCCGCGTCCGAGTCCCGGTCCGACCTCCGTGACGATGCCGCCGGTGATGCCGACGTCCGCGGTCCGCGGCGAGCCGCCGTTCCCGTCCGCTAGGGCCCCGCCCCGGATCACCAGATCGAAAGCGCTCACTCGACCAACAATGACTCACCGGACCGCGATCCGCACCCCCGCATTAATTCGGTAGGCGCCCGGTGAGCTGGCGGTTATCCTGAGCGCATGTTCGCGACCGCGGGACTGCTCCTCGCCGGGCCGCGCTGACCAGGAAATCCGTCAGCGCGGCAGCCCCTCATGCGTGAGGGGCTTTTCCATTTCCGGCAGGAGTCCCCCGGGAGGAACCATGGACGAGGAGCGACCGCCGTTCCGGTACGACGCGAGGCTGGCCGGCGAGATCGAACTGCGCTGGCAGGAGCGCTGGGAGCGGGAGGGGACCTTCCGCGCCGCCAACCCGTCCGGCGCGCTGTCGGACGGTTTCGCCGATGAGACTGGCCGTCGCAAGTTCTACCTGCTGGATTTCTTCCCCTACCCCAGCGGCATCGGGCTGCACGTGGGACATCCGCTGGGATACATCGGCACCGACGTGTTCGGGCGCTACCTGCGCATGACCGGTCATCATGTGCTGCACCCGTTCGGTTTCGACACGTTCGGGCTGCCCGCCGAGCAGTACGCGATCGACACCGGCCAGCACCCGGCCGTCACCGTCCGGCAGAACGCCGCCGTCATGCGCCGCCAGCTGCGGCGCCTGGGCCTGGCCCACGATCACCGCCGCGAGATCCTGACCAGTGACCCGGCCTACTACCGCTGGACCCAGTGGATCTTCCTGCGCCTCTTCGGCAGCTGGTACGACCCCGACGCCGGACCTCTGGGACGCGCCAGGCCGATCGAGGACCTAATCGCCGAGTTCGCGTCGGGCCGCCGCGCCACCCCGGACGGGCGGCCGTGGCGGGACCTGACCGCGGGGGAGCGGCGCGACGTCATCGACGGTCACCGGCTGGCCTACCAGTCGGAGCAGGTCGTCAACTGGTGCCCGGGGCTGGGCACCGTGCTGGCCGACGAGGAGGTGACCGACGAGGGCCGCAGCGCGGTCGGCAACTATCCGGTGCACCGCAGGCCGCTGCGCCAGTGGATGCTGCGCATCACCGCGTACGCCGAGCGGCTGCTGGCCGGCCTGGACGACGTGGACTGGCCGGAGCGGGTCAAGCGGCTGCAGCGGAACTGGATCGGCCCCAGCGGTGGCCCGTACCACATGAAGGACTGGCTGTTCTCCCGTCAGCGCTACTGGGGCGAGCCGTTCCCCGTCGTGTACGACGAGGCCGACCCGGACCGGCCGATCGCGCTGCCCGAGGACATGCTGCCGGTGACGCTGCCGGAGGTAGCGCATTTCCGCCCGGAACCGCAGGACGACACCAGCGACCCGGTGCCCGCGCTGGCCCGCGCGGGCGACTGGGCGCGGGTCACCCTGGACCTGGGCGACCGCCCCCGGCGGTACCGCCGCGAGCTGAACGTCATGCCGCAGTGGGCCGGCTCCTGCTGGTACCACCTGCGCTACCTGGACCCCGCCAACGACAGCGCGCTGGCCGATCCCGGCATCGAGCGGTACTGGATGTCGCCGTCCGGCGTCGACCTGTACGTCGGCGGGGTCGAGCACGCCGTCCTGCACCTGCTGTACGCCCGGTTCTGGCACCTGGTGCTCTACGACAGCGGTGCCGTGAGCAGCCCGGAACCGTACGGCCGGCTGTTCAACCAGGGGTACATCCTGGCCGACGCCTTCACCGACGCGCGCGGCCTGTACGTGCCCTCGGCCGAGGTGACCCGGACACCCGGCGGCTGGGAACGGGCCGGCCAGCCGGTCACCCGGCGGGCCGGGAAAATGGGCAAGAGCCTGAAGAACGGCACCAGCCCCGATGACATCTACTCGTCCTACGGGGCCGACACGCTGCGGCTGTACGAGATGGCGATGGGCCCGCTGGACGGTGACCGGCCCTGGCGCGCCGACGACATCACCGGCATGCACCGTTTCCTGCAGCGCCTGTGGCGCCTGATCATCGACGAGACCACCGGCGAGACGCGAGTACCGCGTATCCCGCCGATCGCTCCGGCAGCGGACTCCACCCCCTCTTCTGCACCAGCCGAATCACTGGATCCGGCGACCGCGCGGCTGCTGCACCGGACCATCGGCGCCGTCCGGACTGATTTCAAGGTGCTGCGCTACCACACCGCGATCGCGCGGATCATCGAACTGACCGCGCACGCCGCCCGGCTGCCGCACGTGCCGCGTGCCCTGGCCGAGCCGCTGGTCCTGATGGTGGCCCCGCTGGCCCCGCACATCGCCGAGGAACTGTGGCAGCGACTGGGCCACCCGTCATCTCTGGCCCGCGAGCCGTTTCCCGAAGCTGATCCCGCCCTGGCCGGCCCGGCCAGCGTCACCCTGCCGGTCCAGGTCAACGGCAAGGTCCGCTTCACCGTCGAGGTCCCCGCCACCGCCACCCGTGACGACATCGCCGAGGCGCTGACCCGCCACCCCGCCTACCCCGCTCACCCCGCCGAGGCGATAGCCCGCCTTGTCATCATCCCCGGCAAGATCGCCAGCATCGTCCTGCGTTGAATATCGCAACAGCCATCGGTACAGCAGTTATCGCATGTCTCCCAGGAACGCTGCGTCGGCCCTCTCCCGGTGTGCCGCGTCGGCCTCCTTCCGCGGTCCTGGTGCCTGCTTCCGCGGTCTTGGTGCCTGCTTCCGCAGTCCTTTGGCCGGCTCGATGCTCCATCGAGCCGGCCCCAGCCGGCTCTATGCTCCATCGATCCGGTTCATTTTCTTAGTTTCTGATTACGGAAGCTCGAACAAGGGTTTCGCCAGCCTCCCCTTTATCGGCAGCCACAATTCTCGCGTACTCTCTGGCCATACTGGGGCATGGCCGAATTGCGCGGCGGCCGGGATGAGACCGATGGCAACGACCTTCCGGTACGCCGCTACCCGGCGGACGCCGACGATGGCGCCCACGAAATCCAGTCGCGCGCAGAGCCGAGCCCGCGCGCCGAATACGCCGCCATCAGCAGGCAAAACGCAGGCCGAGGGAACGCGGGCCAGGGGCGCGCGTACCAGGCAGAAGCAGATCAGCCGGACAAGAACCAGGTACAAGCGGGCCATTCTGACGGGGAGCAAGGAAATGTAGATCCGGCAGCTGCCAACCAGGCATATACGGGCACGATCGACGCAGATCAAGCAGACACAGCTCAGGACCAAGCGAAGCAGGCAGATGCGGATCAGGCTACGGAACCTTCCGACGGGGGAGTCCTGGAGCGGTTCGAGCCCAGCCGCGCCGGCCTACCCGAAGTCAGCCATGAAGGCGCCGCGGCCTATATCGAGGCGCATCCGGCCGATCGTCCCTGGCTGGCCGCGATTCGCACATGCTCGCGCGACGTCCAGCGTGTCTTCGTTGCACTCGACCAAGGGCACGGGCACGCTCATATACGCCATGACAGCTGGGTCACCGAGGAGATGAACGAACGCCGAGTCCGGAACCTGGAGGACCCGGCCCAACTCAACCAGTCCAAGCGTGAGGCCAGAATCGACGCATTCAAGGCTGGCGACCAGCCCCATCGGTGCGGCGATATCGCGAGCAGAATCACCAATCCGGAGGCCTTCGCGACGGCCTTCGCCCGAGGTGTCGAGCATCCGGAAGTGCGAGCCGCGCTGGATTCGCCGGTCCCGGTTCCCAGGCCAGTCACCTTGCCGATATCCGAGGTCCTAGGCGAGGACGGCCATAAGGTCTGTTCGGGCTGGCAGTTGGAACCGGTCAACGGGAGCATGCTCGAGGCAGTGGCTAACCGGGAAGCCTGGATCGCGGGGGACCGTGACGTACCGGAACCGAGAACCCGCCCGGTAGGGACGTTCGAGGGCGGTACGGTGACCTACGTATTTCGTCCCAGCGCGGCCGGCGGCCATGAGGTCATCACAATGTACGTAAGCCCACCCGATGAGCAGACCACATAGAAGGGAGGGATGCCTAGTGAACCAGGCCTACTGGGCGCGAAACCCGCAGGGGCCGTTCGCCACGCTAATCGGAGTAGCGGCGACCTATTGTCATCCCGAGGCTTATGACGGCGCTTACGCTGACCTCGCCACGCGCGCTCTGTCAGCGGCA
>JAJKHX010000002.1 GCA_021154785.1 Nocardiopsis sp.
GACTCGATCAGGTTCTCGGCCGCGGCGAAGTCGGAGATGTCGGCGCCGTTGGCGACGGCCTTCCCGCCGGCCTCGGCGATCTCGGCCACCACATCGTGCGCGGGCCCGGTGTCCTGCCCGGAGCCGTCCACCGACGCGCCGAGGTCGTTGACCACCACCGAGGCGCCCTCGCTGGCCAGCAGCATGGCCACCGACCTGCCGATGCCCCGGCCGGCGCCAGTGACGATCGCGACCCGCCCGTCCAGACGTGCCATGCCAGCTCCCCTCGCCGGCCGCAGCCGGGTTGCATTTACTGGAATCTTCTTCTGGAATTAGACTTCAGGAGGGGCCCGGCCCCTGTCAAGCAAGGGTGGATCGTCGGTGGAACCAGCAGAACGGCAGCCCCGCGGTAAGAGCCCGGCCGGCTCCTGGCAGTGGGCCAGGACGGCGGGCACCCAGCGGGCGCTGCTCGACGCGGCCCGCGCGGTGTTCACCGAGCAGGGCTTCGCCGACGCCAGCATCGCCGACGTAGTCGAGCGGGCCGGGTCGAGCGTGGGCAGCCTGTACCACCACTTCGGCGGCAAGAGCGAGCTGTTCATCGCTCTGTGGCAGGACTACCAGCAGGCTCAGGAGGCGGCCGCGAGCGAGGCGGTCGCCCGGGCCAGGAAGGCCGGCGTGACCGACCTGTTCGAGCTGTTCTCCGCGGGCGCCCGGGCCTACCTGGAGAGCTGCTGGCAGTGCCGGGACCTGGCCGCGCTGTTCTACGCGGGCGACGGGCCGCCCGGCTTCGAGGTGATGCAGCGGCGTCGCGGCCGGGAGTGGCTCAGCCAGAACGACGTGCTGCTGCGCCTGTCCGACACCTCGTCCGACCGGCTCTACGTCACCATCTTGACCTCGATGATCGGCGAGGGCGGCCGGGAGGTGGCCGCGGCGCGAACCCGGCGCCAGGCCACCCAGGTGATCGACGCGGTGATCGAGTACGTCCGCCTGCTGATGACCGGCGGCCCCTACCGTCCGGACTCACCTCCGGGCGCACCGTCCTGAGCCATTGCCGGGGGGTTGACACGAGGGTGGCCGACGGGTTTTGATCCGATCTAGAACGTAATTCTAAGATTGGATGGCGGGAGGCGGCGGAAAATGCCAGAACTGTCCGCGGAGCTCGACCTCGGCCCCGAGGTCGCGCAGTTCCGCGCCGAGCTGCGGGAGTGGATTGCCGCCGAGGCGCCGGAGGCGCTGTCTGGCCTGGCCGACTGGAACATGCCGCTCACCGCGGGCGGCCGCCGCGGCGCCGAGCTGATCAAGGCCCAGGCCGACCCCGCCTACGCCGCGTGGGAAGCGAAGCTGGCCGAGAACCGGCTGATCTGCCCGCACTGGCCGGAGGAGTTCGGCGGCCAGGGCATGGACGCGGTACGCATCGCCGTGCTGAACGAGGAGTTCTACCGGGCTGGCGTGCCCCGGGTGGCCCGCGGCATGGGCGAGTGGCTGGTCGGCCCCTCGATCATCGTGCACGGCACGCAGGAGCAGAAGGCGCACTTCCTGCCGCGCATCATCTCCGGCGAGGACAGCTACTGCCAGGGCTTCTCCGAGCCGGACCACGGCTCGGACCTAGCCGCGGTGGAGACCCGCGGCGTGGTCGACGGTGACGAGATCGTCATCAGCGGCCAGAAGGTGTGGACCTCGGGTGCCTCCCGGGCCAACATGATGTTCCTGCTCTGCCGGACCGACCCGGACGTGGACAAGCACGCCGGCCTGTCCTACGTGCTGATCGACTTCACCGGCCCCGGGGTGCAGTACCGGCCGATCAAGCAGATGTCGGGCGCCGCGGAGTTCTTCGAGGACTTCCTGGACGGGGTGCGGGCCCCGCTGTTCAACGTCATCGGCGGCCTGAACAACGGCTGGAAGGTCGCGATGACCACGCTCGGGCACGAGCGCGGCGGCCGGGCCACCGTCGCCCACCTCGGCTACGAGCGGGAGTTCTGGGACCTGGTCGAGACCGCCCGCAAGCGCGGCAAGACCACCGACCCGCTGATCCGCCAGCGGCTGGCCTGGGCCTACACCCAGGTCGAGCTGATGCGGTTCAGCGGCCTGCGCACGCTGGCGCAGGTGGCGGCGGGCAAGCCGCCGGGCCCGGAAGCGTCGGTGGCCAAGCTGTTCTGGAGCGAGTACCACAAGCTCCTGGGCGAGATCGCAATCGGCATCGAGGGCACCGACGGGCTGCTCCGGCCGGACGGCGACGACTACCCGGTCAGCAACTGGCAGAGCGTGTTCCTGAGCAGCCGGGCCGGCACGATCTACTCCGGGACCAGCGAGATCCAGCGGAACATCATCGGCGAACGCGCCCTCGGCCTCCCCAAGGAACCACGGGCCAAGGAGCCGCGCCGGTCATGACCCAGGCCGCGCGCGAGCTGGTCACCACCGAGCGACTGCGCGAGTTCTTCGCCCCGCGCAGCATCGCGCTGGTCGGCGCGTCCGACAACTCCGGCTGGGCCCGGCTCATCGTGGCGAGCTGCGCCACGACCGGCTTCGACGGCCCGCTGACCGCCGTCCACCCGCGCGCCACCAGCGCGTTCGGCCTGCCGGTGGTGCGGAACCTGCGCGACCTGCCCGAGCCGGCCGACATGGCCTTCATCCTGGCGCCCCTGCAGGCGGTCGAGGGCATCCTGGACGACATGGGCGAAACCGGGATACCGAACGGGGTGGTGCTTGCCTCCGGCTACCGCGAAGTCGGACCGCGCGGCCGGGCGCTCGAGGACGCGCTCGTCGCCCGCGCCGTGGCCAACCGCGTCACCATCCTGGGCCCGAACTGCCTGGGATTCATCAATGCGCACACCCGTTCGGCGCCTTATGCCCTGACGTTGCCGGCTCCGCTGACGGCCGGCCCGGTCGGGGTCGCCCTGCAGAGCGGCGCCCTGGCCAGCGTGGTGCTGTCCTTCGCCAAGGCGCACGCCATCGGGCTGAGCGTGCTCACCTCGATGGGCAACGAGGCGATGATGAAGACCGCCGATGTGCTCGACTACCTGGTCGAGGACGAGGCGACCAAGGTGATCTGCCTGTTCCTGGAGGAGATCGGCGACCCGGTGGCCTTCGCCGCGGTGGCGGCCAAGGCCGACCGGGCGGGCAAGCCGATCGTCGCGCTGAAAGTCGGCTCGAGCCCGGCCGGCCAGCAGGCCGCGATGGCCCACACCGGGTCGGTGGCCGGGGACGACGCGGTGGTGGACGCGGTGCTGCGCCAGCTCAACGTCATCCGGGTCACCAGCCTGGAGGAGCTGCTGACGACCGGGGCGGCCCTCGGCTGCAACCGCTGGCCGGGCGGCCGGCGGATGGGCGTGCTGACCTTGTCCGGCGGCTCGAACGACATCATCGCCGACGCGGCCAGCGCGCAAGGCTTTCAGATCCCCGCCTTCACGGAGCATACGGCGACCGCCATCGGCGAGCTGCTTCCCTCGTTCGCCAGCGCGCAGAACCCGCTCGACGTCACCGGCTTCGGCACCCTGGCCAACCTGTCCGGGCGAACCGGCCCGCTGACCGCCGTGGACCACGCGCTCGACCTCGCGGTACAGGACCCGAACCTGGACTTCGTCCTGTTCTGCGGGGTAACGCTGCCCGAGGCCAGGCCGCCGGACGAGACCATGGCCAGCGCCCTGGAGACCCGGGTGGAGTGGCTGGCCGGGCGGATGGCGTCGGCCCCCATCCCGGTCATCCCGGCCGCGACCACTTGCGTGGACATCAGCGCCTACGGCCGGGGCCTGCTCACCAGGCACGGCCTGAACATGCTGAGCGGCCTGGACCTGGGGATGACCGCGCTGGGTCACATGCTGCGCTGGACCGAGAACCGCGGGCGGGTCCGGACCGTGGCGCCGCGGACCGCCGGGCCCGGCCACGGCCACGGCAACGGCAACGGCAACGGCACCAGCCAGGCCGCCGGTCCCTGGTCCGAGGACGCGGCCCGGCGGCTGCTGGCCGGACGCGTCCCGGTGGTGCCGGGCGGGCTGGCGGGCTCGGCCGACGAGGCGGTGGAGATCGCCGGGCGGGTCGGGCTGCCGGTGGCCCTGAAGATCTGCTCGGCGCAGATCACCCACAAGTCGGACATCGGCGGGGTGGCGCTCGGGCTGAGCTCGGAGGCGGAGGTGCGGGCCGGCTACGAGAAGGTCCGCGCCGCGGGCGCGGGCGTGCCCGACGCCCTCCTCGACGGGGTCCTGGTGACGCCGATGCGCTCGGGCGGGGCGGAACTGCTGGCCGGCGTCACCGTGGACCCCGCCTTCGGCCCGGTGCTGGCGGTCGGCCTGGGCGGGATCTGGGTCGAGCTGCTGCGCGATACCAGCCTGCGGCTGCTGCCGGTCGACGCCGCCGAGGTCAAGCGCATGCTCAGCGAGCTGCGCGGCCTGCCGCTGCTGCAGGGAGCCCGGGGCACCCGGGCCGCCAACCTGGACGCGGTGGCCGAGGCCATCGCCGGGCTGGGTGAGGTCGCCTTGTCGCTCGACGGCACGCTGCGGGCGCTGGAAGTCAACCCGCTGTGGGTGAACGGAGATCAGGTCGAGGCGCTCGACGTCCTCGTGGTCACGGATGGAACGGAGCAAATCCCATGATGCTGGGTGTCAGTGCGGAGCAGGACGAGCTGCGCGCCTCGGTCAGGCGCTTCCTGGCGGACCGGGCCCCGCTGACCCGTGTCCGCGAGCTCATGGATACCGAGGACGGCCTGGACCAGGGCGTCTGGGAGCAGGCGGGCGCGCAGCTCGGCCTGCAGGGCCTGGCCATCCCGGAAAGCTACGGCGGGGCCGGCTTCACCTTTGCCGAGCAGGCGATCGTGCTCGAGGAGTTCGGGGCCGCGCTGTACGGCGGTCCCTACCTGGCCAGTGCCGTGCTGGCGGCCACCGCTCTGCTGGCCAGCCCGGACGAGGGCGCCCGGCGCGACCTGCTGCCCGGCATCGCCTCCGGCGAGACGATCGCCACCCTGGCCTTCACCGAGGACGACGGCTCCTGGGACCCCGGCGCGATCCGGCTGGCCGCGGCCAAGAACGGCGAGGACTGGCGGCTGGACGGGCACAAGAGCTTCGTGCTCGACGGCGCGACCGCCGGGCTCATCCTGGCCGTCGCGGCCACCGACGCCGGCCTTTCCCTGTTCGCGGTGCAAGCCGGTGCGGCCGGGCTGAGCCGGGCCACCCTGCCGACGCTGGACCAGACCAGGAAGCTGGCCCGGCTGGAGTTCGCCGGGGTGGCCGCGCGGCTGATCGGCTCGCCCGGTGACGCCGCCGCGGTGCTGGACCGCACCCTGGACGTGGCCGCGATCGCGCTGGCCGCCGAGCAGCTCGGCGGGGCGCAGCGGGCGCTGGACATGGCGGTGGACTACGCCAAGATGCGGCACCAGTTCGGCCGGCCCATCGGCAGCTTCCAGACCATCAAGCACCGCTGCGCCGACCTGCTGCTCGAGGTCGAGTCGCTGCGCTCGGCGGTCGGCTACGCGGCCGCCGCGGTGGCCGAGGGCTCGGCCGAGATCCCGGTGCTGGCCTCGCTGGCCAAGGCGTACGCCTCGGAGACCTACTTCCACGTGGCCGCGGAGAACATCCAGATCCACGGCGGCATCGGCTTCACCTGGGAGCACGACGCCCACCTGTACTTCAAGCGGGCCAAGGCGAGCGAGCTGTACCTGGGCGACGCCGCCTATCACCGCGAGCGCCTGGCCACCCGCATCGGCCTGTGACTTCAGCACCGTCACCGAGGGCGGCGCGGGTAGCGCACGGCGTGCGGGCGGTACTCGCCGGTGATCGTGGCCCGCGGCAGCGCGGCCAGGAAGCCGCCGGGTCCGTCGAAGGCGGGCATCTCCAGGTAGGCCGCGCCCACCCCGGCCGGGTCGTGCGCGTCCGAGCCCGCCCCGCCGGGCAGGCCGTAGGCCGCGGCCAGCGCGGCCGCCCGGTCATTGAGCGCCTGGTCGGCGACCTTGGCGTTGAACACCTCGATGACGTCCACGTCGCCTCGCTCGCACAGCCCGGGCAGCACCGCGCCCAGGCTCGAGCGCTGAAGGTCGAACGGGTGCGGCACGTAGACCAGGCCGCCCTGGGCCCGGATCCGGGCCACGACCTCGGCCAGCGGCAGCACGTAAGGGATCCGCTCGGTCAGGAACAGCCCGATCACGTCGCCGTCCGGGGTCCTGATCTCCTCGCCGGCCACGATCCGGACGCCGAGGTCCCGGCCGGCCGCCGCGAACGCGGCCGCGGTCTCGTTGTGGTCGGTGACGCACACGACATCCAGGCCGTTCTCCCGGGCGCCGGCGGCGAGCTGCTCGACGGTCAGGACGGCGTCCCCGGACGCGACCGTGTGCAGGTGGCAGTCGACTCGCACCCACTCGTTCGGTGCGGTCATTCCAGGGTCAGCTCGGCCAGCAGGTCCTGGGAGTAGGCGATCCGGCCGGTGAGCGTCTTGGGGTCGGCGCTGCACAGCTGCAGCGCGGCCTCGGCCATCACCGCGGGCGGCTCCGAGTTAGGGTCGTCCTCGGTGGTCAGGTGGTGGAAGACGGTGCCGGGAGTGGGGACGACCTGGTTCGGCGACAGCGCGTTCACGGCGATGTTGCTGTCGTAGAGCTCGGCCGCCAGGCCGGTGGAAAACCGCTCGAGGGCCGCCTTGCACATGCCGTAGACGGTCCCGCCGCGGGTGGCGAAGCTCGTCGGGGGCAGCACGGGATGCCGGGCCGCGCCGGAGGAAATGTTCAGGATCCAGCCCTGTCCCTTCGCCCGCATCCCCGGCGTGACCAGCTGGGCCAGGTGAAACGGACCCTCGACCTGGACGTCGAACATCAGCTGGAAGCGCTTGGGGGTGAAATCGTCGACCCGGGTGAAGTAGGTGACGGCCGCGTTGCTGACCAGGATGTCCGGCGTCCCCAGCGCGGCGGTGGCCTCGGCCACCAGCCGCTCCCGGTCGTCCGGCCTGGCCAGGTCGGCGCGGATCGCGGTGGCGGTGCCGCCGGCCGCGCGGATCTGCCCGGCCGTCTCGGCGATCGTGCCTGGGAACGGCGACGTGCCCGCCTCGGTGGTCCGCGCGACGACAGCCACCGCGGCGCCCTCCTCGCCGAACCGGCGGGCGATCTCCGCCCCGATGCCGCGGCTGGCGCCGGTCACGATCGCGACCTTGCCGTCCAGGATGCCCATGCGGTCACTCCCTCGGCTCTGGTTACCTGCCCTTGACACTCCCAGGGCCGTCCCCTGACAATTCTTTTCTAGAACTTTATTCTAACAATTTGCCATTACGGCAAACAAGACGCGGCGCGCGAAGAGGCCGACCAAAGGGGAGTCATGGCGCTTAACCACAGCCTCGTAGGCGTAGCGGGCGAGCCGCAGGAGCGATCCTGGGACAGCAAGGACGCCCTGCTCTACGCGGTCGGGGTCGGCGCCGGGCTGGGCGACCCGCTGGCCGAGCTCGAGTTCACCACCGAGAACTCCGAGGGCATCGAGCAGAAGGTGCTGCCGACCTACGCGGTGCTCATCGCGCAGGGCCGGACCTCGGGCAGCCTCGGGGACTTCGACCGGGCCATGCTGGTCCACGCCGAGCAGGCCGTCGAACTGCACCGGCCGCTGCCGGTCGCGGGCACCGTCCGCACCACCTCGACCGTGACCGGCATCTACGACAAGGGCTCGGGGGCCCTGGTGGTGACCGAGAACGTGGCGGTCGACGCGGCCACCGGGGAGCCGCTGGCGACCACCAGGAGCAGCGCGTTCATCCGGGGCGAGGGCGGCTTCGGCGGCGAGCGCGGCTCCGACGCGGCCTGGGACCGGCCGGACCGGGCGCCCGACTACCTCCTGACTTACCAGACCCGGCCGGAGCAGGCGCTGGTCTACCGGCTGTCCGGGGACAGGAACCCGCTCCACGTCGACCCCAAGTTCGCCGCCCGCGGCGGTTTCGACCGGCCGATCCTGCACGGCCTGTGCACCTACGGGGTCACCGGCCGCGCCCTGCTGCACCTGCTCTGCGACTCCGACCCGGCCCGGTTCGGGTCCATGTCCGGCCGGTTCAGCCGCCCGGTGTGGCCCGGTGAGGCGCTGACCGTCTCGGTGTGGCGGCCGGACGGCAGCGACACCGCGCTGTTCCAGACGACCAAGGACGACGGCACCGTGGTCATCGACCGGGGACGGCTGCGGGTGCGCGCCTGACGGTGTCCGCGGGTGCGTAACTTATACCCATGACTCCCGCGCGCGACCTGGCCGACCGGTTCCACCAGCGCTGGCTCGACGTGAACCCGTTCGTGGCCACCATGTACGGCATCCCCGGCTACGACGACCTGGTCCCGGACGAGAGCGCGGCGGGCCAGCAGGCCTGGCGGGCCGAGGCCGCCCGGTTCATCGCGGAGGCGGACGACCTCGCCGCCGGCCCCGGGATGAGCCTGGCCGACGCGGTCACGCTGGCCTGCACCCGGCAGGCCGCCCTCCAGGACCTGGAGATCATCGACTCGGCGCGCGAGGAGCACACGGTCACCGCCATGCAGTACGCGGGGCCGGCCACCTTCCTGGCCATCGCCGCCCGGACGGTGCTGACCGATACGACCGCGGCCGAGGCCTACCTGACCCGGCTGCGCCGCAGCGGCGGCTGGATGGACC
>JAJKHX010000003.1 GCA_021154785.1 Nocardiopsis sp.
CCACTCCCGAGCCTGGCTCGGGCGTGGATAGGGCGAGTCCCCGCCCGAACCCGTCAGCTAACCCGGTAGGCGGCCAAGGGAGAACGGAGAGCCACCGCATGCTGCGCCCACGGGCCTCCTCAGCACCCGCGATCCGCAGTCCGGGACACGCCGACTTCTGCCTGCGCATCTAGGTCGGCACAGCCGCCACAAAGCATTGACCCGCTCCGTGCCCAGCCAGGCGTCGAGCCCGACCCCACGGGCCTGATCGCACCCATCTGCTGCCCGGCGGAGGCCACATGCCCGGCGGTTGATCCCGGCTGCCCATCCCAGGCCTCGTGCCGCTGCACATCCCCACACGCCCGCTACTGGCGGCCGTCCCAACGACGGGCGCCGGGCGGTCCCATCCCCCAGGAGTTCACCCGCCATGCATCACAGCACCCTGCGCACTGCCACGCCCAGCCACCACGACACCCCGACCGACCCCATCAACGGTAGCGACGAGATCGCCGGATGGTCGCCGTCCGGTGGTGACGCCGACGAGAGCGGTCTCCCGCGCACACTGGTGGGCATCCGCCGTCGGACCCTGCACCGAGCGGCTGCGGTGAGCATCCTTTCCTTCGCCTTCGCCGTCACTGGGCAATCGGTCGCCCAGGCCGCCCCCGGTGACTGGCCCAACTCCGGGTGGGATGGCTCTCATCGGGCCGCTCCCGCTCCCGCTCCGGCTCCCGCACCGGCACCGGCTCCCGCACCGGCAGCGGCTCCCGCTCCGGCACCCGCACCGGTGGACAGCACCGGGGCCTACGCCCACCCCTGCCCCGCCTGCAGCCTCACCCAAGGCTTCACGGCCGGCGTTCATAACGGCCTGGACCTTGCCGCCCCCATAGGCACCCCCATCTACGCAGCCGCTGATGGCAGCGTCACCGCCGCCGGACCCCGCGACCCCGGCGGCTTCGGCCAGGTCGTCTACATCAACAACGACGACGGCACAGTCGCCTGGTACGGGCACATCGACACCTGGCTGGTCAATGTCGGTGACCACGTCGTCGCCGGCCAGCAGATCGCCACCGTCGGCAACCGCGGTAACGCCACCGGCCCACACCTGCACTTCGAGATCCACGCCCCCGACCCCGTCGACCCCGCCCCCTGGCTGCGCGCGCACGGCGTCAAGATCTAAAAACGCGTCTCATAACCGGCGCGGTGACCCGGCGTGCGATGGGGTGATGTGACGAGCTCCTGGTAGGGCCGGTGGTTCCTGCATCGTCCAGCCCTGCTAGGAGCTCGGATGTCAGTCTCGCCGGTCTGCTCATGCTTGTCATGCCCCGGCCACGCCTCTGTCGGTGCGGAGCCGTCGGCCTGCGGGTTTTACCCGTCCTCGTCGATGACTTGGCGAGCCCCGCAGATTCCGGACACCGGACCCAATAAGGGCGTCCGCCAATTGGTCAGCGGATCCGTGGTGATCGTGGCCGGGTGTTCCAGCGGTAGCGGTACCAGGCGGCCCGCCGCAGAGCACGGATGGTGACGATCGCGGCGGCCAGGGCGAGGCAGACATCGACGCGGGCGCGGCGGCGCTCGATGCAGCGGCGCAGCTTGCCGAAATCGGTGAGCCAGGAGTTGGTGCGCTCGACAACCCAACGGCGGGCGACCTGGGCGCGGGGATGCCGCGGTGGGCGATCTGGCCGAGCAGGCCCCGCTCGTCGAGTGCCTCCCGGCGAGGCCGGTAGTCCTAGCCGACGTCCAGGTGCACCGTGGCCTGTGCCGGCAGCGGGGCGAAGTCCGTGAGCGCGTCGAGGGTGGCCAGTAGCAGGACGTCCTCGCGGGGGTGGGCCGGCACCGAGACTGTGGCCAGCGGAACGCCGGCACCGTCGGTCAGTTGCGAGCGCTTGAGGCCGCCCGTGCCGCGGTCGACCGGGCTGCGGCCGGCGCACTCGCCGCCGCAGACGGCCTTGGTGGTGCAGCCGTCCACGGCCAGATCGGTCAGGTCCAGGCCGATCATCTTCTCGTAGGCGGCCAGACAGGCCAACTTCAGCCGGTCCCACACGCCCAGGCGGATCCACTCGTCGTGGCGGCCGGGCAGCGTCATCGCCGAGCAGCCGGCCTCGCCGATCCCCTCGTAACCGGCGCCGAACACCCGCGCTTCGACGAGCTTGTCGAAGACCACCGCGTCGTCAATGCGTCGCCGGTGACCCCCGAGCGGATGGTCATCCACGTGCGGCGGCAAAAGGGCGAGAACTCCTCACGCAACGGATCAAGGAAGCACGATGAGACGGCAGACACGAGCGGTCCCCCGTAACGTCGCAAGGCGGCCTCGCGAGGAATTCGCGTCAGGGGACCGTCGGTGGAACTCCGTGGTCGGTGGAATTCCGTGATCGCGTCGTACGACAGCGCAAAGCAGGTCTCACTTCGTGGTGGGGCTACGTAAGCGCGGCCCGGCCCCGTCCAGTGGTGGACTGGGGCCGGGCCGCGTGTCATTCCCCCGCGCCGGCTGTCAGGTTTGTGCGGGCGCAGCCGCATGCCGCCGGCCACTGCTCGGCCGGTCGCCGGAGGCGGCTCAGAGGGCCAACTGCTGACCCGGAAGGATGAGGTTCGGGTTGCTGACCGTGCCGGTGTTCTTCTGGAACAGCTGCTGCCACGTCTCGCCGTGCGCGGCGGCGATCTTCGACAGCGTGTCGCCGCTCTGTACGGTGTAGCTGCCGCCGGTCGCGGGGGCGGCGGGGGAGCCGTCGCTGGACGTCGTGGCGGGCGCGGCGGCCTGGGGCGCCGCGACGGTGACCTGCTCGGCGGGGGCCGCAGCGGCGACGGAGGTGGTGCCCCCCGTGAGGTACTTGCCGCAGACTGGCCAGGCGCCGATCCCCTGCCCGGCGAGCACCTTCTCGGCGATGGCCACCTGCTGGGCGGGGGTGGCCAGGTCGGCGCGGGGCGCGTAGGCGGTGCCGCCGTAGCCGGCCCAGGTCGACTGCGTGAACTGCAGTCCGCCGTAGAAGCCGTTGCCGGTGTTGATCGCCCAGTCGCCGCCGGACTCACACTGCGCCACGCCGCTCCAGTCGTGCGTCTCCGCCGCGGAGGCGGACGGGGCGACGGCGGCGGTGGTCGCCACCACGGCGGTGGCACCGGCGAGGGTGAGCAGGGCACGGGCGCGCTTGGATAGAGACATGGGTTCCTCCGAACGCCTACGGGGTTAGCTGTCGGGTTCGGACCCGGTTGGATTGGCCCGGTCGCTGACGCGACTTCACCCCAAGGCTCCGCAGAGCCTGATCGTGGTTCCCCCGCCCCCACCCAGGCGCAGCTGGTCGGTGCCCAGTCTCTGAGCCGGGGTGGGCGCTCGGCGCACGGCTCTGGGCTGATCTCTACAGTCGCCGCCGCTCACGTGCGGCGGCCTCCCCACCGTAAACGTCCGGGGACCGCCGCTCACAGCACTCGGACGCAAGTGCGACGCGGATCTCACTGCGGCCGGTTGAGCTCGTTGGTGCTTGGTGCGCTCTGTCTCACAGACTGACGCCAGGGGCCTGCCCGGCACCGCGAACCTTGGCCGGAGCACGCTGACAGCATCTCGGCGGCGTGCCGGCGAAGCGCGGGCGACCGCCGAGCACATGATCGGGCGATTCAAGCAGCACGGGGACGCGCGGTGTAGCGCCACGCCGACACCAGCGCGCCCGCCGCATCGCGCTTCGCAGGGCCAGGACGCGCCCTGTGCGTCCATGAAGGCACCGTCCCGCCCCGGGGGTTTCACGGCCAGGGCGGGGCGGGGTCGCTGCCCCGATACCGACGCACGAGCAACTCAAACGCGACACGCCGTAGCCGCCACGCGCCCCGGCGGCAGCCCGGTCAGCCGCCCCCGGCGGAAGGGTGGCATGAACCGGCCCGCCAGGAACAGCCGGCTGGGCTGCGCGCCGGTCTGCGCCGGTTCGACGGCCAGAACCGGCCGGCCGCATGCGCCGACCCCGATGCAGCCCCTCTTTCTCCGCTGAGCCACCGAACCCGTCGCGATCATCGACCGAGTCGAGGGAGTGCACCTATTCGCGAAGTGTTCGGCCCGAGATCCTGCCCCGGCCTTCTACGCTGCCCGCTGTGCGCAGCGGGTACCGAATCCGGCCGGTGCGGATGGCGCTGGCCGTGGGATGCGCGGCGGTGCTCACCGGGTGTAGCCCGGCGCCGGCCCGCGACGGTTCACCCACCCCCAGCACCGCCGCAACCAGCGCGGCGCCGGCCAGCACCACACCGCCTGCGCAGGCGTCGATCACCGTGGCGGCCACCGGGGACGTGCTGATCCACCAGGACGGTCACCTGGTGGCCGGCGCCGCGGCGGCCGGCCGGGCGCACGGTGTCGACTATGACTTCAGCGGCGTATTCGCCCCGGTGGCGCCGATTATTAGCACCGCGGACCTGGCGATCTGCCATCTGGAGACCCCGCTGGCCCCACCCGGCGGTCCCTTCGAGGGCTACCCCACCTTCGACGTGCAGCCACAGATCGCCGCCGCGCTGATCGGTGCCGGCTACGACGACTGCTCCACCGCGTCCAACCACTCGATGGACGCCGGCTTTCCCGGGCTGGTGCGCACCCTGGACATCCTCGACGTCGCCGGCCTCGGCCACACCGGCACCTATCGCACCGCTTCTGACAGCCAGACCCCGCACATCATGACCATCCACGGCGTCAAGGTCGCCGACCTGGCCTTCACCTACGGGCTCAACGGCATCCCCGAACCGGCGGACCAGCCGTGGGCGGTCGACGATTTCGACCCTACCGTCCCTCAGGTGGACGGCATTCTCGCCGCCGCGCACCGGGCCCGACAAGCCGGCGCGCAGATCGTCATCGCCAGCGTGCACTGCTGCACCGAATACACCGCCGATCTGACCGCGGCCCAGGTCGCGATCGCGTCCGCGCTGTTGGCCTCGCCCGATGTGGATCTGGTGGTGGGCCACCACGCCCATGTGGTGCAGCCCTTCGAGCGGATCAACGGCAAGTGGGTGGCCTACGGGCTGGGCAACCACACCGCCGAACAAACCCCCCGGGCCACCCGCGACTCGGTGATCGCCCGGTTTGCCTTCACCCGCGGCCCCGACGGCCAC
>JAJKHX010000004.1 GCA_021154785.1 Nocardiopsis sp.
GCCTCCAACCAGGCGGCCACGCCGGCATCCTGATGACGAACTGCGTGGCCTACCTCGAGCTCTTCTTCGCCATTCACCTGGCCGGGGGAGTGCCGGTCCCGTTCAACGCCCGGTCAGCCACCAAGATCCAGAAGTTCCGCCTGCGCGAACTGCTGTTACGGTGTCATGAGGCGTCCGTGCGGGCGCCGAACGACGTGCGATGTCACCCTTCCGGGTGCGTGGCGCGAGCTGATGGCCCAGTCCGACCTGTCTGGCGGCTCGCCTAACCCGCTCGTACGGGAAGGTACCGGTCTCCTATGCCACGGCAGCGTGGCGATACAGGTCTGCTTGACCATTTCCGCCATGGAACAGCGCGTTATCGCGCGGTGCTGAGCCTGCCTGGCGCCGCGGCTTTCTTCGGCCCGGCCGCCGTCGCGAGGCTCGGCGTCGCGATGACGAGTCTTGCCGTGCTGTGGGCGGTCCGCGGCGCGACCGGGTCGTTCGCCGCGGCCGGCGTCACCACGGCCGTGTTCGCCGTGGCCGAGGCGATGGCCGGCCCGCAGGTCGCCCGGCTGGTAGAGAATCGCGGCCAGCGGCGCATCCTGCCTTGGTCGGTAGCCGCCTATGTCCTCGCCGTCGCCGGGCTGATCACCGGCGCGGACCTGCATTTTTCCCTCGCGGCGCTCGCGGTCACGGCGATGATGGCGGGCGCCAGCGTCCCGCAGGTGGGATCGTTGTCGGCGGCGCGCTGGCGGCACGCCGTACGGACGCCAGACCAGGTCGCGGCGGCACTGTCGCTGGAAGCCGCCCTCAACGACGTGACGTTCCTGTGCGGCCCGGTTCTCGTGACCACGCTGAGCACGGTGCTGTACCCGGCGGCCGGGCTGACGCTGGCCGGCACTCTGGTGGCCATCGGGATGACGGCGTTCATCTGGCAGCGTCGTTCCGAGCCGCCAGCGTACGGACGTGGCGATCGCCGGCTGGTCGACCGCCGCCTGCTTACGCCGGACGTCGTGGCCCTGTTCGGCGTCAACCTGGCGATGGGATTGTTCTTCGGCGGGATCACGGTCGCGATCACCGCGTTCGCGTTCGCCCGTCACGCCCCGGGACTGGCCGGGCCGATAGCCGCGGTCAGCAGCCTGACGAGCCTTTCCGCCGGTCTCGTTTACGGCGCCCGGACGCACCGGCTGCAGCCCTTGACGGTCATGCTCGTCGTCTCGAGCTTCCTCGTCCTCGGCACGGCGGCGCTCAGCTTGGTGCCGGACGTGCCGGTGATGTTCATCTGCTACGCCATAGTGGGCGGATCCGTCGCGCCCATCCTGATCCCGTCGGCGGTCCTGCTCCAGCGCACCATCGATCCGCGCGTCTACACCCAGGCAAGCACCTGGATGAACTCGGCCAGCGCGGCTGGCATCGCGGTCGCCGCCCCCTTGACCGGACTAGCCACTCAGCTCGGCGGCTGGCGCCTCGGCTTTCTCGTCACCGCGGCTCTCACCGCTGCCCTGCCGTTGATCCTGGCCCGTCAGCGCACAAGATCTAACATTCGCCGGCCACGGTTAAACTCCTGAGCGGCAGCCCCGGCTTCCCCGTGATCTCCCTGCGCCTGGCCACCACCGGATCCGACGGCGCGATCTACGCCTACCTCGAGGACATCGCGCCCGACGGCACGGTGACGTACCTCACCGAAGGCTGCCTGCGTTTCCTCCACCGCGCGACGAACGGCCCGCCGATCCCGCCCGGCTCGGCGTGCCCCGCAGCTTCGCCCGGGCCGGCCAGCTGCCCGTCGAGCCCGGCCAGGACCTCGACCTCACCGTGGAGCTGCTGCCAATAGCCGCGCTGCTCCCGACCGGCCACCAGCTCCGGGTCGCGCTGGCCGGCCACGACGCCGCCTGCTTCGGCCGCTACGGCCCCCAGGCGAGACGTTCACCATCCACCTCGGCGACCACTCCGCCCTCGACCTGCCGATCCTGGCCTCAGCAGTCGGTGACGAAGATCCAGAAGGGCGCCACGGCACGGAAGTCACTCGAACTCATACCCACTGACCTCGCCTGCCCCCTACGCACCATCTCGATTCAGTGGTTGTGGCACCGTACCCGATAGAGAGGGTAGAACGCCGCAACCACTGAATTTCAGAGGTGGTGTAAGGGCGTGCCTTACCGATACCCCGCCACGACTATTACGTTGACTGATATATTGTTCAACGTAATAGGAGGGCGGATGACCGCACGCGAGCAGGACGTCCTGCGCCGGGCCGGCGAGGTGTCGGTGCTGATCCTGGTCAGCCTGGCCGACGGGCCGAAGCACGGCTATGCGCTGATCCAGGACGTCAAGGAGTTCTCCGGCGTCGACCTCGGCCCCGGCACGCTCTACGGCGCGCTCGACCGGCTCGAGCGGCTCGGGCTCATCGAGCCCCTGCCCGCCGACGAACGACGGCATCCCTACCGCATCACCCCACCGGGCGCGGACGCGCTCAAGGCGCACCTCGATTCCCTGGAACGCGTCAGCGCGGCCGGACGGCTGCGCCTGCAGCTGGGCGGCGCCTGATGAGCACCCCCGGAGTCCGGAACGGCAGGCTGATCGACGCCGCGCTCCGCTGCTACCCGCCCCGCTGGCGGCGGCGCCACGGAATCGAGGCCGCCGAGCTGGCGACGCTCCTTATCCGCGACGGCCGTCCGGCGGCCTCGATCGCCTGGAGCTACCTCCTCGGCGCGGCCCGCACATGGCTGACCCCGCGTCCCGGCCGGTCCCTGAGCGCCGTCGCCGCGGCGCTGCTGGCCGCGGCCTGCCTGCTCGGCTTCGCAGCGGCGCTGGCCGCCGAGACCACACCCGCCCGGGCGGCCAGCACCTCGACCCAGTCACCCTCCCCGCACCCGGCCACCCCGTGCCACCTCACCCAGGGAACCACGCGTGACCGCTCCTGCTGACTCCGGCCCCGCGCGGCGCGGCCGCTGGAAGCGGGTCCTGCGCGAGACGATCGGCACGCTCCTCGTGGTAGGGCTGGCGTCCTTCCTGCTGCGGACGTTCGTCATCCAGACCTTCTGGATCCCGTCGGCGTCGATGGTCCCAACGCTGTCGGTGTACGACCGGCTCCTGGTGCAGAAGGCCTTCTTCAGCTGGCACGACGCCCGCGAGGGCAACATCGTGGTGTTCACCCACCCGCCGCGCGACGACTGCCCCGGCCCGCCCGGCGACCTCATCAAGCGGGTCATTGCCCTGCCCGGCCAGACGATCTACTCCTCCGGCAACGCCATCTACATCAACGGGCACCGGCTGGCCGAGCCCTACCTGCCGGCCAACGACCCGCTCGGGCCGGCGATCGCCAGCAGTAAGCATCCCTACCGCGTCCCGCCCGGCGAGTTCTACGTCATGGGCGACAACCGCGCCGACTCCTGCGACAGCCGCTACTGGGGACCCATCCAGGGCTCCACCATCGTCGGCAAGGCGATCCTGGTCTTCTGGCACAACCGCCACCCTGTCGCCCACGGCCTATGACCAGGTGATCAGCGGTGCGGCGGCACCCACCGGGTGCTGACCCGTCCGTGCTTCATCCGGCCTACCAGGCGGACGTGCAGCGTCTCCAGCGTGTCGTCGCCCGCGTCCGTGCTGATCGCCAGCGCGCCATGCTTCACCTTCAGCTCGTTGGCGTCCACCACCATCCCCGGCGCGAGGACCAGCTCCACGTCGCCGCCGCGCACCCGCAGCTCGACGACCAGCTCGGGTCCGCTGCGCACCGCACTGGTCAGGTCCAGCAGCACGTCGCACCACGCGGTGCGCAACGCCAGCCGATGCGGCAGCGTCCACCGGCCCTCACGGCGCACCGGGCCGTGCTTCGCCTTGATGGTGAGCAGCTCGGCGGCCGGCTCGGCCGGCATCGCGGCGCGCGGCACCGCGAGCGCGCTATCGCTGCCTGGCGCGGCGATCAGATCGGCCGTGAGCGGGACCAGCGCGTCGACGGTGCGGGCGGCCAGCGCCGCGCCCATCCGCTCGTCGAACTCGGCCGCGTCGAGCCGCCCGTCGGTGACGGCGGTGCGCAGCAACTCGATGACCCGGTCGCGGTCCGCGTCGGACGCGCGCAGCACCGGTGAGCTAGGCGGATCGGCCGGCATCGGGTCTCCTCGGCGACGAGGTGGTGGCACCGCGCCACCCACAGTCAAACGTTATAGCGCGAACCGGCCACCGGCGCGGCGCGCTGGCCACTGGTCAGCTGGCACGCTGGTCCATCGCGATGAGTTCCCGGTGCCGCCGAAGTCAGTACCAAGACGATACGGCGACGACACCTGGAGGGCGAGATGACACTGGACCTCTTTGCTGGGATCCCCGTCACCGACTACACCGCGGCGCTGCCGTGGTACGAGCGGTTCTTCGGCGGTGAGCCCTCATTCCTGCCGAACGACACCGAGGCCGTATGGGAGATGTCCGAGCACCGGTACATCTACATCGTGCAGCAGCCCGAGCGGGCGGGGAACGCCCTGGTGCTCTCGTTCGTCGACGATCTCGACGACCGGGTCACCCAGATCGCCCGGCGGGGCATCGAGCCCGCGCAGCGCGAGACGTACGACAACGGCGTGACCAAGGTGATCTACCGGGACCCGGAGGGCAATGAGATCAGCTTCGGTGGCGCCCCATGGTGAAACTAAGGTACACGGGTGACAGCGCAAACCAGGGCTCTGTTCATCGGCGGCCGGGCAGGCGTCGGAAAGAGCAGGGCCGGCTACGAAATCCATGCCCAGTTGTCAGCCGCCCGCGTCCGGCACTGCCTGATCGAAGGCGACAACCTCGACCTGGCCTGGCCGGTACCGCATGAAAGCGGCTTGCGTCTTGCGGAACAGAACCTCGCCGCGATGTGGGCTAACTACCGCGCCCTTGGCTACCGGCGGATGATCTACACCAATACGGCAAGCGTGTTCGAGAAGGTGATCAATGAGCTCACAACGGCGATGGGCGACGGCCCGCACGTCACCGCTGTCCTGCTGACCTGCAGTGACGCGACAGCACGCCAGCGGCTCGCCCAGCGCGAGACCGGTTCAGAACTCGACTGGCATATAGAGCGCAGCGACCTGATGGCCCGCAGGCTAGACCGGCGCGCCCCGGCCTGGGTTAGCCGCGTCCCCACCGACAGCCGTCCCGTCACCGACATCGCGGCCGAGATCATAGCCTTGACCGGCTGGACGAACGACCAGCCCGCCACCTGAAAATCCGGTGACAGCTCCATGACCGGCAACCTAGCGTGTGGGACGTGACGGACCCGATACAGCTGGCGCCGTTCGACGAGGACTGCTACTACCGGGACCCGCTGGAGTTCTTCGCGCGGCTGCGCGAGTCGCGGCCGGTCGCTCCGGTGCCCATGCCGGGCTACGGGCGGGTATGGATGGTCACCCGTTACGCGGACGTGCGGACGGTCC
>JAJKHX010000005.1 GCA_021154785.1 Nocardiopsis sp.
GCTTGGGGTCGCCGACGGTCCCCATCTCCCAGTCCACGATGGCGGCCAGCCGGGCGGGAGTGCCGTACCGGAACATCACGTTGGCGATCTGGTAGTCGCCGTGCATGAGGCCCGGGATGTAATCCCGTGGCCGCCGGTCCCGCAGCCAGGCGGCGGCCACGTCGAAGCCGGGCAGTTCCCGGCCCTTGATCCGGTCCAGGAAGGCGGTCCACCGGCCGACCTGGCGCTCGTGGAAGCCGTCCGGCCGTCCCAGGTCGTGCAGGCCCTTGGCCTCCCAGTCGACCCTGGACAGCAGCGCGGTGCCCTCCACCAGCTGGTAGGCCAGCTCCCGCCGGGCCTGCCGGTCGGCGTCGAACGGCGCCGGCCAGGGGCCCTGGTCGGCCGGCGACCAGCCGTCGACGAAGCCCGTCAGGTAGAACGGCCGGCCCAGGACCGAGGGATCGGCGCACCGGGCCAGGGCCGGCGGGCAGGGCACGTCGGTCCCGGTCAGCGCCTCGATGATGCGCCACTCGCGCAGGATGCCCTCGTCCCGGCCGGCTGGCGCGGACGGCGGCGGGATCCGCATCACGGCGTGCAGGCCGCCGCGGCGGATCTCGTAGATCTCGTTCTGCGTGCCGCCGGACAGGAGCCGGTACTCGGCCGGCTCGCCTTTCCCCGCGAGCCCGGCCTCGTCCATCCACTGGTCGAGGCGCCTCATCGTGCCTCCCTACTGCCGCGGTCCCTATGACGCACAATTGCACAGCAATTCTGTCCCAGGCCGGGGCCGTGGCACGATCACCTGGTGACTTCCTTCGCGGCACTTCATGACCTGACCGGCAAGGCGGCCGTCGTCACCGGGGGATCGCGCGGCATCGGCCGGGCCATCGCGCAGACCCTGGCCGAGGCGGGCGCCGACATCGTCGTCGCCTCCCGCAAGCTCGATGCCTGCGAGGCGGCGGCCGCCGAGATCCGGGCCTCGACCGGCCGCCAGGCCGTCCCCATCGCCTGCCACGTCGGGCGCTGGGGCGACTGCGGCCGGCTCGTCGAGCAGGCCCTGGAACGGCTGGGCCGGATCGATGTCCTGGTCAACAACGCCGGCATGTCCCCGCTGTACGAGAGCCTCGACGCGGTCAGCGAGGAGCTCTTCGACAAGACCATCGCGGTCAACCTGAAGGGCCCGTTCCGGCTGGCGACCCTGGCCGGGACCCACATGGCCGCGCACGACGGGGGATCCATCATCAACATCGGTACCACCGCCTCGCTGACCGCCAGCACCAGGGAACTCCCGTACGCGTGCGCCAAGGCCGGGCTGAACGCGCTCACCGTCGGCCTGGCCGAGGCGTACGCGCCCCGGGTCCGGGTCAACGCCATCTTGCCCGGCCCGTTCCGCACCGACATCAGCCAGGCGTGGGCGCCGCCCGAGGGGGCCGAGGTCCCGTGGGTGCCGATGGGCCGGATCGGGGTGCCCGCCGAGATCGCGCCGCTGGCCCTGCACCTGGCCAGCGCCGCGTCCAGCTTCACGACCGGGGCCATCATCCGGGTAGACGGCGGCGTCACCGGCAAGGTCTGGCGTGCTGCTGCGCCACGGAGAAAGAGCTCAGCGGCTGACGACCAGGTCACGCGCGACGTAGACGTCCGCCCCGGCGGTGATCATCGGAAGCGCCGCGGACATCTCCAGGGCGGGCCCGAGCCCGTCCTCGTCGAGCAGGTAAGCGTGCACGCCGTACGGCCCGGACCGCAGCGCGATCGGCCCGGCCGCCCGCTTCCGGCGTCCCGGCGGCCGCCGGAAGCACCAGTTGAACGCGCCTTCGACCGTGGTGAAGCACATCTCGATGTACTCGGGCCGGGCCGCGCACGGGCGGACCAGCTCGAGCCTGGCCGGCAGGAACGCTTCCTCCGCGCGCGCGTCGGCAAAGCACGTCACCTGAGCTCCGACCCCATCCCGGTCAGGCCGCGTCCCGGCCCCATCCCGGCTTTCCCGCATCCCGGCCCCATCCCGGCTTCCCGCCACCGCCTCATCGGATTCCGTCACCGCCTCATCCAGTTTGCCCGCGACCCTGCCTCACTTGCCCGGCGACCCTGCCTTATCCAGTCTGCCCGCCCCCGCCCGTCTCAACAGCCGGGCCGTCAGCACCCAAAAACCTTTCCACCGAACGAGCTAACCGATGCCCCTGCCTTTCGACAGCAAGCTGGCCTGGAAGACGCGCCCGGGAACCGTGAGTATCAAGCACCTGCCGGCGGCCCTCTCCAGAGGTAACCCCAGTCGCCTCCGTGCTTAGCCGGGAGCGTCACGCCTTGTGACTCATCTCATAGGCCGCTTCACCCGGACGCCGAGTGCCGGTGCTCCAGCGCGGCAGCGTGATGAGTCCGGCGGTGCGCCCGTTCGCGACGTGACCTGGAAGTAGGCGTCCGCCCGGTCCGTGCGGGGCAGCCGTTCGCGCGGGCCTGAGGGCCGCGGCGACGGCCCCGGAGAAATCATTCATCCTCCGTACGCCGTCGTGTCCCGGCGTTAGCATCGATAATTAAGTTGACACCGTTAACTCATCGCCGGAATACTCGACACGGTAAACAGTGTAAACAGCAGGATCACGGGCAGGGGGCCTCAGATGATCAGCATGCAAATCTTCAGCGGTGTTTTCTTGGCTATGACGGGCCTGGTGGTCGCGGCGTGCGCGCTCGCGGTCCTGATCATGGCGGTGCCTCGCGTCAGCTATCCCGGCCAGGCCAGCCAGCCGCCACGCGGCGGCACCCGGCCGGACACCTCACCCGGGCCGCTGCCAGACGCCGACGACGACCTCTTCCACGTCCCGGACGACGCCCGCGAGCTCACCGGCGACCGCGAGCTCGTCCTGATCTGATTGGCCTGATCTGATTGAGGAGCGCCGTCCGTGCCGGGGGCAGGGACGGCGCGTCACCGCTAGCATGATGGGGTCAGGCCACCGCGCCACGAAGCCGGGCGGGCACTGCCCCTTGCCGGTGCTGAGGGTTTCTTCTCAAGGAGCACGATGGCCGGCAACCACGGACCCGGCGTTACCTTCGGGCGCATCGCCGGCGCCGTCCCCGTCAGCGACATTTCCCAGGCGCTGGGCTTCTACCAGGACGTCCTGGGGATGTCGGTGACCTTCACCAACGGCGACCCGGTCGGGTTCGTCATCCTCCGGCGGGACGCGGCGGAACTGCATCTCACCCTGGTCAAGGGCCACCGGGCAGGCCACCACAACATCGCGCACCTCATGGTGGCCGATGCGACGGCCCTGCATGAGCATCTGGTCTCGAACGGGGTCCGGATCGTCAAAGGCCTGCGCGACGCCGACTACGGGCTGCGCGGCTTCGTCATGGCCGACCCCGACGGCAACCGCATCGATGTCGGCCAGCGCCTGCCAGGTTGACCTGGCAAGATGTCGGCATGCCCGCGGCGGAGTTCCCTCCCGACGTAGCCGGGCTGCTGGGACGACTGCGGGAGCGGCTCGCCGCGCGCGGACGTCGTCGGGGTGTACGTCTACGGCTCGCTGGTGACCGGCGACTACAGCTCCGCGGCCGATCCGGAGCCGCTGCGCACCTACTGGTTCGGGGACCGGATGACCCAGTGGCAGATGAAGCTGCTCACCCAGGCCGAGGTGATCTCGGCCGGGGTCGCGGCGCCCGGTTTCCCGCCAGCGCCGGCTGATCCGCGCCCTGCGTGTCCGCTGCATCATGCAAGCCGGCGTCGCCCGGCTCAGCCAATGGCCGGGAAGAAGCCCCGGCCCGGCCAGCTGACCGGGCCTGGGCGCTGGCAGCTTGCCGCATGAAGTTCTCCGGCCAGACAATGGGGTTCCGGACTCGCCAGTAGGAAACCAGCAGGAACGGAGCGCCGATGGCACCGGTCGATCGCCGGCTGAGGGTCTTTGCCTGGATGGTGCGGCGCCAGGGATCGATCGCGGGCAAGAGCGAGGCCGAGGTCATCGCCTTGCAGGCCCGGCATATGCCGGACAACGCCGTGACCAACTTCATCTTCGGCAAGGTCGCGCCCGGAATCGAGGCGAGCGACCGGACCATCCCCGGACCCGGCGGGGACATCACGGTGCGCGTCTACCGCCGTCCGGGACCCGGCGGAGCCCAGGGCCGCCCGCTGATCGTCTACTTCCACGGCGGCGGCTTCGTCCTCGGCGAGCTGCGGATGGGCGACTGGCTTGGCAGCCAGGTCGCCAGGAACGTCGGCGCCGTCGTGGTGTCGGTCGATTACCGGCTCGCGCCGCGCCACCGGTTCCCGGCCGCCGTCGACGACTGCTACGCGGCCGTGCTGTGGGCCGCGGAGAATGCCAGCTCGCTGGGCGCGGGCGGTCCGGTCGGGGTCATGGGGGAGAGCGCCGGGGGCAACCTCTCGGCCGTGGTCTGCCTGCTGGCCCGCGACCGCGGCGGCCCGGCCATCAGCCATCAGGTGCTGATCTACCCGGCCACCGATATGACCTCGGTACCGCCGGCCACGGCGAGCACTCCCTTCCTGACCGATGCGGAGATGCGCGCCTACCGCGTGCACTACCTGGCCGGTGCCGACGCCAGCGATCCCCGGCTGTCGCCCCTGCTTGCCGAGGACCACAGCAAGCTGCCCCCGGCCCTGATCCAGGTGGGCGAGCACGATCCGCTGCGCGACGGCGGAGTCCGGTACGCCGAGACGCTCCGCGCCGCCGGGGTGCCGGTGCGGCTTACCGAGTACGTCGGCATGCCGCACGGCTTCCTCAACTTCCCCGGGCTGTGCCGCGGGGCCCCCCAGGCCCTGGCGGAGATCTGCGCTGAGCAGAAGGCGGCCCTGGCCCAGCCCTGACCAGCCGCATCGACAGAGCTTGCTGTCCGGCACTTGCGTTGGCCGGGTTCCTGGCACTCAGGGAATCAGGACGAGCCGCCCGCGCACCCCTCCGGCCTGGAGCCGCTCGTGCGCCCGGGCCGCGTCGGCCAGCGGATAGGTGTCCGCCACCCGCAGGGTCAGCTTCCCGGCGGCGGCCAGCCCGGCCAGCCCCGCCAGCGCCGCGCCGTCGGCGTGGATGTTCACCGGCACCACGCGGATGCCGCGCACCGGGACCGGGCCGGTGCCCACGAAGGCGGCGAACGCCCCACGGGCCCGCACCGCGTCGAGGGCCGGGTACCCGAGCACGGCCGCGTCGAAGACCGCGTCCACGCCGCCGGGAACCAGGTCACGGACCGCGGCAGCCAGGTCGGCCGAGCGCGGGACGAACTCCGCGGCACCCAGGCCGCGGACGAGCTTTTCGTCGTCGTCCCCGGCCGCGGCGATCACCCGCAGGCCACGCATGGCCGCGAGCTCCACGCTGAAAGCGCCCAGGCCGCCCGCGGCCCCGGTCACCAGGACGGTCTGGCCGGCCAGCGGGGCGAGGATGCCGAGCGCCTGGAGCGCGGTCAGGCCGTTCAGCGGGACAGTCGACAAGGCCATGCTGTCGCTTCCGTCGGGCACGCGGGCGACGTCGGCCGCGTCGAGGACGACCTGCTCGGCGTAGGTGCCCAGCGGCAGGTCCAGCCGATCCCGCAGCCCGATCACCCGTTCCCCGGCCGCGAAGCCGGTGACATCCGGCCCGGTAGCGTCGATAACGCCCGCGACGTCCCACCCGATCCCCACCTGCGAGCGCTCGCGGATCACCCCGGGCCGGGCCGCGTTCATGAGCCCTGCGCGGGTCGCGATGTCGACGGGGTTCACCGCCGCGGCGTCGACGCGGATTCTGACCTGACTGCGCCCCGGCTCCGGGACCGGCACGTCGATGACCTCCAGCGCCTCGGGACCACCGTAATGACGGACGACAACAGCACGCATTGTGTTCCTCCTTAAATCGGATTGTGCCTGCATTTGGACACGAACTAATGGAGAGCTACACTCCTTCCGGATGCAGGAACCGCACTTTGAGGTGCGTTAGCTACCAGGAGGTGCCCAGTGCCGACGCTCACGGCGGCGCAACAGCGGGCGGCCGCCCGCGCCGAATACGACGCCTTTCTCGCCGCCTGCCCGTCCCGGCAGGTTCTCGCGCGGATCAGCGACAAATGGGTGACCCTGATCCTCGTCGCGCTGGCCGGCGGCCCGCTGCGCTACAGCGACCTGGGCCGGATCATTACCGGGGTGAGCCAGAAGATGCTCACCCAGACCCTCCGCACCCTGGAACGGGACGGCCTAGTCTCCCGCGCCGTCACCGCCAGCGTCCCGGTCCGGGTCGACTACCAGCTCACGCCGCTCGGAGACAGCCTGATGCCGGCCGTCAACGCGGTGAAGGCCTGGGCCGAAGAGCACATCAGCGAGATCGAGACGAGCCGCGCCGCCTACGACCAGCAGGCATCCGCCACAATCGACCGGTGAGCACTATCGAACGGCCGATGCCGCCCCGGAGTACGCCCGCCACAACGGCCACGCCGACCTGCTCAGGGAACGCATCGACGGCGCCACCGGCGTCTAGGCCAAGACCGGTAGCTTGGGCCCTATGGGAGCTGAAAAGCATCAGGCAGCACCGGGCGATCCGGCCGCGCTGGCCGACCGGCTCTTCCGCAACCTGGCCGGCGCGCTGGAACTGCTCACCATCTACCAGGGCGAGCGGCTGGGCCTGTACCAGGCCCTGCACGCCGGCGGCCCGGCGACCTCGGCGGAGCTGGCCGCCCGGACCGGCACCACCGAGCGGTACATCCGGGAATGGCTGGAACACCACGCCGTCAGCGGGCTGCTGGACGTCGATGATCCGGCGGCCGGGCGCTGGCCCGCCGTTACTCCCTGCGGTGCGCCGCCGCCGTTGTCCTGGGCGCCGGAGGGGCGGCCGGAGTTCAACCGGGCGGTGTTTCTCAACCTGCTGGGCCGGCAATGGCTGCCTGCCATCGCGGACGTGGACCGGCGGCTGCGTAGCCAGCCGCCCGCCCGGGTGGCCGACCTGGCCTGCGGCACCGGCTGGTCCAGCATCGCCATGGCTCAGGCCTACCCGCTGATCAGCGTCGACGGCTTCGACCTGGACACAGACGCGATCGAAGCCGCCCGCTGTCATGCGGCCGAAGCTGGCGTGGCCGACCGCGTCACGTTCACCGCCGCCGACGCGTCCGGCCTCAGCCTGTCCGGCCAGTACGACCTGGTGACGATCCTCGAGGGGCCGCACGACATGTCCCGCCCGGCCGATGCGCTGCGGGTGGCCCGCGGGCTACTCAGGGCACCGGGCTGCGTCATCGTCGCCGACGAGCGGGTCGACGAGGAGTTCACCGCGCCCGCCTCCCTCGAGGAGCAGTACCACTACGGATGGAGCGTGGTCGCCTGCCTGCCCGCGGTCATGGGCGACCCGGATACCGCCGCGACCGGAGCCGTGCTGCGACCCGATACCCTGCGCCGCTACGCCCAGCAGGCCGGATTCCAGGACCTGGAAATCCTCCCGGTCGACGCGGGAATGCTGCGCTTCTACCGGCTGATTCCGTGACCCGCCGCTGGCGATGCCTGCCCCGCGGCCTAGAACTTCTTCTTGAGCATGCCGAACACCCCGCGTACCACTTCCTTCTGCAGCTTCTTGCCCTGGCTGGACTGCAGGAACGAGGACACCGCGGCGACCCCGCCCGCGAGCGCGCCGGCGGCCTCCTTGTGCTGGGCGGCGGGCTGCCGGTGCGGAGCCTCCTGCTTGTGCGCGGCCGCCTGCGGGTGCGGCGCACCCCCGGCCCGGGCCGGGGCCGCGGCGTGCGGCGCCTCAGCCGGCTCCTCCTGCGCCTCGGCCGAAGCCAGCCGGGCCGCCAGGATCTCCCGGGCGCTCTGGTTGTCCACCCGGGTGCCGTACCTGGCCCATAGCGGTGAGGCCTTGGCCTTGGCTTCGACGTCGTCGGCCGGTCCCATCCGCGAGGCCGGCGGCGTGATCCGGGTGTGCACGACCGGCGTCGGCACGCCGGTCTCGGACAAGATCGTCACCGCCGCCTCGCCGATGCCCATCCCGGTGAGCAGCGTCTCCAGGTCGTAGAACGGGGACTTGGGGAACGTCGAGACGGTGGCCTTCAGCGCCTTGGCGTCCTCCGGCGTGAACGCGCGCAGCGCGTGCTGGACCCGGTTGCCGAGCTGGCCGAGGATCTCGCTCGGCACGTCCTTCGGGGTCTGGGTGATGAAGTACACCCCGACGCCCTTGGACCGGATCAGCCGCACGGTCTGCGCCACCGAGGACAGGAATGCCTTCGAAGCGTCGTCGAACAGCAGGTGCGCCTCGTCGAAGAAGAACGCCAGCTTCGGCTTGTCCAGGTCGCCCGCCTCGGGCAGCGCCTCGAACAGCTCCGCCAGTAGCCACATCAGGACGGTGGAGAACAGCTTCGGCTTGTCCTGGACGGCCGGCAGCTCCAGGCAGGAGATGATCCCGCGGCCGTCGGGGGCGGTGCGCATCAGGTCGTGGACGTCGAGCATCGGCTCGCCGAAGAACTCGTTGCCGCCCCCGTCCTCCAGCCCGACCAGCGACCGGAGCAGCACCCCGACCGTGGCCGGGGACAGCCCGCCGATCCCGGTCAGCTCGGGCTTGCCGTCGTCGGAGATCAGGAAGCTGAGCAGTGCCCGCAGGTCGGACAGGTCGAGCAGCGGCAGCCCCTTGGCATCGGCGTAGTGGAACACCAGGGTCAGCGACTGCTCCTGGGTCTCGTTGGCGTCGAGCACCTTGGCCAGCAGTTGCGGCCCGAAGTCAGAGACGGTCGCCCGGATCGGGATCCCCGGCCCGATGCCGCCGAGCGCGAAGAACTCGACCGGGAAGCCCCGGGCCTGGAACTGCAGGCCGAGGTCGGCGGCGCGCTTGGCCGCCGCGCTGCCCGCATCGCCCGGCTCGGCCACGCCGGACAGGTCGCCCTTGACGTCGGCCACGAACACCGGCACGCCCGCGGTCGACAGCTGCTCGGCCAGCCCCTGCAGCGTCTTGGTCTTGCCCGTGCCGGTGGCGCCGGCGATCAGGCCGTGCCGGTTGACCATCCGCAACGGCAGCTTGACCACTGCCTCCGGGGCGACCGCGCCGTCGTGCACGCCGCGTCCGAGATCAACCGCGGCCCCGTCGGTGGCATACGCGGTCGCGATGGTCTGCGCGAAGTCGGCCATCCGTTCCCCCTGCTCAGTTCAGGTCCCTACAAATCGCGCAGCCTACGCTCCCGAGGTCAGCCTGCCAAGAGATCCCGCCCGCGGCGGCCCTGGACACCGGACCGGGGCGTCTAGCCGCCGCCGGCCGCGCCGAGCGTGCGCAGTTCGGGGATCACCTCGGTCGCGAACAGCTCCGCGCTCCTGGTGACCTGCTCATGAGTGCCCGGCCCGATCGAGAAC
>JAJKHX010000006.1 GCA_021154785.1 Nocardiopsis sp.
GCTACGTGCGGGTGGCCGACACCGCTACCGCGATCGCCATGGTGGCAGAGCGGCCGGACAGCGCGTTCCTGGCGGGCGGGACCGCCGAGGTGGACCTGGTACGCCAGGGCGTGCTGCGGCCGGGGTTGCTGGTCGACATCAACGACCTGCCCCTGACCGGGGTGGAGGACCTGCCGGGCGGCGGGCTTCGGATCGGTGCGCTGGCGCGGATGAGTGACGTGGCCCGGGCGCCCGGGGTGGTGGCGCGATTCCCGGTGATCTCGCAGGCGCTGCTGCTGGGCGCGTCGGCGCAGCTGCGGAACATGGCCTCGATGGGCGGCAACCTATGCCAGCGGGTCCGGTGCAGCTACTTCCGCGACGTCACGTCGTCGTGCAACAAGCGCGAGCCCGGCAGTGGCTGCGCCGCCATGGACGGGTTCCATCGCGGGCACGCCATCCTCGGCACCAGCGGCACGTGCATTGCCGTCCATCCGTCCGACGTCGCGGTCGCGCTGACCGCGCTGGACGCGGCGGTGCACACCCGCGGGCCGGGCGGCGAACGCGCCATCGGAATCGGCGACTTCTTCCTGCTTCCCGGCGCTACCCCGGAGCGTGAGCATCCGCTGGAGCACGGGGAGCTGATCACCGCCATCGAGATCCCCGCGGCTCCGATAGCCCGCAGGTCCGTCTACCTGAAGTTCCGTGACCGTGAGTCGTATGAGTTCGCCCTGGTCTCGGTGGCGGCCGCGGTGGATGTCGCCGACGGCGCCATCGCCGGGGTCCGCCTGGCGCTCGGCGGCGTCGGGACCAAGCCGTGGCGCGCGCGCCACGCCGAGCACAGCCTGCTGGGCCAGCCGGCCACCGTGGCCAGCTTCGCCGACGCGGCAGGCCAGGAGCTGGCCCTGGCCACGCCGAGACCGATGAACGCGTTCAAGGTCGAGCTCGCGAAGCGGGCGATCGTACGGTCCCTGACCATACTCACGAACGGGAATGCGCGATGAGCGGGGCTATCGGCCAGGAGATCAGCCGGATAGACGGTCCGGCCAAGGTTACCGGCGCCGCGCGTTACTCCGGCGAGATCGCGCTGCCGGATCTGGCCTACGCCCAGATCGTCGGCGCCGGGATAGCCAGCGGCCGGATCACCGCGATCGACACCGCCGCGGCCGAGCGCGTGCCGGGCGTGGCCGCGATCCTGACGCACCACGACATGCCGAAGGTGAACCACGTGCCGCTGCTCCCCTCGCTGCTGGGCGGCCCGGCGCCCGGCGAGACGTTCTTCCCCATGCAGGACGACGTGATTCACTACGCGGGCCAGCCGGTCGCGATCGTCGTAGCCGACCGCCTCGAGCAGGCCCAGCACGCCGCGTCGGTAGTCCAGGTCAGCTACGCCGAAACGGCGTCGGTCACCACGATCGGCCAGGGCCGCGCCGACGCCTACGAACCGGAGAAGATCTTCGGCGGCGTGATGCCCGCGCGGACCGAGCGCGGGAACGCCGAGGACGGGCTCACCGCCGCGGACCTGCGCATCGATACGGCGTTCCGGTTCGCCGCCAATCACCACAACGCGCTCGAGGCGCTGACCACCACCGCGGCCTGGGACGGCGACCAGCTGACCCTGTATGACTCCTGCCAGGGCATCAAGGCCGTGCAGCTGACCGTGGCCGCGCTGCTCGGGCTGTCCCCGTCCAAGATCCGGGTGCTGACCCGCTTCGTCGGCGGCGCCTTCGGATCCAAGGCCATGGTCTGGCCGCACGTCGCTCTCACCGCCCTGGCGGCCCAGCACGTCCGCCGCCCGGTCCGGCTGGTGCTGCCGCGCGGCCAGATGTTCACCTCCTGCGGGCACCGTGAGGAACAGGAGCAGCACATCGAGCTCGGGGCGGCCAGCGACGGCAGGCTCATCGCCATCCGGCATCACAAGATCTCGGTCACCTCCCCGTTCGATGACTGGGCCGAGCCCGCCTTCGGCGTAGCCTCCCAGCTCTACGCCTGCCCCAGCTATCAGGGCGTCCACCACCTGGTGCGCGGCAACACGATGACGCCCACGTTCACCCGCGGGCCGGGCGAGGCCCTCGGCGTGTTCACCCTGGAGTGCGCGATGGACGAGCTGGCCAGCGAGCTGGGAGTCGACCCGGTCGAGCTGCGACTGCGCAACATCACCGACGTCGACCCCAATACCGGCCACCCCTGGTCCAGCTCCGGGCTGCGCGAATGCCTCGAGCGGGGCGCCGCACGTTTCGGCTGGGCCGGGCGCAGTCCGCAGCCGCGGTCCGAGCGCGAGGGGAACTGGCTGATCGGCACCGGAATGGCCGCCGCCGGATACCCGGTCGCGTTCTTCATGCGCACCCAGCGCGCCCGGGCGCACCTGCACGCCGACGGCACCGCCGTCGTGGCCACCGCCGCCCAGGAGTTCGGCACCGGCATGGTGACCGTGCTGACCCAGGTCGCCGCCGACGGGCTCGGCATTCACCTGCGCGATGTGCGGCTCGGATTCGGCGACACCGACCTGCCGGCCGCCGGCTCGCCGGTGGGTTCGAACGGCGCCATGATGGTCAGCGCGGCCGTGCACAACGCCGCCACCGCCGTGCGTGATCAGCTGATCGCGCTGGCGGTCGGCGACCCCCGGTCGCCGCTGCACGGCGCCGACCCCGGCCGGATCACCGTGACCGGCGGGCGGATGACGCTGGCCGGCGACGCCGATGACGCCAAAGCCGATGACGCCAGCGCTGGCGAGACCTATGCCAGCCTGATGCAGCGCCACCTCATGAACGACGCCGAAGCCATCGGCAGCTGGGATCCGCCGCCACTGGATACTCCGTACGGGCTGCTGACCTTCGGCGCCCAGTTCGCCAGGGTGGCGGTCGACGCCGACCTCGGCATCATCCGCGTCCGTCACATGACCGGCGCCTTCGCCCCCGGCCGGATCCTCAATCCCAAGACCGCCCGCAGCCAGCTCATGGGCGGCATGCTCTGGGGGATGAGCCAGGCCCTGCTCGAGGGGAACCATATGGACGCCAAGCGCGGCCGGTGGGCCAGCACCAGCCTGGGCGACTACCTTGTCCCCGTCAACGCGGACGCTCCCGACGTCGACGTCGAGCTGATCGAGGTCGAGGATCTCATCACCGGCCCGCTCGGCGTCAAGGGCGTCGGCGAGATCGGGCAGGTCGGCGCCGCGGCCGCGATCTCCAACGCGGTATACCATGCCACCGGCTACCGGCCCAGCGAACTGCCGATCGCCGCCGAGCACCTGCTGCCGCACCTGCCACCAGGCCCGGCCGCGGGAGCGTAACACGTGCAGCACGACGACCTCGCCGGGCAGCCCTGGCTGGGCCTCGGCGGCCTGCTGCTCGCCGGGGCCGTCTTCTTCGCCCTAGCCGCGGGCACCGGCAGCACCGCGACCTCGCTGTTGATCCTCGGTCCGATGTCGGCGTTCGCGCTGCCCGCCGTGGCCATGGTCGCGTTCTGGTGGAACGACTGGCCCGGCTCCCGGCTCGCCACGCCATGGACCGGCTTGATCGACACCGTCCTGGTCGCCGCGGCCGCGGTCGTGCTGACCATCGCGGGCCAGGCCGTCGTCGAGCGGTCCGACGTCCGCGGAGTGTTCGAGGCCACTCCCGGCCCCGGCATCCCAGTGACGTTTCCCGCGACGCTGCCCCTAGCCGGGGCGGTGTTCACCGCCCTGCTTCAACTGGTGCTGGTGTGCGAGCGGTGGCCGCTGAGCGGACTCGAGCCGCGATGGTCCGGCCTCGCCGCGCTCGTGCTGTCCTGGGCGGCCGGGACCGGCGCCTACTTCGGCCTCGTCAACCTTGACGCCGTGCCAGCCGCCGACCGGGCCGCCGCCGGCCTGCGCGACCCGGGCGGCCCCATCCCCGCCCCGGACTTCGGCGCTGCGCTCATCGCGGTGGGGGTGTGGCAGACGCTGTTGTTCATCGCCCTGCGCGGCTGGCCCGTCAGCACCCTCGCCCGCCGCCCGCGCCGGCTACTGGCCGGCAACGCCCTGGTCATCGGCCTCGGCACGCTGACCTACCTGGTGCTCCGCGACATCGCCCACTGGCAGCCGGCCGCTATCGGGGCGGCCTGCGGATGCGTCATCAGCGCCGCCTTGATTGTGGCCATGCTGTTCCAAGGCTGGCCGGCCGCGCGGCTCCCCCCCGCCGCGGGCCGGGCCCTCACCCTCACCCTGACCGCCCTGACGGCGTTCGCGCTCAATCGCGCCCTTGCCTCCTACGCCGACGGCGTGCCCTGGACCAGGGCCACCCCGGATGAGTGGATCACCATCGCCGCGCTCAGCTACGCCGGAGCCGGCATCATCTTGCACGTGGGCATCGGCCTGCGCTGGCCGTTCGCCGCTGACGGGCGTGCGTCACATCCTGACCCGGGACAGAGGGGTACGGATGACGACTTGCCCGGCAGGAGTCGCATTCGCCGCTTCATATGCGTAAGGATGAAGCTGACGGCGGTTCGGGTCTGCGGCCAGGCGTGGAGGTGCGGGATGGCAGACGGCGTGGATCCGCCCGCTCGGTTCGCGGTCGTGCACGAAAGCGCCCGCACGCGCGTTTCCCGGCTGTCGCGCGCGGACCGCACGCTGATCGTGAAGGAACCGCTCGGGCCGGACGCCGGCTCCCGGCTGCGGCATGAGACCGCCATCCTGGAGCGATTGCGCGGAGTCGCGGGAGTGGCGCAGCTGGCGGACGAACCACCGCCCGAGGGCTCGATCGTGCTGGCGGACGCCGGCGGCAGCACCCTGGCGGATCTGCCGAGACCACTGCCCGCGCGCGACCTGGCCGGGTTCGCGGCGGGGCTGGCCCGGGCCATGGCCGGGTTGCACCGCCGGGAGGTGATTCACCGTGACCTCACCCCGGCCAACGTCGTGGTCGCCGCGGACGGCACGCCTACTCTCGTGGACTTCGCCCTGGCCGCGTCGATCGCCGAGATCCGCCCGGAATTCACGCACCACAGCGAGATCCCCGGGACGCTGGCGTACCTGGCGCCGGAGCAGACCGGGCGGACGGGGCGGGCGGTGGACCAGCGTGCCGACCTGTACGCGCTGGGCGCGGTCCTGTATGAACTCGGCACCGGCGAGCCGCCCTTCGGCGCCGGTGACCCGCTGCGCCTCATCCACGATCACCTGGCCCGGCTGCCGGCCCCGCCCGCCGACGCCAATCCGGACATACCGGAACCGTTGTCGAAGATCATCCTGCATCTGCTGGAGAAGGAACCGGACAACCGGTACCAGTCAGCCGACGGCGTGATTCATGACCTGGAACGACTGCGCGACGCTCGCCCCGGGCCCGGCGAGTTCCGGGTCGGCGAGCATGATTTCCCGGTCCGGCTGCTGCCGCCGTCACGGCTGGTGGGCCGGGACGAGCAGGTGGCGGCGCTGAAGGAGGCGTTCGCGGACGCGCTGGCGGGACGGTGCGCGGGAGTACTGGTCAGTGGCGTGCCGGGGGTGGGCAAGACGGCGCTGGCCAACGAGCTGCGGCCGGTGGTGACCGCCAGCGGCGGATGGTTCGTGGCGGGCAAGTTCGACGAATACCGCCGGGATCAGGAATTCAACGCGGTGCAGCAGGCCTTCACCTCGTTCGGGAGGCTGCTGCTAGCCGAGCCCGAGGATGAGGTGGCCCAGATCCGCGTCCGGATGCTGCGGGCGCTTGGCGCGAACGCGGGCCTGCTCGCCACGGTGGTGCCGGAATTCGCGACGCTGCTGGGGCCGGGCGATCTCGGTGACCCGCTGACCGCGGCGGTCCGGGCGCAGCTGGTGGCCGTGGGAGCGCTGCGCGCGGTGGCATCGAGGAGACGCCCGCTCGTGGTATTCATCGACGACCTGCAATGGGGCGGAGGCGTCCC
>JAJKHX010000007.1 GCA_021154785.1 Nocardiopsis sp.
GACCCGAACCGGTCCGGCCGGTCACGACGCGAGGGGGGATGAGACAGGCCCAGGCTCACGACGGCGATTGCTCGTTTCCAGCAGCCAACCCAGCAGCCAGCCCGGTGGCCAGCTCGCTGGGCAGCCAGGAGGGCAGCCCGGCGGCTATGCCGACGGGCGCGTACGTGCCCCATGCCGAGGCTGATATCGAAACGGGCTCGTTCGTTTATCGAGCCTGCGTGGTGCCTTGACAGGTGATCATGAACAGATTTAGCGTCAGCGGCGGTTCGCCAGTTAAAACTGAATGCCGGTCGCATTATGACCAGGGCGCGGTTGCACTGGGCGAGCCACCGGAGCGGATGTCGGAATAAGAGTGTTCGCGTTATCTCTCTCGCGACGAAGTCGACGGGACTCGCCGCGCACGCTGCGGGCTTGGCTCGGGAGAGTATCCCGTCCCAGGGAAAATTCCACGGAGGTCCTTAGATGAGGAAAAAGATCGACTCGACAGTCGACGAAGCGATTGAGACCCTGAACATGAAGGACGGGCCCTCTCGCCGACGGCTGATCGAGGGAGCGGGCCTGTTCAGCGCGACGGCGGCCGCCTCGGCGCTTATCGCGGCGTGCAGCTCGTCGAGCTCCAGCAGCGCGTCCCCGACCGGGACGTCGGGGACCGCGGCGGCTGCCGCGGGCAACTTCCCGACCACGCCCAAGTGGAAGTTCACGTTCGTGAACCACGTCACGGACAACTCGTTCTTCACTCCCACCCAGTACGGCATGGCCGACGCTGCCGCGCTCCTCGGCCTGCCGACGCCGGCCTGGACGGGCGCCCTGTCCACCCAGCCGACCAACTCCACCATGCTGTCGGCCTTCCAGGCCGCGGTCACGGCCGGTTCCCCGGGTATCGCGACCACCGTGGTCTCGGCCACGGCGTTCACCGCCCCGATCAACAGCGCGCTGTCGGCGGGCATCCCCGTGGTCACCTACAACGCGAACGGCGCGAGCGACAACCCCACCAACGGCCTGGCCTACATCGGGCAGGAACTGCTCGTCTCCGGCCAGGAGGTCGGCAAGCGGCTCGCCTCGCTGATGAAGAAGGGCGACACCGCCGTCGGCGTCATCGCCCAGCCCGGCTCGCTGAACATCCAGCCGCGCCTGGACGGCGCCACGCAGGCCCTGGAAGCGGCCGGCATGAAGGTCATGTTCGGCAACAAGGGCCTGGACTCGGGCGCCTCGGCCACGCAGGAAGCCCAGACCATCCCGCAGTTCATCCAGGCCAACGGGTCCAAGATCCAGGGCATCTTCGCCGTCGACGGCGGCAGCACGGCGCTGCTCGGCACCACGCTGCAGAAGAACAACCTGGTCGGCAAGGTGGCGGCCGGCGGCTTCGACCTGGAGCCGCAGACCCTGACCGCCATCAAGGCCGGCCAGCTCAACTTCACCATCGACCAGTCGCCGTACCTGCAGGGCTTCCTGCCGGTGATTTACCTCTACCTCTTCCAGCTCTCGGGCGGCCTGGTGTCGCCGCCGACCACCGACACCGGCCTGAAGTTCGTGGTCAAGGGCAACGCGGACCCGTACACCGCGACGCCCAGCCGGTACGAGGGCTCGACGAAGAACCAGGTGTACATCAAGCACACCGGCGCGATCTCGGTCTGACCGGCGAGCGCGTCACGATGAGCACGTGCTAGGTAAGCGGCGGTCCACCCGGCTTCCAGCCAGGTGGACCGCCGCGTACCGTGGGTATGACTCCACCACACCATCTATCAGGTGAGATCGCAGAATAGGGATGAGCGACGTGAGCGACACTGCTGAGCGCAGCCCGGACATCATCGGCGGCGCCGGGGGACCAGCGGCCCGGGGCCCCAGTCCTCTCAATAGCGCGGCTGCCATATTCCTGAAGCAGCGCGAGGCCAGCGTCCTGCTCATCGCCGCGATCTTGTTCATCTACTTCGCGACGACGACCCCGGCTTTCGTCAGCCACGGCAGCTTCGTTAACATCGCCCAGTACATGGCCCCGTACGTGATCATCGGCATCGGCCTGGTGCTGCTGATGGTCTGCGGCGAGATCGACCTGTCGGTCGGTTTCGTCTGGATGCTGTCGCCCTACGTCATGCACTTCTTCGCCGACTCCGGCCTCCCCATCCTTCTCGCCATCGTGATCACGGTCCTGATCCTGGCGGTCGTCATCGGCGGCGTCAACGGCATCGTCACCACCTACTTCGGCGTCCCGTCGCTGATCACCACGCTCGGCAGCGGCTACATCATCTTCGGCTACGCGCTGACGGTCTCCTCCGCCCAGCAGATCAACCTGCCCGACGGGTCGCTGGGCGTCGGCCGCTGGTTCGGCGGCGAGGCCTGGTCGGAGATCATCTGGGCCACCGTCCTCGTCCTGCTCTTCCAGGTGCTGCTCACCAGGACCCGCTGGGGCCTGTACACGATCTCGGTCGGCGGCAACCTGCTCGGCGCGCGGGAAGCCGGGATCAAGGTCAACAAGATCAAGATCGGCAACTTCATGCTGTGCTCCGGGTTCGGCGCGGTGGCCGGGATCCTGGAAGCCTTCAAGAACAACATCATCGACCCGAGCGCCGGGCAGCTCGCGGTGGTCCTCGTCGCCCTGGCCGGCGTGGTCATCGGCGGCACCGCCATGCTGGGCGGTTCCGGCACGGTGATCGGACTCTGGCTGGGCGTGCTCGTGCTGGCCATCTTGAACGACGGCTTCAACCTGCGCGGCATCAGCTCGAACAAGTTCCAGATCATCCTGGGCGCGGCGATCCTGGTGGCGATGATCGCGAACACCTACCTCACCCGGCTGCGGAGCGCCGGCCGACTGGGCGGAGCCAGGAAATGACCGTAGAGAACAGCGCGGTGAGCGGCGAGACGTTCGGGCAGACCGACGACATCCTGCGGGCGGAGCACATCTCCAAGCGCTACGGCGCCGTGACCGCGCTGGTCGACGTGAACCTGCGGCTGGGGCGCGGCGAGGTGCTCGGGCTGATCGGCGACAACGGCGCGGGCAAGTCCACCCTGCTCAAGACCATCTGCGGCTTCCAGCCGCCGACCACCGGGCGGATCCTGCTCAACGGCGAGGAAGTGCACTTCAGCTCGGTGACCCAGGCCCGCGCGGCCGGCATCGACATCGTGTACCAGGACCTCGCGCTGGTCAACCAGCTCACCGTGTACCAGAACATGTTCCTCAACCGGGAGCTGGTGCGCTGGCCGCTGCTGCGCAACCGGTCGATGCGCAAGCGGGCCAAGGAGCAGCTGGACTCCATCGGGATCAGCACCCTGAAGTCGGTAGACGTCGAGGTGGCCAGCCTGTCCGGCGGCCAGCGGCAGGCCATCGCGGTGGCCCGCTCGGTGTTCTCGGACGCCAAGGTCCTGCTGCTCGACGAGCCGCTGGCGGCGATGGGGGTCAAGGAAGGCGCGGCCATCCTCGACCTCGTGCGCGACCTCAAGGACCAGGGCATCTCGATCATCATCATCGCGCACAACTACGGCCAGGTGTTCCCGGTCTGCGACCGGGTGAACTTGCTGCAGGGTGGCAAGATCACCTTCGACAAGTACAGCAAGGACACCTCGGTCGAGGAACTGACGAACATCGTCGTCTCCGAGTACCGCAAGGCGCTCGAGGAACGTCACCGCCGCACCGCCGCGTCCTGATCATTACCGGTGGCTGACGGCGCGTCAGACGACGGGCCCGGGTACCGGGTCAGGTCGGGCAAGATGAGGTACATGTCGATCTCACGGGTGACCGGCCGCCGGGGTACAGAAGACAATTCGGGCCGAACGAGTTGGCCCGTCGCCATCCTGATCTCCGCCGCGCTCCTCGGGGTCAGCGCCTGCTCGGCCAGCACCTCGTCGTCGTCAGGATCGACGGCATCCGCGGCGCCGCCCGCGTCCGCCACGACGGGTACCGGAGCCGGATCCGCCGCATCGGAACCGGCTACCGGGGTTTCCGGGATCGTCCCGGCGCACAGCACGCTGCACTGGCACGCCTGCGCGGGCCAGCTCGCCCAGGAGGGCGTGACGCAGTGCACCACGCTGAGCGTCCCGGTCAACTACGCTCAGCCGGGCGGCCGGCACATCAGCCTGGCCCTGGACATGGTTCCGGCCACCGCGCCGAAGAGCCAGCAGCAGGGAGTGCTGCTCGTCAACCCGGGCGGACCCGGCGGTGACGGGCTGCCGCTCGCGGCCGAGACGGCGCAGGGGCTCAGCCCCGGAGTGGCCGCCGAGTACGACATCGTCGGCTTCGACCCGCGGGGCGTGGGGTCCTCGGTGCCCTCGCTCAGCTGCGACCGGACCTTCTTCTCCGGCGTGCGCCCGAACTACATCCCGGCCAGCGCCGCCGCCGAGCAGGTCCTCGTCAACCGGGCGAAAACGTACGCCGCGGATTGCGAGCAGAAGTACGGCTGGCTGCTGCCCTATATGACCTCCGCGGACACCGCCCGCGATATGGACTCGATCCGCGCGGCCTTCGGGGTGTCGAAAATCAACTATTACGCGTTCTCCTACGGCACGTATATGGGAGAGGTATACGCGACCCTTTTCCCCGGCCGGGTGCGGCGAATGGTCCTGGATAGTGTCGTCGATCCCACTGGGGTCTGGTATGCCGACAATGTCCAGCAGGATTATGCTTTCCAGGGCCGAATGACGGCATTTTGGGCCTGGACGGCTAAATACAACGGAACGTATCATCTCGGCACCACCGCCGCGCAGGTGCGCAATGCCTGGTACCGGGCTCGCAACCAGCTGCTCGCGCACCCGGCTGACCAGCTGGTCGGAGCCGATGAATTCGACGATACGTTCCTGCAGGGCGGCTACCTCGATCAGTTCTGGCCCGGCCTGGCCCAGGCGCTGTCGTCCTACCTGAACGCCGGGCAGACCGGGGACCTGATCACCCAGTACCAGAACAACGGCATGCAGGGCGAGAACGAGTTCGCCGTGTATAACGCGGTGCAGTGCGCGGACGTGAACTGGCCGCGCACCTGGTCATTCTGGGACTCCGATACCAAACGCGTCTACGCCCAGGCCCCGTTCCAGGCCTGGGACAACGCCTGGTTCAACGCCTCGTGCGCGTTCTGGGCGGTCAAGGGGCCGGCCAAGCCGCTGCGGATTTCCGGAGCCGGGCTGCCCGGCATCCTCATGCTGCAGGGCACACTGGACCCGGCGACGCCGTACGCGGGCGCCCAGAACGCGCATAAGCTGCTGCCGTCCGCGCGGATGGTCGTGGTCGAGGGCGGCGGCAACCACGGACAGTCCATGGAGCAGCCCGCGAACTCCTGCGTGCAGCGCTACCTCAACGCCTACCTAGGCACCGGAGCCCTGCCCTCCGCGCCGGGCCTGGTCAACGCGAGGTGCCCGGCCGTCCCGGCCCCGACGCCGGGTGTCTGACGGGCATGAGCGGCGCGGACGCGGTACCGAATGCGAACAGGCGCGACCGGGCGGCCGCGGTGAGAATTTTCGGTGCTATTGCCCCGTGTAGGCTGAGGCTATGTTGCGGGTGAAGCCGCCGTGGTCCGCCTCAGTACGGCTACTCGATGAGCGGGATCGCAGCGCCGTGCTTGCCATCTGCGATCGCGACCCGGTGGCGAACGTCTTCGTCAGCTCGCGGGTCCGCTCTCTGGGTCTCGAGCCCGGCCGGCTGGGCGCGCAGATGTGGGGGCACACCCCCGGGGGACGGCTGGAGTCGCTCTGCTACTCCGGCGCCAACCTGGTTCCCGTGGCCGCCACCCCGGACGCGGTCACGGCGTTCGCGGATCGCGCTCTGCGGCAGGGCCGCCGGTGCTCGTCCATAGTCGGCCCGGCCGCCGAGGTCCAGGCCCTGTGGGGCCTGCTGCGGCCGCACTGGGGACCGGCCCGCGAGGTCCGCGCCGTGCAGCCGCTCATGGTCACCCAGGGGCCGCCGCTGGTGCCGCCCGACCCGCTGGTCCGGCGGGTCAGGCCGGACGAGATCGACATCTTGTGGCCCGCCTGCGTGGCCATGTTCACCGAGGAGGTCGGCGTCTCGCCGACCAGCGGCGACGGCGGCGCGTCTTACCGCGCCCGGCTGGAGCAGCTCATCCGCAGCGGCCGGGCCTTCGCCCGGATCGAGGGCGGCCAGGTGATCTTCAAGGCCGAGATCGGCGCGGTCACCCCGCAGGTATGCCAGGTGCAGGGCGTATGGGTCCGGCCGCAGTCCCGCGGCCAGGGCCTGGCCGCGCCGGGCATGGCCGCGGTCGTGGTGGAGGCGGCCCGCTCGATCGCGCCGCTGGTGTCGCTCTACGTCAACGACTTCAATGCCCCCGCCCGGGCGGCCTACCGGCGGGCGGGCTTCACCGAGACCGGCCGCCTGATGTCGGTGCTGTTCTAAGACCGGTGCCCTTCTCGCCGCGGCTGTCGTGATCGCGGCTAGTCGCGATCGCGGATCTTGCGCAGGTACTCGACGATGGGGGCGAAGGCGTCCCCGATCTCCTCGAGCTGGCGCGGGGAGAGCCGGTCGATGAAATGCCGCCGGACGTTCTCCACGTGGTAGGGCGCGACCCGCTCGATCGCCGCCGTGCCCTCGGCGGTCAGCACGGCGAACGTGCCCCGCTTGTCACCCTCGCACTCGTCGCGCCGGACCAGGCCGCGTTTCTCCATCCGCGAGATCTGATGGGACAGCCGGCTCCGGGACTGGCTGGTGGCGTCGGCGAGCTCGGTCATCCGCAGCCGCTGGTCCGGAGCCTCGGACAGCTCGACCAGGATCTCGTAGTCGTGCCCGTTCAGCCCGTGCGCGGTCAGGTCGCGGTCGAGCTGGCGCAGGAGCAGCTGGGACAGGTTGACGGTGGCCCGCCACGCCCGCTGCTCGTCTGGGCTCAGCCAGCGTGGCTCTGCGTCGGTCCCGGCCATAACATGAATCTACCCTTGTCGCGCCCGTGGGGCGACAGTGTTTCGCCTGGCCGGACGTCCGGCCCGCCATGCCCTCAGGTCGGGAACGGGCATACGATAGCTGGCAATGTCGCGCTTAGTTCTCACCCCCAGGCAGAAGCAATCGGCACAGAGGAAACCGTGGCCCCGCCCAAGCCAGATTCAATGACGCCGACTGGCGTGCAGGCCGCCGCCGCGTACTTGCGCGAGCTGCTCCTGCGCCCGGGCCGGTACCGGCACAAATGGGAGCAGTACGCCGAGCGCAGCAGGCTCGGCCAGGTGAACCAGCTCGCCGTCGCCGAAGTACTGGCGCACTACCTGTGGGAGCATCCGCGGGCTCAGGGTGACGTCGACGTGCTGCCCCGGCAGCTGAAGGACACCGCGTCCCGGGCACTGTCAGGCAAGCTGCTCAGCAAGGCCACGCTGACCCTGTTCACGGACGCGTTCGACCTCGGCGCGTTCGAGCGCGAGCGGCTGGTGAAGCTGTGGGAGGGCTCCGCGCATGTCCGCGTCCTGTCCGGCCCGCGGGCGATCCGCGAGGACCAGGCCGTCGTGCTCGGCCGCCCGCAGGTCAAGACCCTGTCCCTGCACGATCATCACTATCTGGGCCCGGCCGGGCGGCCGGAGCGACACCGGGTCATCCACGTCGTGGAAGCGCTGGTCGACGGCGTGGACCGGTTGCCGTACCGCGCCGACACCAATGCCCTGACCGTTGAGGTCGGCCAGGGCTTCAGCGGCCTGGCCGGGCCCTTCTACCAGCCCCTGGCCGAGCTGTTCGTCGTGGATATGCTGCTGGCCGAGCCGCTGGCGGCGGGGGAGACGGCCACCTTGGAGTACTCGACCAGCTTTCATTACGCGGCATCGCCCCCGCCGGAGTTCCGCCGGGTCGTCCAGTCCTTCGTGGAGAACCTGGATATCCGGATCGAGTTTCACCCCGCCAAGCTGCCCGGCCGGGTGGAGTGGGCGATATGGGACGGGATCGACGGCCCCATCGCCGAGTCCGAACGCGTCACCCTGGACAGCCAGTTCGCCGTTCACCGGTATCTGCGGCTAGCCGAGCAGACCACCGTCGGCTTCCACTGGGACTGGTAGCCACATGCCCGGGACGGCGGTACAGGGTCCGGCATGGCACGATCGGAGTGTGCGGAAGGACGAGGGAGCGGCGACCACTAGCGCCGAGCTGCGCGCTCACAATCTCGCGCGGCTGCTGCGCGCGGTCCACGACGGCGGCGGCCGGCTCACCCGGGCCGAGCTGACCAGGCAGCTCAGCCTGGCTCGGGGGACCGCTACCGTGCTGGTCAGGGATCTAGCCGGACGGCAGCTGATCGAGGAGCTGAGCAGCCCGGCCGGCGGCCTGGCCGGTCTCAAGGTGCCGCGCAGCCGGGGCCGTCCGACCGGGGTGCCCTCGCCGCACCCGCAGGGACCCGTCGCGCTCGCGGTCGACCTGCGCGACGACTCCTTCACCGTGGCCGCCTTCGAGCTGACTGGGCGCAGCACGGTGCTTGACCGCCAGGAACGCGAGGCCGTCTCGGGTACCGGGATGCTGGCCCAGGTGGCCGACCGGCTGAAGCTCCACCTCCGTGACTTCGGCGACCGGATCGTCGGCGTCGGGGTGGCGGTCCCGTCCCCGGTCAGCGCGGGCCAGATGGTACAGCCCACCCTGCCGGACTGGCAGGACCTCGACGTGGCCGGCGCCCTCGGGGGCGGCGCGGGCGACGAACACGCGGGCATGGTCCTGGCCGGCAACGACGCGACGCTGGCGGGCCTGGCCGAGGCCCGCCGCGGGGTGCTGCGCGGCGTATCGGTCGCCCTGCACCTGCACGTCGCGACCGGCATCGGCGGTGTCCTGCTCGCCGCCGGCCAGCCGGTGACCGGTGCCCACGGCTCGGCCGGGGAGTTCGGGCACATGCCGCTGACCGGCGGCCGCGAGCCGTGCCGGTGCGGCTCGACGGGCTGCTGGGAGCTCGAGGCCGGCGCTCGCGGGCTGCTCCGGGCCGTGGGCCAGCCCGAGGAGGGCGACCGGATGGTCCGCGCCGAGCACGTCATCGCCGCGGCGGCCACCGATCCCAGCTGCGGCCAGGCCCTGGAGCGGGCGGCCGAGGCCCTCGGCCGCGGCATCGGCGCGCTGGTCAACGCCCAGGACCCGGAGGCGGTCGGGCTTTCCGGCCTGGCCGCCGAGGTGTACGAGGCCGCGCCCGGCGCCGTCCAGGCCGGCTACCTGGCCACGCTGATGCGGTTCCGGCGGATTGCCCCGCCCGTGCTGATGCCGTCTACGCTCGGCGATCTCGGCGCCCTGACCGGTGCCTCCGAGCTTGTCTTCGACGCCTTCCTCACCCCGCGCGGCCTGAGCGGCTGGCCCGCGCCCGCGCAGAAAACCGCGTGACTTCGCGGTAACTACCTGGTAGGTTCCCGTCCTCGTGGCTGCGTCACCAGCAAAAGCAAACCAGCATACCGAACGGTCTGGCGGCGACCCCGTCCTGACCTCCGAGCGCGACCAACTCCAGCGCTCTCGTGAGTTCCTCCGGCTGATGCGGGAGAACGTCCTCTCGCTGCGGGCCATGGGAGGCGACCCGGTCTCCGAGGAGTACCTCAAGGCGAGCCTCTACCACCGAGCCGAAGCCCTGAAGGACATTCCCGACACCCCCCTCTTTTTCGGCCGCCTCGACTACGCCGAAGCCGAACAACCCACATCCGGATATTCCGAAAATGAACTATCCGGAACCGTAAAGCCCGGATCTGACCCATTCGCCGACGAGGGCATCGCCGGGCACAGCTTTCACATCGGCCGCAGGCACGTGCACGCGCCGGACGGCACGCCCGCGGTCATCGACTGGCGGGCGCCAGTCTCCAGGCCGTTCTACCGGGCCAGTGCCGCCGACCCCATGAACCTCGCGCTGCGTCGGCGTTTCGGTTTCTCCGGCGGCGAGCTGACCGCCTACGAGGACGAGCTCTTCGGTGCCGGGGCGGATGACCAGCCCCGTTCGGTCAAAGAAAGCCCGGCCCAGCCGAGCCGGATCCTGATCGACGAGATTGAGCGCCCCCGGTCCGGCCCCATGCGCGACATCGTCGCCACCATCCAGCCCGACCAGGATGAAATCGTACGGGCCGAGGCGGCGGAGACGGTCTGCGTGCAGGGCGCGCCCGGCACCGGCAAGACCGCCGTCGGGCTGCACCGGGTCGCGTACCTGCTGTACGCCTACCGGGAGCAGGTCCGCCGGCGTGGCGTGGTCATGGTCGGAACGAACCAGGCCTTCCTCTCCCACATCCGCAACGTCCTGCCCGCGCTCGGCGAGATCGACGTC
>JAJKHX010000008.1 GCA_021154785.1 Nocardiopsis sp.
CAAGGCGGTGGTTGCCGCCGGGGCCAGGGAAGCGATGGAGCACAACGTCGAGGTCCTGCACGGCTACGGCCTGTGGGCCACCGTGAAACAGGACAAGTAGCCTTCGGGCATGGAGCCATTCCGGTCGGTCCGCGGTGGCGGCGTGCGCGCCTCGCTCGCCGCCGCTGAAGCATCCCTGCTGCGCAGCCTCGCGGGCCAGATCATGGCGCTGGTCGAGCCGGAGGAAGCCGGCGTACTCGCGGATCCGGCGGACACCGAGCTGGCCACCCTGGAGGCGATGGTGCACGGGCCCGGGGCCGAGCAGCCGCCCGACGACCCGGTGCTGGCCCGGCTGCTGCCCGACGGCTACCGCGACGACCCGGAGTCGGCCGGGGAGTTCCGCAAGTACACCGAGCCCGCCCTGCGCAGCGTCAAGTACCAGGCCGCCCGGGAACTGATGGACACCCTGCCCGAGGAGGGCGGCCGCATCCAGCTGACCAAGGACCAGGCCCTGTCCTGGCTCAAGGCGCTGAACGACGTCCGGCTCGCGCTCGGCGTCCGGCTCGGCGTCACCGAGGAGTTCGAGGAGCAGTGGAGCCGGCTGAAGCCGGACGACCCGCAGTGGACCTCGTTCGAGGTCTACGCCTGGCTCGGCGCCGTCCAGGAATCCCTCGTCCAGGCCATGCACTAAGAACCAAACGCACCCCCGCAAGCACCAGCTAGCACCCCTCCACCCAGCACACGCCTAGCCACTGCACGCCCCAGCCAGCACACGCCCTAGCCAAATAGGTCCCTCAGTTCATCTGCCTCACTCCGTCCCCACTAGCAACTGTGCCCCCACCCGTACTACGAGTCCCCGCACCGGGCTTGTTCTCAGCCGGCTCAATGCTCCATCGACCCGGTTCCAGCGCCGACCGGAGCCCGGTTCCGACCGGAGCCCAGTTCCGACGCCGACCGGAGGCGGCCAGGACCAGCGTCAGCGGGATCGGCTAGTTGCCGGGGTGACCCGGCTGGCCAGAGGGAGTAACGCGCCAGGGGGCGGCCGCGCCGGAGCCCTCCGGACCACAGGAGACTCGCCCCCGTAAGCTCACTGATCATGCTGACGATCTCGCGGGAACTGCACGACAAGATCGTGGCCCACGCCCGGGCCGACCATCCGGACGAGGCGTGCGGCGTGATCGCCGGGCCGGCCGGCAGCGACCGCCCGGAACGGTTCATCGCCATGGCCAACGCCGAACGTTCCCCCACCTTCTACCGCTTCGACTCCGCCGAGCAGTTCCGGGTCTGGCGTGACATGGACGACAACGACGAGGAACCGATCGTCATCTATCACTCGCACACCGCCACCGATGCGTACCCGAGCCGGACCGATATCTCTTACGCGAGCGAGCCCCAAGCGCACTACGTCCTGGTCTCGACCAGGGACGGCAACGAAACCGAGTTCCGCTCGTACCGCATCGAAGAGGGCAAGGTCACCGAGGAACCGGTCAGCGTGGTGGAATGATTCCGTCCCCGTAAGGGTTGGACGCCAAGGACCGACCAGATAACTCACCGGAGCGTTGTTCATGGCCATCGAGGTTCGCATCCCGACGATCCTGCGCACGTACACCGACGGCGCCAAGCAAGTCGAGGGGGCCGGATCGACGCTCGACGAGCTGTTCGACGACCTGGACCAGCGGCACGGCGGGCTGCGCGCCCGGCTGGTCGACGAGAAGGGCCTGCGGCGCTTCGTCAACGTGTACCTGAACGACGAGGATGTCCGGTTCCTGTCCGGCCTGGAGACGCCCGTCAAGGACGGCGACACGGTGACCGTCCTGCCCGCGGTGGCCGGCGGCGACCGCTGACCGCCCTCTTATATCCCGAACGGATCGGGCATTTGCGCTACGAGAACCTGCTTGACTCGCTCGGTCATACGCCCCTGGTGGGTTTGCCCCGGTTGTCTCCCTCCGCCGACGTGCGGCTGTGGGCCAAGCTGGAGGACAGGAACCCGACGGGTTCGGTGAAAGACCGGGCCGCCTTCTTCATGATCGCCCAGGCGGAGAAGGACGGCCTGCTCCAGCCGGGTTCGGTGATCCTGGAGCCCACCTCGGGGAACACCGGCATCTCGCTGGCCATGGTGTCCAAGCTGCGCGGCTACCGGGTGATCGTGGTCATGCCGGAGAACACCAGCGAGGAGCGCCGCCAGCTGCTGCGGATGTACGGCGCCGAGATCATCGGCTCGCCCGCCGCGGGCGGCTCGAACGAGGCAGTCCGGGTGGCCAAGCAGCTCGCCGCCGAGCACCCCGACTGGGTCATGCTCTACCAGTACGGCAACGAGGCGAACGCCCGCGCGCACTACGAGACGACGGGTCCCGAGATCCTCGCCGACCTGCCGTCGATCACCCACTTCGTGGCCGGCCTGGGCACCACCGGCACGCTCATGGGCGCGGGCCGCTACCTGCGCGAGCACAAGCCGGACATCAAGATCGTCGCGGCCGAGCCGCGGTACGGCGAGCTCGTCTACGGGCTGCGCAACGTGGACGAGGGCTTCGTCCCCGAGCTCTACGACGAGTCCGTGCTGACCACCCGGTTCTCCGTGGCCTCGGCCGACGCGCTGCGCCGGACCCGGGAGTTCATCTCCGCCGAGGGCATCTTCGCGGGCATCTCGGCCGGCGCCGCGCTGCACGCCGGCCTGGGCATGGCGGCCAAGGCGGCCGCCGCCGGGGAACCCGCCGACATCGTGGTCCTGGTCGCCGACGGGGGCTGGAAGTACCTGTCCACCGGCGCCTACTCCGGCACCCTCGAAGAAGCCGAATCCGACCTGGAAGGCCAGCTCTGGGCCTGATCCGCCCCCAAATCGAAGCCACCCCCGCCCGTTAGCCCTCCTTGTCGGCGACGCCCGCGGAGTCGAAGGTGGCGACGTCACGCAGCGCGCGGGCGGCGCTTTGCACCAGCGGTAGCGCCAGCACCGCGCCGGTGCCCTCGCCTAGCCGCAGGCCCAGGTCGACCAGCGGGCGCAGCCCCAGGTGGTCCAGGGCGATCGCGTGGCCGGGCTCGACGCTGCGGTGGCCGGCGAAGCAGGCGGCGACCGCGTCCGGGGCCAGCGCGGCGGCCGCCAGCGCGGCCGCCCCGGCGATGACGCCGTCCAGGATCACCGGTACCCGCAGCGCCGCCGCGCCCAGGACGAACCCGGCCAGCGCCGCGTGCTCGAACCCGCCGAACGCGGCCAGCACCCCCACCGGATCGGCCGCGTCGGGCTGGTGCAAGGCCAGGCCGCGGCAGATGATGTCGATCTTCTTGGCGTAGGTGGCGGCGTCGATGCCGGTCCCGTGCCCGGTCGCCTGGGCCGGATCGGCGCCGGTGAACGCGCAGATCAGCGCGGCCGAGGCGGTGGTGTTGGCGATCCCCATGTCCCCGGTGACCAGGCACCGGTTGCCCGCCGCGACCAGGTCCCGGGCGATCTCGGCGCCGGCCGTGATCGCTGCGGTGGCCTGGTCCCGGCTCATCGCCGGGCCGGCCGTGAAGTCGGCGGTGCCGCGCCCGATCTTGCGCGGCAGCAGGCCCGGGACCGGGTCCAGGTCGGCCGCCACCCCGATGTCGACCACGGTGACCTCGGCGCCGGCCTGGGCCGCGAACGCGTTGATCACCGCCCCGCCGGCCAGGAAGTTGGCCACCATCTGGGCCGTCACCTCCTGCGGCCACGGGCTGACCCCCTGGGCGTGCACCCCGTGGTCGGCGGCGAACACCGCCACGCAGGCCGGCTCGGGCAGCGGTGGCGGGCACGTCCCGGCCAGCCCGGCCAGCCGGACCGAGACGTCCTCGAGTTCGCCGAGGGAGCCGCGCGGCTTGGTCATCTTGTCCTGCCGCTCCCGCGCGGCGGCCATCGCGGCCGCGTCGGCCGGGATGACAGCCGCGATGACGTCGGCGAGCATGTCCACGGGTTCGGTCCCGGGCAGGCCGCGGCGGCCGAACTCCTCGGCGTGCACCGCCCACGACACCGGCCGCCGCCGCGCCCATCCGGCCGTCGCGAGCTCCGGTTCCGGCCCGAACTCGTCCACGTAGCCGACGCACAGGTAGGCGATGACGTCCAGGTGGCCGGGCAGGCCGAGCTCGGCGGCCAGCTCATGAGCGTCGAAGAAGCTGACCCAGCCGACGCCCAGGCCCTCGGCCCGGGCCGCCAGCCACAGGTTCGCCGTCGCCAGCACGGCCGAGAAGTCCGCGGTCTGCGGCTGGGTGGCCCGGCCCAGCGTGTGCCGCCCGCCCCGGGTCCGGTCGCACGTCACCACGACGTTGACCGGGGTGTCCAGGATCGATTCGATCTTGAGCTGGTCGAACGCGCGGGCTCGCGCGGCGGGCAGGGCCGCGGCGAAGTCGCCGCGGTGCCGGGCGGCCAGTGCCGCGATCCGCTCCCGCTTAGCCCGGTCGGTGATGACGATGAAGTCCCACGGCTGCGACAGGCCCACCGAGGGCGCCTGGTGCGCCGCGGTCAGCACCCGGCCGAGCACCTCGGCTGGCACCGGATCGGGCCGGAACCCCCGCCGGACGTCCCGCCGCTCCGCGATCACCCGGTAGACGGCGTCCCGCTGCTCCTGAGGGTAGGGCGCGGCCCGGTTCCCGTCGGCTGGTTCGGTCACAGGCTCCCCTTTTCGGCTGGCCCTGCCCGGCTGGCCCGACCAGGCTATCCCGCAGCGGCGCAGGTCACCGGGACGGGTTCCGCTCCTCGACGTAGGAGCCCGGCGGATGGGTGCGCCGCAGCTCTTCCGCGAGGTTGCCCAGGTCCGGGAACATGTCGCCGCGGCGGAAGCCGCAGGCATCGATCTCCCGGGCCATCCGCGGGATGTCGTCCCGGCGCACCACCACCGGCCGCAGGTAGTCCGCGTGGCCGTCGCTCTTGTTGAGCGCGGTGTGGCTGGAATGGATGGTGAAGCAACCCTGCTGGACGAACATCCGCAGGTCCGTCTCGGCCGACATCACCGCCAGGACCTTGCCGTTTTCCTCGGCGTTGTCGCTGAACGCAGGCCACAGCATGCTCCCGCACATGTGCGCGTCGATCGGCGGCGTCACCGCGCGGAACCCCTGCCGCGCGTTGAGGATCTCCGGGTGGAGCACCCAGATGGCCGCGTCCTCGCCGCCGGGGCGGGCGTGCCCGGGAAGGGCGGCCGCGATCGCGAAGTACGCCGCGATCAGCGGGGAGCGGGTCCAGTCGAGCAGCCGGGTCGGCAGCCCGTAGTGCTGCATCAGGCTGAGCCAGGCGGCCGTCGCGGCGTAGTCCGGGGCGGGGGAGTAGCGTATCGAGGCGCGGGAGCGGAAACGGTTCGTCAGGTTCCGCTCCTCGGCCGGGCTGTAGCCCCGCCAGATCGACGGCAGCACGTCCCAGTCCGCCTGGCTGTGGCCGCGGTACCAGAGCACATGCCGGCCGGTGGACATGTCGGTGACCGCGCTGACCAGCTCTCCGACCGTGGTCACGTAGATCGGCTCGACCTCGGAGGTGATACCGCCCATTCAGGCGCCCGGCTCTGCTGGACGGCGCAGCGTTGACCGGCGCGGGCGCGGCCGGTAGAAGCCGGGATGCCGGGCGATGTAGTCGGCCACCGACGCGGGGATCAGCCCTTCGCCTGCCAGCGCGTGCGGATCGGCGCCCGCCATCAGCCGATCCCTGATCTGGCTGGAGGAAATGTCCTTGGTGACCACGTTATTGAGGTAGATGAAACGGCCCCCTTCCGCGGTGAGTCCGCCGAGGAAATCCATGTTCGGCGGGTATCCTGGCCGAGGGGCGATCGCCAGGGTCGCCAGCCGGGCGATCTCGACCGGCTGGTGCCAGCGCGCGAACTCCGGGTTCGGTCCCGAGACGAGCTCGGCGCTCATCAGGAAGAGCAGCTCGCCGCCCGGCTCGAGCCGGTCCCGGACGTAGCGCAGCGTCTCGAGGTCGTAGTTCGGGCCGCCTGACCTCAACGCCAGCTCCCGGGCGGCCCGGCTGACCGTGACCGCGCAGTTGAGGATTCCGGTCCCGGCCAGGTGCTTGCTCATCACCCCGGCCGCCAGCTCGGCCAGCTGGACTCGGTCCTCGTAAGTCTCCGGCAGGCCGTACTTGGGGTGCTCGCCGACGGGATTGCGCCGGTAGACGGGAACCAGGAGCACCAGGGAAACCTCATGTCCCCGGCCGTCGAGCTCGGTGACGGCAGCCGTCACGAGATCGATATGCCCCTGGTGAACCGGATCCGCCGACAGACCGTAAAAAAGCGTGAACATGTTCAGGCCATAATGGCACGCATGCGCGTGACCGTGATCGGGTGCGCGGGGAGCTTCCCCGGGCCGGACAGCCCGGCGTCCTGCTACCTGCTCGAGGCGGAGGGATTCCGCCTGGTCATCGACATGGGTAACGGGTCGCTGGGGGTGCTCCAGCGGTACACCGAGCTCTTCGGTGTCGACGCGATCTGCATCAGCCACCTGCACGCCGACCACTGCATCGACCTGGCGGCCTACTGGATAGCGCGGCAGTTCACGCCGCGAGGCCCTCAGCCGGTGATCCCCGTCTACGGCCCGCGCGGCACGGCCGGGCTGGCTAAACCCGATCTGGGCCCGGGCTCCGACGGCATCGCCGGCGGCCCCCGCGGCCAGCTGCGGTTCGATGTGCGCGAGCTCGAACCCGGCTCGTTCGGTATAGGTCCTTTCCTGATCACCACCGAACGGATGAACCATCCGGTGGAGACGTTCGGCTTCCGGATCCAGCACGACGGCTGGCAGCTGGCCTACTCGGCCGACACGGGGGAATCCGACACGCTGGTGCGGCTGGCCGGCGGCGTGGACGTGCTGCTGTGCGAGGCGTCGTTCCTCGACGGGCAAGATGACCGTCCTGACCTGCACCTGACGGCGCGGCAGGCCGCCGCTCACGCGGCCCGGGCCGGGGCCGGGCAGCTGGTGCTCACCCACCTGGTGCCGTGGAACGACCGGGAGCAGACGCTCGCGCAGGCGGCCACCGTGTTCGACGGGCGGCTGTCGCTGGCCGCCAGCGGCCTGGTGCTCGGGCCGGGTACCTGAATCCCGGGCCCGCCAGCGATCCCCGGTTTGCCAGCGATCCCCGGCCTGCCAGCGCCGGCTGGCCGATAGGCTGGGCGGCATGTCACGACCCGACGGACGATCCGTCACCGAACTGCGGCCGGTGCGGCTGACCCGCGGCTGGCTCGACCACGCCGAGGGGTCGGTGCTGGTGGAATTCGGCCGCACCCGGGTGCTGTGCGCCGCGAGCGTCACCGAGGACGTGCCCCGCTGGCGGCGCGGCAGCGGGCTCGGCTGGGTGACCGCCGAGTACGCCATGCTGCCCCGGGCGACCAACTCCCGCAACGACCGCGAGTCGGTCAAGGGCCGCCTCGGCGGCCGCACGCACGAGATCTCCCGGCTGGTCGGGCGCTCGCTGCGGGCTTGCGTGGACTACAAGGCGCTGGGCGAGAACACCATCGTCATCGACTGCGACGTGCTCCAGGCCGACGGCGGGACCCGGACGGCCGCCGTCACCGGCGGCTACGTCGCGCTGGCCGAGGCGGTGGCCTGGCTCAAGGGCCGCAAGCGGACCAAGGGCGACCCGCTGCTCACCTCGGTGTCCGCCGTCAGCGTCGGCATCATCGACGGCGAGCCCCGGCTCGACCTGTGCTACACCGAAGACGTGGCCGCGCAGACCGACATGAACGTGGTCTGCACCGCCAGCGGCGACTTCGTGGAGATCCAGGGCACCGCCGAGCAGGAGCCGTTCAGCCGGGACCTGCTCAATCAGCTCCTCGACCTCGCCGTGACGGGCTGCGGCGAGTTGACCAGGCTGCAGCATGACGCGCTGGCCTTATCGCCGGCCGGGTGGCCGGACGCTACGCCGGCGGGGGACGGCCCGCCCAGCCGGATGTGATTCGCGTGGCCGCTGACGTCGTCGTACTGGCCACCCGCAACGCCGCCAAGCTGCGCGAGCTGGCTCGTATCCTGGCCGCCGCGGACCACGGCGGTGCGGTCAAGCTGGTCGGCCTCGAGGAGTTCCCGGACGCGCCCGAGGTGCCGGAGACCGGGGCCACGTTCGAGGCGAACGCGCTGCTCAAGGCGCGCGCGATCGCCGCCTACACCGGCCTGCCCGCAGTCTCGGACGACTCCGGGATCTGCGTGGACGCGCTCAACGGCATGCCCGGCGTGCTGTCCGCCCGCTGGGCGGGCGGCCATGGCGACGACCGGGCCAACCTCGAGCTGGTCCTGGCCCAGGTGGGCGACGTGCCCGACGCCAGGCTCGGTGCGCGGTTCACCTGTGCCGCCGCCCTGGTCGTGCCGGGACCCGCTGCCCGCGAATGGGTGGTGACCGGACAGGTCGAGGGCCGGCTGATCCGGGAACCGCGCGGCAGCGGCGGCTTCGGCTACGACCCCATCTTCCTGCCGGACGGCTTCGACCAGACCACGGCCGAGATGACGGCCGAGGCCAAGGACGCGATCAGCCACCGTGGCCGCGCCTTCCGCGCCCTGGTCCCGTTCATCATCGCCGCGCTC
>JAJKHX010000009.1 GCA_021154785.1 Nocardiopsis sp.
CCCCGGTCACCAAGCGCGCCTGGACTGAGCACCTGACGGCGGGCGTGGCTGGTTCGGTGGACGAGGCGTTCCGGCTGGCGACGAGCGCGCACCGCGGGCCGGTGTTCCTCGACATCTCACTCGAGGCGCTGTACGGCCAGGCCGAGGCGGACCGGCCGCCAGGGCTGGCTTCGCGGCCGCTGCCGGTAGCTGCTCCCGAAGCCGCCGATGTCGAGCGGATCGCCGGGCTGCTCGCTGGCGCACGCCGTCCGGTGCTGGTCCTGGGTTCCGACGTGTGGCTGGGTGGTGCCGAGGAGGCGGCCCGGTCACTCGCGGAGGCGTCGCGGCTGCCGGTGATCGCCAACGGGCAGGCCCGCGGCGTGCTGCCCCGCGGCCACGAACTGCTGGTGACCCGGGCCCGGTCGGCGGCGCTGCGCCAGGCCGACCTGGTCATCGTGGCCGGGACGCCGCTCGACTTCCGGCTCGGGTACGGATCGTTCGGTCCTAACGGGGCGCCGGCGCAGGTGGTGCACGTGGCCGACTCCCCCGCCGGGATCGCGACGCACGTCCCGCTGGCCGCGTCGGCCGCCGGTGACCTGACGGCGTTCTTCACCGCGCTGGCCGCGGCCGGGGCGGCCGGGGCCGATCCGGACTGGGCTCCGGGCCTGGCCGACGCGGTCCAGGCCGCGCTGGCGGCCGACGGGCCGCTGCTGGCCAGCGAGGCCGATCCGGTGCACCCGGCCCGCATCTACGGCGAGCTGCTCAAGGTCCTGGACGACGACGCGGTGGTCATCGGGGACGGCGGCGACTTCGTCTCGTTCGCGGGCAAGTACGTCGAGCCGGCCCGGCCGGGGGGATGGCTCGACCCGGGGCCGTTCGGCTGCCTGGGCACCGGGCTCGGCTACGCGATCGCGGCCCGCATCGCCCGGCCGTCCGCCCAGGTGGTCCTGCTGCTCGGCGACGGCGCGGCCGGCTTCTCGCTGATGGACGCCGACACCTTGGTCCGGCACGGGCTGCCTGTGGTCATGGTCTGCGGGAACAACGCCGGCTGGGGGCTGGAACGGCATCCCATGCGCTCCCTGTACGGCTACGACGTCGCCGCCGACCTGCAGCCGGGGTGCCGCTACGACGAGGTGGTGCGGGCCCTCGGCGGAGCCGGGGAGCTCGTGACCGCGCCCGGGGACATCGGGCCCGCGCTGCGCCGCGCCTCCGACTCCGGGGTGCCGTACCTGGTCAACGTGGTCACCGATCCGGAGATCGCCTACCCGCGCTCGACGACCGGGGTGTGAGGGCGCTGGGCCGGCGGCCGGTTAGCCGATGGTGGCGATGAGGTCGCCTTCCTGGACGACGTCACCCTCGGCGACGTGCATCTTGGTGACCGTGCCCGGGTCCTCGGTCAGGACCGGGATCTCCATCTTCATCGACTCGAGGATGACCAGGGTGTCGCCGTCGTCGACGTGATCGCCTTCGGCCGCGATCACCTTCCAGACGTTCGCGACCATCTCAGCGCGGACCTCAGCCACCGGTGACTCCTCTTGTCGTTACCTGGGACGCAGCTTGCTCACCAGTGACGTATCGTAGTCCCCGCTGACGAACTCCGTGCTGGTGAGCAGGTCGGCGTGGAACGGCAGATTGGTCTTCGGACCGGTGATGCGGAAGGCCGCCACCGCCGCCCGGGCCCGCTCCAGCGCCTGCTCGCGGTCGGCGCCGTGGACGCAGAGCTTGGCCATGAGCGGGTCGTAGAACGGGGTGACCGTGTTACCCGACCGGTACCCGGCGTCCACGCGCACGCCGTCGCCGGCGGGCTCCTGCCACTCGGTGATGGTGCCGGGGCCGGGCAGGAACCGGACCGGGTCCTCGGCGTAGATCCGCAGCTCGATGGCGTGCCCGGTGGGCCGCACGGCGGCCGGGTCGAAGGATGGCGGCTCGCCCGCGGCCACCAGGAACTGCTGCTCGATCAGGTCGAGGCCGGTGACCAGTTCGGTGACGGGGTGCTCGACCTGCAGGCGGGTGTTCATCTCGAGGAAGACGAACTCGCTCGCGTCCGCGTCCACCAGGCACTCGACGGTGCCGGCCCCGCGGTAGCCGACCGCTTCCCCGGCCTGGACGGCGGCGGCCAGCATGCGCTCGCGCAGCGCGGCGCCGACGCCGGGTGAGGGCGTCTCCTCAGCCACCTTCTGGTGCCGCCGCTGTACTGAGCAGTCCCGTTCGCCGAGGGCGAGGACCCGCCCGTCGGCTAGGCCGAGGATCTGCACCTCGACGTGCCGGGCGCGCTCCACGAACCGCTCGAGCAAGATCTCGGGCGAGCCGAAGAACCGCTCGGCGCGTGAGCGGGCGGTCTCGAACGCCTTGCGGAGCGCTGCCTCATCGGCAGCGGCGCCCATCCCGATCCCGCCACCGCCCGCGGCGGCCTTGACCATGACGGGATACCCGACTCGTTCGGCCGCTAGGACGGCGGTGGCTACGTCGGTCACCGGCTCGCGGGTGCCCGGCGAGACCGGGACCCCGGCCTGTTCCATCAGGTTCCTGGCCCGGATCTTGTCGCCCATCTGCTCGATGGCCTCCGGGGACGGGCCGACCCAGGTCAGTCCGGCCGCGATCACCTGGCGGGCGAAGTCGGCGTTCTCGGCGAGGAAGCCGTAACCCGGGTGGACGGCTTGTGCATTGGTCTTCGCGGCCGCGGCGATGAGCGCCGCGGCGTCCAGGTAACTGCGGGCGGGCTGAGCCGGGCCAATGTGCACCGCCTCGTCCGCCTCGGCCACGTAGGGCAGTTCCGCGTCGGCGTCGGAGTACACCGCGATCGCCCGGATCCTCATCCGGCGCGCCGTCCGTATCACCCGCCTGGCGATCTCACCCCGGTTCGCCACCAGTACCGATTCAAGCATCCGCCCAGCCCAGTGGGGAGCGGCCGGGAGTCGGTGGCGCACCAGGCAGGGGGTCGGTGGCGCACCGGGTACCAAAGAAGGTAGCCAGGGGCACACCGACTCCGGATGGGGGCAGGGGGCGGCCCCGGAGGGGGCGGCGGGGGTTAGAGAAGGAGCGAGCGGCGGTTTACTACGCGGCTGAGGGCTTCTACGGTGGCGGGATCGTATTCGCTGGCGGTGTCGAGGCGGAGGCGCTGGACGGCGGCGGCGGCGCGGCCGGGGTCGAGGGAGCTGCCGACTAGGTCGTCGAAGGCGTTGGCGGCCTTGATGATGCGGCTACTCAGCGGCGGTCCGGGCGGGGGCGGTCCGGGAGAGGGCGAGCCGAGGGACGGTGACCCGGGCGGGGGGCGGCCGGCGGTGTGGCCGGGGGCGGGGTGGCCGTTGACGGCGCCCTCGACGGCGCGGTAGGGCTCGTTCTGCCGGCGGACGATCTCGGCCACCGAACCGAGCACCTGGGCCTGCTGGATCACGTCGGCGCCCAGCTCGGCGATGCGCTGCTGGTCCGGCCGGGACACCAGGACGGTGGCCCCGCCGGGGATCGGGTCACGCAGTGAGAGCTGGCCGATGTCGTGCATGAGGGCGGCATATTCGAGCTCGAGCAACTGCGGCTCGTGAATGCCCAGCTCGCGGCCGATGGCGACGGCGAGACGGCTCACTCGTTCGGAATGACCGGCTTCGACGTAGCCTCCGATCTCGGTCACCTTGGCCAGGGCCCGCACGGTTTGCAGGTAGGTGGCGCGGATCCCGGCGTACCGGCGGAAGGCGACCTGGGTGACGAGCAGCGGCGCGGTGAACACGGCCAGCGAGTACAGCCCCATCACCTCGGCCGCGAACGCGATGAGCAGCGCCGAGGCTCCCACCGCCGCCCCCAGCGGCAGCTGGACGCGCATTTCGTCCACCAGCGCGACCCGGAACCGGGCCTGCTGCTCGTCCACCCGGAGCAGCGCGGTGAGCACCGCCTCGAGCAGCAGCGCGAGCACGGCCAGCGAGGTCATCAGCGTGAAGGCCAGGCCCCAGTTCCGGTCCAGGGTGCTGTTCCCGGCCAGCGGCCGGAAGATGTAGGCGACGCAGGCGACGCAGAGCAGGCGGGCGGCCATGCCGCTCACCCGGGCCGGCCGGCCCACGGCCAGATGCGGCAGCGCGCCGATGATCATGCCGATGGTGGCGACGGTCACCACCTGCTCGGCGCTGAGCTGGACGACATGGGTGCCGACCCGGATGAGCAGGGCGTAGGCGAGCGCGCCCGCGAACCCGATCGGGGCAGTTTCCCGGTCGCCGGGCAGGTTGAGCCGCAGCAGCTCGCCGAACGCGATCAGCGCGCCGAACGCGATCGCGATCCGCGGGTCCTTCAGGCCTTCGGCCGCGGTCTGCGCCACCGCGGCCACCAGCCACACCCCGGCCGCCGCGACCAGCAGCAGCTGACCGGAATCCCGTACCTGCCAGGGGTACCGTCGCAGTTCGTGTCGTCTCGAGGTCATCAGGTCTACAGGCTGTCGATCACCCGGAGGGGCGCACCGGGGTCGTCGTGATCCTGGGCGGTGACGGCGGTCAGGTCGTCGGACGCCAGCACCGGCGGCTCGGGGCGCGGCCAGCCCTCGCGGTTGAGCGCGGCCACGAAGGCGTCCACGAACGCCGGGTCGAACTGGGTGCCCGACCACTTCCTGAGTTCCTCGATCGCCTCGGCGACCGGGCGGGCGCCGCGGTAGGACCGGTTGGAGGTCATCGAGTCGAAGGCGTCGGCGACCGCCAGCACCCGGGCGAACTCGGGAATCTCGTGCCCGGCCAGGCCCATCGGGTAGCCGCGCCCGTCGATCCGCTCGTGGTGGTGCATGATCCCGGCCAGCGCCTCGTCCAGGAACCCGATCTCCCGCACGATGTCGAGCCCGCGCATCGGGTGCAGCTGGATGGCCGCGTACTCCTCCTCGGTCAGCTTCCCGGTCTTCTGCAGGACCTTGGTGGGGACACCGAGCTTGCCCACGTCGTGCAGCATGCCCGCGTACCTGATCGCCTCGACCCGCTCGCCCCGCATGCCGATCTCTTGCGCGATCATGACCGAACCGCGCGAGACCCGGTCGCTGTGCCCGCGGGTGTAGAAGTCCTTGGTCTCCACGGCCTGGCACAGCGCGCCCACCGTGGCCTCGTAGGACTTCTGCTGCTCGGCGAACTGCGTGATGGCCCAGCGGGCGACGAACAGCGGGATCAGTACCAGCAGCGGGGCGAAGAAGCCGACTACGCTCCACAGCGCGGCCATCAGCAGCCCGTAGGCCGCGTAGCCGAGGTCGGACAGCAGCAGCCGGGCGCTCAGGCCGACCCCGAGGGTGCTGGCGGGCGTCCGGTCCTTGCTCCTGGTCAGCCAGAGCACGCCGCTGAGCAGCCCGTGGTTGGCCGCGACGAGGATCAGGGCCGCGCCGGCGAACGGCGCGATGATGTCAGGAAAGGAGTTCTCGTTCGGCAGGCCGACGTGGCCGCCGAGGGCGATGAAAACGCGGCCGGCCAGGTAGGCGCTGAGCGCGTACATCGAGGTATTGAAAACGCGCTGCAGGATGTGCGGGCCGCGGCGCAGGCCCATTGCGGTGCAGGCACCGACAATGGCGGCGCCGGCCGGCCCGGCCAGTACTACCGAGGCAAGCATCGCGGCCGAACTGGAAGACCAGCTCAGCTGCCCTTTACGGAGTTGCGTCGCCCTCGATTCGGTGACAATGACGAGGATCCCGAGGAAAACGACGTACTGCCACTTCAGGCCGGTGAACGGCCCCCTGGCTACGAGTACGGCGGCGGTGACGGCCACCGCACCGATGTAGAGCAGTGCGACCCGCGAGAGCTTGCCCAAACTTCCCCCTCGCAGTCAGGAGTAGGTACGCCGCGGACCTGGACTGGTGACCTCAGCCCCAAGCCACGCCGCGGGCGCCCAACTCGTCGTACGCGACCGTGAAGAACGCGCGCCGACTAGCTTCGACGTCACCGCCTGTATGCATGAGGCGGACCTCCCTCAGGGGCGAATCGAGTTCGCCGCACCCGTGTTGTAATCGTTCAACCACAGGATAACGCGAGCGCAGACGTTCGCGCAGGCCCAAATCTCATTGTAAACAGAGAGTGAGCGCTGTCGTAACGATGAGCAATCACGATGGGCGCAGCCTGCGCATTTGCCGCAAGTCGTGGCAAATAGGAATCGCCGGGGGGCGAGGGTGGTTACGCTGCGAACCCGGTATTCGCTACTCGGCGAACTCGATAGTCGCGCGGACTTCCCTGATCCGGATGAGGACCTTGGCCCGCAGCTCGGCCGGCGCCGGGTCACAGCGGCAGTGCTTCTGCACCAGCTTCTTGACCGCTTCCTCAAGCCCGTACTCGCGCAGGCAAGGCCCGCATTCGTCGAGGTGCTGCTTGATCTTGGCGCAGTCCAGCTCGCTTATCTCGCCGTCGATGTAGCCGTAGACCCGGTCGAGTACCTCGGTACACGGGGTCTCGTGAGGCTTCCCGCAGCTCATCGCCCTTCCTCCCCGGCGTCTGAACCGGTCCGCGCCATCCCGCGATCGGATGCGTAATCGGAGAGCATGTCCCGCAGCTGGCGGCGGCCGCGATGCAGGCGGGACATCACGGTCCCGATCGGCGTCTCCATGATGTCCGCGATCTCCTTGTACGCGAAGCCTTCCACGTCGGCCAGGTAGACCGCGATCCTGAACTCCTCGGGCAGCGCCTGCAGCGCTTCCTTGATGTCCGAGTCCGGCAGCCGCTCCAGCGCCTCGGCCTCGGCCGACTTCAGGCCGCCCGAGGTGTGCGAGGCCGCCCGCGCCAGCTGCCAGTCCTCCACCTCTTCCGCACCGGAACGCTGCGGCTCACGCTGGCGCTTGCGGTACGTGTTGATGAAGGTGTTCGTGAGGATCCGGAACAGCCAGGCCTTCAGGTTGGTGCCCTGCTGGAACTGGTGGAACGACGCGTAAGCCTTGGCGAAGGTCTCCTGCACCAGGTCTTCCGCGTCCGCCGGGTTGCGGGTCATCCGAAGCGCAGCGGAGTACAGCTGGTCCAGGAAGGGCAGCACCTCCTGCTCGAAGCGCTCACCGCGCTCTTCGAGGGTCTCCGGAACGGGACCCACCTCCTTGAGGAAATACGGCACCGGCCCGCCGGAGTGCGAACCGTATGTGCGGGAGGATACCGTGCCGGAGTCCGGAGGTTCCGTCAGCATGCCTAGAGGTGGCGCAGTGACTGCCATGCCGCGTTCAACACGACGGCACACCCGGTCATTCCGCGACGCCCCGCACGAACGATGCAACTGGCCGGCTTAAGCTCCCGCCAAGCCGGGAATGATCAGGTTTCAGGCGCCCGCGACAGCGCCCTCAGTCAGTGACCTGGGACCAACGGCGCCGAGTCAGGAGTTCGGCCCGTGCAGCATGCGGCCAGCGCAATTCTCGCGCCGGATACCGACCAGTCCCCCGCTTACTGGCAGTTCTACGACGCGGTGGCCAGAGCCCAGCTGAAACAGTGGCTGCCCACCGGCCGCCACCTGCTCGTCGACGTGTCCGGTCCCCGTACCCATGCGGCCGAGCTGGCCGCCCAGGCCGGGCACACCGTCATCCGCGTGGCCGGCGCGCCGGAGCCGCGGTCCCCCGTCAGGGAGCTACCGGGAAAGATCACGCCGGTGGTGGCCGACGCGTCGCAGCTGGCCTTCCTGGCTGACGGCTGCGCGGACGGCGTCCTGGCGGACGACCGGGCGCTGTCGGTGCACCTGGCCGCCGAGGCGATGGTCGCCGAGATCGCCCGCGTGCTGCGCCCGGCCGGGCGGGTACTCGCCTGCGTCGACTCGCTGGTGCTGGGCATGGCCGTGCTGGCCGACCAGCATCACTGGGCGCACCTGGTCGACCTGCCGCACGCCGAGGTGGTGCTGGTGCCGTGGCCGGATGGCACGATCACCAGGTGCTTCGGTCCGGACCAGGCGCGTGAGCTGTTCGCCGGGGCGGGCCTGCGGGTCAACTGGATCCGCTCGCGGACGGTGCTGGCCGAGTCGGTGGTGACGCATTGGCTGCGCCGCGACCCCGGCGGCCTGCCCAAGCTGCTGCGGGCCGAGCTCGCCGCCAAGTCCGACGGCTCCCTCGGCGCCCAGCTGGTGATCTCGGCCAGCAAGCCCAGGTGGCCATCCACCTAACGGTGGCGCTTGGCCCACTTGGCCTGGCAGGGGACGCAGCGGGCGGCGTCGGGACGGGCG
>JAJKHX010000010.1 GCA_021154785.1 Nocardiopsis sp.
CCCCGGCGCGCGACCCGGCCGCCCCGTCAGGCTGCCCGGCCGCCCCGTCAGGCTGCCCGGCCGCTCCGTCAGGCTGCCCGGGAGCACTGTCGCTCGGCCCGCGGACCTCGTCCCGGACTTGCCGGGCCTGGTCCTTAGCCTGCTCCTTGGCTTGCCGGGCCTGCTCGCGGGCCTCGTCGCGGGCCTGCCGGGCCTGCTCCCGCGCTTCGTCGCGGGCCTGCCGGGCCTGCTCGCGGACGTCGGAGGCCATCTCCTTGCCCATCCGCCGGGACTCACGGGCGGCCCAGGTCAGCTCCTCGCGCAGGCTGCGCACGGTCTGCCTGACGTCTTCCCTGACCTCGCGGACGATGTCACTGACCGAGGCGGACAGCTCTTCCTCGAGCTCGTCGAGCTCGTCGCTGCGGCTGCGCAGTTCCTCGCGGCCGGCCTCGGTGATGCGGTAGACCTTGCGGCCGTCAACCTCGTCGTGCGTGACGAGGCCCTCTTCCTCGAGCCGGGCCAGCCGCGGGTAGATCGTGCCGGGCGAGGGCGAGTAGACGCCCATGAACCGGTCGCGCAGCAGCCGGATGACCTCGTAGCCGTGCCTGGGCTCCTCGTCGAGAAGCCGCAGCAGGTACAGCCGGAGGCTGCCATGGCGGAATACCGGACTCAACTGGCCTCGCCTTCCATCTCATTCTCATTATCAGGCCGCCGATCCGTTCGCGGGTCAGGTGACCCGGCGCGTCGCAGCAGCATGACCCGGCCGGACATGGTAGTGACGGACACATGTCCTGAGCCGGCGCCAAGGCTACCGCTAACGCTACGAGACGCCGGAGCCGAGGATCGCCTCAGCTCCGCGAATTCGCTCCGCACGTCACCGGAAACCGAGTGCAGGTTTACCTGAGCGTCGGCTTCGGCGGGAAGCCGGAGCATGACCTCGCCTGACACCGTGGTCACGTTCATCCCGCCCAGCGGGTCGAGGTCCACGTCCGCGGTCACGTCGCCGCTCACCGCGTTCGCGTCCAGGCGCTCCACCCAGCCGTCCGCGAGCGTCAGGTCGCCGGACACCGTGCTGAAGTTGAGCCGGCCGTTGATCCCCTGCGCCTCCAGCGGCGCGGACACGGTGTTGGCATCCACCTCGCCGGCCACGCCGTCCAGCGTGATCCCCCCGGAGACGCTCTTGACCGAAGTCCGCGAGCCGATGCCGGACACCACGGCGGCCGCGTTGACCACGCCGACCTGAGCCGGGCACTTCCGCGGGACGCTCACCGTCACCGTGGCGGCGTGCCGCTGGGGCCGCAGCCACTTCAGCAGGCCGTCCCAGCTCAGGTTCTCGTGCGCGATGGTGAGCAGGCCGTTCTCGAAGGTCACCTGGAGCGGATCGCCCTCGATGCTGGACACCTCGAGCGAGGACGTCCCCTCGGCGGCGAGCACCGCCACCGAGCCGCTGACGAGCCGGACGCGAAGCGCGGTTACGCCGTCGAACTCCATCGTCGTCGGACTATCGACCGTCCAGTGCGAGATCCCGCCCATCGGCATTCCACCTGTCCTTCCCGTAAGCCCGTCCAGTACACCTAACGATATATCTCATTTTTCCAAAGTCAAGATGTATCGCGACTGGGGGCTGTGATGGCATGGCGGGTGCCGGGGCGGGATGCCCGGCTCGTTCGGGGTAAAGGTCTTGTTGTTTAGTCCTCTTCGTCGTCGAGCCGGGCCAGCCAGGTGGCCAGCCGCTCGATGGGCGTCTCGAACTCAGGGTTGAGGTCGACGAAGTCGCGGAGCCGGCCGGCCAGCCAGGCCATCGAGACCTGGTCCTGGCCGCGCCGCTCCTCGAGTTCCTCGATGCCGCGGTCGGTGAAGTACATCTAGTGCTCCGCGGGGATGGCCGTCTCGATGATCTCCCGGTGGGTGGCGGCGTGCGTCTTGGCCGACCCGGCCGCGGGGGCCGAACTGGCCGGCAGCGACAGCACGCCGACCTCGCGGCCTAGCACCCGCGGGAGCTTCAGCGCGAAGGTGGGCCAGGCGCCCATGTTGGCCGGCTCCTCCTGGACCCAGGTCACCGACTCGGCCTGCGGATACCGGGCCAGCTCCGCGCACAGCTCGGAGACCGGCAGCGGGTACAGCCGCTCGACCCGGGCGATCGCGACCCCGGTCGCGCCGGCCTGCTCGCGCCGGGCGGCCAGGTCGTAGTAGATCTTCCCGGAGCACAGCAGGACCCGGCGGACCGCGGCGTCCGATTCCTGCACCGACCCGATCAGCGGCCGGAACGACCCGCTGGTGAACTCGCTCACCGCCGAGGCGGCCGCCTTCAGCCGCAGCATGGACTTCGGGGTGAAGACGATCAGCGGCTTGTGCCGGCCGGACAGGCCCTGCCAGCGCAGCAGGTGGAAGTAGTTCCCCGGCGACGTCGGCGTGGCCACGGTCATGTTGTCCTGCGCGCACAGCGACAGGAACCGCTCGATCCGGGCCGAGGAGTGGTCCGGGCCCTGGCCGTCGTAGCCGTGCGGCAGCAGCAGGACCACGCCGGAACGCTGGCCCCACTTCTGCTCACCGGAGCTGATGAACTCGTCGATGATCGTCTGGGCGCCGTTGAGGAAGTCACCGAACTGGGCTTCCCAGCAGACCAGCGCGTCCGGGCGGGCCAGCGAGTAGCCGTACTCGAAGCCCATCGCGGCGAACTCGGACAGCAGGGAGTCGTGCACGAAGAACTTCGCGGCGCCCGACTCGAGCTGCTTCAGCGGCGTGTAGTCCGCGCCGGTGTGCCGGTCCACCAGCACCGCGTGCCGCTGGCCGAAGGTGCCGCGCCTGGTGTCCTGGCCGACCAGCCGCACCGGGTGCCCGTCCAGGATCAGCGCGCCCATCGCCAGCAGCTCGCCGGTGGCCCAGTCGATCGCGTCTTCCTCGCGCATCACCGGACGCCGGTCCAGCAGCGGCTTGAGCCGCGGGTGCGGGGTGAAGTCGGCGGGCAGGTTGACCTGGGTGTCGATGATCCGCTTGACCACCTCGGCGGATACCGCGGTCGGCACCGCCTGGTGGTTGACCGGGCGATCCTCGGGCTCGGGCGGCAGCACGCTGCCCGGCTCGGCCGGGCGGTCGGCCGCGTCCCTGGTCTCGGTGAAGACCCGCTCGAGCTGCTGCTGGTAATCGCGCAGCGCCGCCTCGGCCTCCTCCATGGTGATGTCGCCGCGGGCGATCAGCGACTCGGTGTAGACCTTCCTGGTCGAGCGCTTGGCCTCGACCTGGTCGTACATGAGCGGCTGGGTGAACGACGGGTTGTCGGTCTCGTTGTGCCCCCGCTTGCGGTAGCACATCATGTCGATGACGACGTCCTTCTTGAACGCCTGCCGGTAATCGAAAGCCAGCCGGGCGATCCGCACCACGGCCTCGGGGTCGTCGCCGTTGACGTGGAAGATCGGCGCCTGGATCATCCGGGCGACGTCGGTCGCGTACACGCTGGACCGCGAGTACTGCGGGGCGGTGGTGAAGCCCACCTGGTTGTTCACGATGATGTGCACGGTGCCGCCGGTGCGGTAGCCGCGCAGCAGCGACAGGTTCAGTGTCTCGGCCACCACGCCCTGCCCGGCGAACGCGGCGTCGCCGTGGATGAGCACGGGCAGCACGGTGAAGCCGGGCTCGCCCTTGTCGATGACGTCCTGCTTGGCCCGGACGACGCCCTCCAGGACGGGGTCCACCGCCTCCAGGTGGCTGGGGTTGGCCACCAGCGAGGTCGGGATCGTGGAGCCGTCCGGTGCGCGGAAGGTGCCGTCCGCGCCGAGGTGGTACTTGACGTCACCGGAGCCCTGCGCGCTGCTGGGGTCCAGGTTCCCCTCGAACTCCTTGAAGATCTGCCCGTAGGACTTGCCCACGATGTTGGCCAGCACGTTCAGCCGGCCCCGGTGGGCCATCCCGATCACGGCCTCGTCGAGGTGAGCCTGGGCCGCCTCGGTCAGCACCGCGTCCACCAGCGGGATCAGGGACTCCGCGCCCTCCAGGGAGAACCGGCGCTGGCCGACGAACTTCGTCTGCAGGAACATCTCGAACGCCTCGGCCACGTTGAGCCGGGACAGGATGCGGATCTGCTCGTCGTGTTCGGCGCGGGGATGCGGGATCTCGATCCGTTCCTGCAGCCAGTGGCGTTCCTCGGGGTCCTGGATGTGCATGTACTCGGTGCCGACCGTGCGGCAGTACGCGTCGCGCAGCTTGCCCAGGATGTCCCGCAGCTTCATCCGCGGCTTCCCGCCGAACCCGCCGGTCGGGAAGTCCCGCTCCAGGTCCCACAGGGTCAGCCCGTGCAGGTTGATGTCCAGGTCGGGGTGCTTGCGCTGGGTGACCTCGAGCGGGTTGGTGTCGGCCATCAGGTGCCCGCGTACCCGGTAGGCGTGGATCAGCTCCTGCACCCGCCCGGACCTGGCGACGTCGTCCTCGTGGCCGTAGGGGAAGTCCCTGACCCAGCGGACCGGCTCGTACGGGATGCGGAGCGCGGCGAAGATCTCGTCGTAGAAGCCGTCCTCGCCGAGCAGCAGCTGGTGGATCTTGCGCAGGAAGTCGCCTGACTGGGCGCCCTGGATGATCCGGTGGTCGTAGGTCGAGGTGAGCGCGACCGACTTGCTGACCGCCAGCCGGGCCAGGGTCTCCTCAGAGGCCCCCTGGTAGGCCGCCGGGTACTCCATCGCGCCGACGCCGACGATGACGCCCTGGCCGGGCATCAGCCGCGGCACCGAGTGGACGGTCCCGATCGTGCCCGGGTTGGTGATCGTCGCGGTGGTGCCCTGGAAGTCAGCCACCCCGAGCTTGCCCGACCGGGCCCGGCGCACCACGTCCTCGTAGGTCGTCCAGAACTGGCGGAAGTCCATCTCCTCGGCCGCCTTGAGGCTCGGCACCAGCAGCTGCCGGCCGCCGTCGGCCGTGCGCACGTCGATGGCCAGGCCCAGGTTGATGTGGTCGGGCCGGGCGATGGCCGGCTTGCCGTTCTCCTCGGCGTAGGACTCGTTCATCTCCGGCAGCGCCTTGAGCGCCGCCACCACCGCGTAGCCGATCAGGTGGGTGAACGACACCTTGCCGCCGCGGCCGCGGCGCAGGTGGTTGTTGATCACGATCCGGTTGTCGATCAGCAGCTTGGCCGGCATCTCGCGGACGCTGGTCGCGGTGGGCACGGCCAGGCTGGCCGTCATGTTGATGACGGTCCGCGCGGCGGCCCCGCGCAGCCTGCTGACCTCGGTGCCTTCGGGTGGGCTCGGGGGAGCAGGCGGAGCCAGCGGGGGCGTGGGAGCGGCCGGGGCGGCCGCGGCACCCGGAGCCGGCACCGGGGTAGCGGACGGTGCCGGCGGAGCCTGCTGGGCCGGTGCGGCCTGGCCCGCGTCCGGAGATGCAGGCGCAGGCGCTGGCGGCGCGGCCGCCGGGGCCGGTGCGGCCTGGGCCGCGGCGGTGCGGGTGAGCACCGGCTGCGGGCCCGTCCCGTTCTGGAGGGTCGGCTGGTAGTCGGCGAAGAAACTCCACCACGCCCGGTCCACCGAACCCGGGTCCGCTAGATAGCGCTGATAGAGCTCCTCGACCAGCCATTCGTTGGCGCCGAAGTCGGCTTGTCCCGCGGCGGGATCCAGTCCGGATCCGTGCTGCGGTGCGCTGGCTGGCTGGTGTGTTGACCCGGGCTCTCGAGACGCTACGGGTTCGCGGACATCCGCGCTACCCTGCGGTGACCCAGAAGACACGGCGGACATCTACCGTCAAACCTTCTTCCGGAGGTGTGAAATCGCTGGTTTACCTCTGGCCCTTAGGTTACCCGGCGTCGTCCGGGCCAGCGCCTGAAGCACTTCAGGCACTCGGCGATACCGCTGTGGCCTGGGTCACGCGCCGCCCGGGATCAGCCCGTGAGCTTCAGTACTGCTTACGGCGTGCGGAAAGTCCCTGTCCCGCCCGGTGCCGGCCGGTACCATCAGCGGCAATGGCATCCGGTTTCCGGGCTTAAGCCCTGCTTGCCGCGCTTTCTCCCGGGAGCCATCCTTTCGACGGCAAGGCACAGGTGACCAGGGAACTGAACGGCCATCCCGAGGCTGACGGCGCCTGGGACCCACCGGGTCCCGCGCGCTCACGGTCGTCGCGTGCCCCTTCCAGCTCCCCGCCCCGCACCGCCGGTCCCGCTCCCCGCGCCGCCACCGGCCCTTTGCCGCGCATCCCCTCCCGCGGCCCGGACCCGCGCGATACGGGACCGCTGCCGCGCATCTCCCCTCGCGGCCCTGATCCGCGTCGCCCTGATCCGCGCGCTACCGGCCCGCTGCCGCGCGTCCCGTCCGGCCCGGATCCGGCGGGCACGGGTCCGCTGCCGCGCGTCCCCTCTGGCCCGCACCCGGTCAGCCGCCATCCGTCCGGCCCGCACCCGGTCGCACCCCATCCGTCCGGCCCGCAGCCGGTCAGCCCCGATCAGTGGCGCGGGTCCCCGCCCGGGTTCGAGTTCGAGGGCCGCCGCTCCCGGCCCGGCCAGGTCCCGGGGCGACCGCCAGTCCCCCAGCCCGGCCAGGTCGCGGAGCGACCGCCAGCCGCCCAGCCCGGCCGCCCCGCCTGGACCGGAGAACCCCGCCCGCGTCCCGTTCCGCCGCCGGATCCCCGCCACACCGGCCCCCAGGCGGTCCTGCGCGACCCCGGCCCCCAGGCGGTCCTGCGCGACCCCGGCCCCCAGGCGGTCCTGCGCGACCCCGGCCCCCGGGACGTCCTGCGGGACAGCGGACCCCGGGACGTCGTGCGGGACAGCGGGTCACCCGAGGCGCCCAGCCAGCCGCGGCGGTTCCGGTACACGCCGACGGTGAGCCAGCCGCTGCCCGTGCCACCGCAGGCCTGGCCCGGCGAAGCCCCGCCCGCTCCGCCCAGCCGCCACCCGTCCGGCCCCCGCCCGGTGAGCCCCCCTCCGATGAGCGCTCCGCCGGCGGCTACCGCGCCCTTGGGGTCCGCGTCCTTCCGGACCGCCCCCTCCCGCACCGGCCCGCAGCCGGCCCTCACCCCTGACTCCGGCCCGCACCCCACCCGCCCGCGCCCTCCGCGCCAGGTCGTCACCGACCGCGGCCGGGCTCGGCCCGACGTGAAGGCGGCCGGCGCCGAGTGGACCAGGCTCGTCCGTTCGCTGGTGCCCGAGCCGGTCAAGCGCCGCTGGTCCCGGGAGTTCATGGCCGGCCTGCAGTTCCGCGGCTGGGGGGTCCGGGTGGCGATCCCGATCCTCGCCATGGTCGTCTTCGGTGTCGCCGTCGTGGTGCTAACCGGCGTGAACAGCGGCAACGCGGGACCCGCCCCGTCCGTGGCCGCTCTCGGCTTCCCGCCCGCGACGCTCGCGGGCCACGACTTCACGGTGGCCGCGAGCGCCCGTGGCATCACCCAGACGCTGGGCCAGGTGACGAACGTCGGCAACGAGGTGGTGGCGGTCGGGTCGCAGGCCGGCGCCCGCATCGCGCGCGCTCAGTTCTTCGTGTCGGCCGACGGCGGCCGCAGCTGGACGCTGGGGGCGGTCAGGGCGGCGGACGGCGGGGTGCCGCCGCCCGGGCACGCGGCCACCTTCGTGGCCGGCGGCCAGGGCGCCTGGATTGCGCTCGGTCCCGGCTCGATCTGGACCAGCCCAGACGGCCGGACCTGGACGCTGGCCCCTGGCAACGGGATGCCGCTGGCCCCGGGCGATCAGATCAACGCGGTGCAGCGGACGGCAGCGGGCTTCATCGCCGCGGGCGCCAACGTGCCCGGCGGCGACCAGGCCAAGTCCACCCCGGTGATCTTCCTGTCGGCCAACGGGACCAGCTGGCAGCGGCTGGACGCGGCCCGGCTGCACCTGGGCGCGGGGCGCGCCCTGAACGTCAGGTACGCGGCCGCGTCCGGGAAACTGATCCTGATCGCCGGCGACGTGCTCACGGGTAAGTCGAAGGTCCGGGCCGGCGCCGCCTGGCTGAGCAGCGACGGCGGCTCGACCTGGGCGCCCGTCACCGGTTCGGCGGCCGGGCCGGGCGCGCGGCCGCAGGTGGCCGGCGTGGCCGCCGTCAACAGCGGGTTCGTCCTGCTCCGGCCGGCCTCCGTAGCCCACCATCGCGCCGTCGACGCCTTCTATTCACCGAACGGCCTTGCTTACACGTTCAAGGCCACCCTCTCCACCTCGTCGGGCTTTACCGCCCAGCTGGCGAACGGAGGCCTGGCCGGCGCCGCCGTCACCGGGCAGACCGGAGCCGCCGGGGCGCAGAACGGGCCGCTGACCGCCTTCGTCACCGCGGACGGCAAGACCTGGCGTCAGGCCCGCCCGTTCGGCGGCGCCGGGTCGGAAGCGGTCTCCGGCCTGACCCTGGTCCCGGACGGCACCGTGGCTACCACCGGGAGCAGTCCGGGTCCGGACACCCGCCAGCCGGTGCTCGTCCTGACCAGTACCGGCGGCGTCCCCGAGCGCGTGGACCTCACCAAGATCCCGGGCGCCACCCAGGCGCAGGAAGCGGTCAACGCCGTCGCCGCCCAGGGCAGCACCCAGGTCGCGGTGGGCAGCGCCAACGGCCTTCCCGCCGCATGGACCTCGGCCGACGGCGGCAGCTCGTGGAACCGCGCCACCGGCGCCAGCCCGATGGTGCTCAGCCGTCCGGGGACACAGCAGCTGACGAGCGTGACGCACGCCCCGATGGGCTGGCTCGCCGTGGGCGGCGTCACCGCGAGCGCTGCCCAGCACCCGGTCGTCGTGGTCTCGGCCGACGCCGCTAACTGGCAGGCGGCCGACGGTGAGCGGACCTTCGCCGGAACCGGGCTGTTCACCCAGGCGGTGGCGGCGAATCAGCGCGGTGCGGTCATCGTCGGCTACCAGCGGATCAAGCAGGTGCAAGGCGGCCGGGTGACGTCGGTCCGGGTCGTCGCCGCGGCCTGGTGGTCGGCGGCCCTGACCGGCTGGCAGCGGGCTGGGGACGGCTCGGCCGGCGCGCTGGACGGCACCGGCACCCGGCAGATGCTGGCCGTCACGGCCGGCCAGGCCGGCTTCGTGGCCGTGGGTGCGCACGGCAGCCGGCCCTCGGCCTGGACTTCGGCCGACGGCCAGAGCTGGCGGCAGGCGGACCTGCCGCTCCCGGCGGGCGTGACCCGGGCCATGCTCGAGCACGTCACCAGCCTCGGCCGGACCGTGGCTGCCGTGGGCACCGCCGTCACCGCCGCCGGCCGGACGGTGCCGTTCGCGGCCAGCTCGGCCAACGGCGGCGCCACCTGGACCTCCTCGGCGCTCCCGGGCCCCGTCGGCCTGACTGCGGTCACCGCGCTGACCACGGCCGGCCGCACGTTCACCGCCGCCGGCACCTTCGGCCGCACTCCCGGCCACCAGAACGTGGTCGTGTGGACGTCCCCGAACGGCTCCGCCTGGCGCGCGGCCGAGCCCGCCGGCCAGGGCCTGACCGGCCCGGGCATCCAGGCCATCACCAGCCTCACCGCCACCGGCAGCACCCTGACCGGTGTCGGCTTCTCCGCCTCACCCACCGCCGAGCAACCCGTCTTCTGGCAAGCCCCCATCCGCTAATCCCAGCGCCCCCGCCCGGTGATTCCGGCGACCCGCCCGGCGGCCCCGCCCGGTAGGCCGCCCCGCCAGCGAGCCCATCCGTCTCCGCAACCACACCCGCCCCGCATCGCGTGGGAATGCCCATGATCGCGAAGGATTTACTACGTTTTTTGATATAAAAGTCCTCGCGATCATGAAAATACGTACACCCGTACGAAAGGAGATGCCGCTAGGCCTCGCGGACGGGGGCGGGCGGCCCGAAGACGTCGTCGCGCCGGTTGGCCAGGCTGGGCAGGGTAGCGCGGACGGTGGCGATCAGGCTGGTGTCGACCTCGGCGACCGTGATACCCGCGGAAGGGCCCAGGTCGGCCCGGACCACGCCGAGCGGGTCCACCAGCATGCTGCGTCCCACGCCGGTCGCGGCCCGGGTGGGCCGCTCGTCCGGGTCGGGGACCTGCCCCACGGCCGCGACCCACACGGTGTTCTCGATGGCGCGGGCCCGCACCAGCGTGACCCAGTGGTCCTCCTTGAACAGCCCGGCCGCCCACGCGGCGGGCAGCACGATCAGTTCGGCGCCGCCGGCCGCCAGCGCCCGGGACAGCTCGCCGAACCGCACGTCGTAGCAGATCTCCAGCCCGGTCCGGACCCCGGCCAGCGTGCACACGACCGGGCCGGAGCCCGGCGCGACCTGTTCGGACTCGCGGTGCCCGAACGCGTCGAACAGGTGCAGCTTGCGGTAGGAGGTGACCAGTTAGCCCGACCCGTCGTAGGCGACGGCGGTGTTGTAGACCCGGCCGTCCGCCGCGGGCTCGAACACGCCGGCCACCAGCGCCACCCCGGTCTGCTTGGCCGCGGCGGCCAGCCCGGAGCAGAACGGGCCGTCCAGCGGCTCCGCCGCCGCGTGCAGGTCCGAGCCGAACCTGACGTGCGTCGCCTCGGGGAACACGGCCAGGTCGGCGCCCTGGGCCGCCGCCGCGCCCAAGGCGTCCCTGACCCGGCCGGAGTTGACCTCGGGCCGTGAGCTGACCGGTATCTGACACAACGCGACTCGCATACCGTGCAGCCTAACCCGCCGCCACGTGATGTCATGGGGCTCGTGAACCAAGAACGACCACTGCTGAACCGGCGCCTCGAGGGCCTGGGCACGACGATCTTCGCCGAGATGTCGGCCCGGGCGGTCGCGACCGGATCCATCAACCTCGGCCAGGGCTTCCCCGACCGGGACGGGCCGGCCGAGGTCGCCCAGGCGGCGGCCGACGCCATCCTGGCCGGCCGCGGCAACCAGTACCCGCCCGGCCCGGGCGTACCGGAGCTGCGCCAGGCCATCGCCGCGCACGACCAGCGGTTCTACGGCCAGAGCTTCGATCCGGACACCGAGATCCTGGTCACCGCGGGTGCCACCGAGGCGATCGCCGCCGCCATGCTCGCCTTGGTCGAGCCGGGCGACGAGGTGATCGCGTTCGAGCCCTACTACGACTCCTACGCGGCCAACATCGCCATGGCCGGCGGCGTCCGCGTCCCGGTCACTCTGCGCGCGCCGGGCTTCCGCCCCGACATCAACGAGCTGAAAAAAGCCATCACCACGAAGACCAGGCTGATCCTGCTGAACAGCCCGCACAACCCGACCGGCACGGTCTTCGACCGCGACGAGCTGGCCGCCATCGCCAAGCTAGCCGTCGAGCACGACCTGCTCGTCGTCACCGACGAGGTCTACGAGCACCTGGCCTTCGACGTCGAGCACGTGCCGATCGTCCAGTTCCCGGGGATGCGCGAGCGCACGGTGTCGGCCAGCTCGGCCGGCAAGACGTTCGCCTTCACCGGCTGGAAGGTCGGCTGGGTCAAGGCCACCCCCGAGCTGGTCACCGCGGTGAAGACGGCCAAGCAGTTCCTCACGTTCGTCAGCAGCGGCCCGTTCCAGTACGCGGTGGCGCAGGCCCTCGCGCTCCCGGACGCCTACTACGCGAAGCTGAAAGACGACCTCATCGCCCAGCGCGACCTGCTGTGCGCGGGCCTGGACGAGATCGGCTTCACCGTCTACCCGCCGCAGGGCACCTACTTCGTCACCGCCGACATCAGGAGCCTGGGCTACTCCGACGGGGTGGAGTTCTGCCGCCAGCTGCCGGACCGGGCCGGCGTGGTCGCCATCCCGACCGCGATCTTCTACGACCACCCCGAGCGGGCCCGCAGCCACGTCCGGTTCGCTTTCTGCAAGCAGCCCGACGTGCTGACCGCGGCCCTGAAGCGGCTGGGACAGCTGGCCTGATCGGGGGGCTGGCCTATCTCGGATCGTAACGACCAAGAATCGTGAAAAGGAGCAACGAGTGGATCCTGAGCTGCTCAAGGCGGCCGAGGCGGCCACCGGCTTCATGCCCGGCCCGGAGGGGCTGGCCCTGTTCGCCGCGGCCGCGCGCTACGCGAGCCGCGGACCGGTCCTCGAGGTCGGCACCTACTGCGGCAAGTCCACCATCTACCTGGCTGCCGCCGCCCGCGCGGCCGGGCAGCCGGTGATCACCGTGGACCACCACCGCGGCTCGGAGGAGAACCAGCCGGGCTGGGAGTACCACGACACGACCCTGATCGACCCGGCGACCGG
>JAJKHX010000011.1 GCA_021154785.1 Nocardiopsis sp.
AGAGGGCGAACCTGAGCACTTCATCCGGGTGGTTCCCATCAGTATCGCGGGCCAGCGCCTCCGCCCGGCATGATGCCGACAACGGTGATTTCCCAGGACGAGGCTGAGGATAGCTGCTCGAATCGGTAGGCGGCAGCTTATATCCGGTCTATCCGCACGATGGTGATCAGGTTCCCTTCGACCTCGTACAGCACCCGGTAAGGGCCGACGCGCAGCCTACGGTAGGCGCCGCGGACGAACGCGCCCGGAGGCGCTGGATCTTCAGCTAAGGCTTCCACGGCGCGGTTGACGGCCATCATCCCGGCTTGGTCGGCCATGAAGCGGACGAAGGTCGCCTGCGCGATCTCTGACAGATGATCCTCACCGGGAGCCGCCGAACACCTCAGCCATGAACTCGTCGTGCGACTTCAGGCCCGGCCGCCCGGCTGCCTTCCATGCCTCGTGCTCGGCGATGGCGGCGTCGATCTCGGCTTCCTCGACCTGCTCGGCGGATGCGCGGTTCCGCAGGGCCTTCAGCGTGTGATACTCGTGCACCGGAACCACGACAGCCGTTTCGCCACCAAGACGGATGACATCGTGACTGTCCTGCTCTGAAGGCTGCGCGCTCATGAAACGATGCTAGCTCGCAGCACCGTCAACCCGGCCGTGCGGACAGCGCGGGCGCGCCGAGACCCACGGTTAGTTATGTTCCGGGCCGAGCCCAGGCTCCTGACATAGGCGGGCGCTGCTAATGATGTTACGCACAGTAGCAGGATTAAGGGATCGGGCGCCGATGCCGTGGACCGGTTCGTGGACCGAGCCATCTGTGCAACCAGTGCGCTCAGGGCCACGGGCGGCACGGCTCCGTGGTATCCGTGCAGACAGGGCGCCCGGAGCGCCGGGCCGTGCTTCTCATAATCCGCCGGTCGTGGGTTCGAGCCCCACCCGCCCCACCAGGAGTTTTTTGCACGGCACAGGCCGCCTAAATCCTCCCGATCCGGGAACAAATGTCCAGGGTCCTGTGCCGAGGCCGGCTCGGCTAGATCCAGCCCCGGTACCACATGCGGTCGGACCAAGACGAGTGCGGGATGATCTGGCCTGCGAGGATCGGGTAGAAGTACCAGAACAGTATGAGCACCGCAAGCACGTATATCCCGGCGATCGCGGCACCGATGGCCCGGCGCCGCGGGCTCGCCCGGGACGGTCCGATGATCAGCTTCAGGCAGAGCGTGATGCACAGGACCAGGAACGGGAGGAACTCCAGCGAGTAGTAGTCGAACTGGGGGGTCCGCTTGAGGAACAGGAACCAGGGGAGCCAGCCCGCGATGATGCCCAGGAGTGACGCGCCGGGCCGCCAGTGGCGGCGAGTCAGCCACCAGCCGAGGCAGAACAGCATGGCGGGGATCGACACCCACCAGATCGCCGGGTTGCCCAGCGGGAGGACCTCCTGGGCCCACGACGGCCCGGGCGGGCAGCCCGTCGGGGGGCAGGGATGGGTGCCTGCGGCGTCGGTGTAGCCCGTGTAATAGAACGACACCGGGCGACTGAGCACGATCCAGTCCCAGGGCTGGGACATGTACGGGTGCTGGGCCCTCAGGTGGATGTCGAAGGCGAACGTCGCCTGGTGGTACTTGAACAGCGAGTACAGTGCCTCGATCACCGGGGTGCGCACGCCGTGCGCGCGGGCGTAGTCCCGGTGGTACCCGGTGTGGGTAACCATCCAGTTGATCCAGGTCACGACATAGGTCCCGAACGGGATCACGGCGAGCGTGAGCGGCAGCCACTTGCCGTCGCGGACGATCCCGCCGCGCCGGGGTGCCCGCAACCCGGCGGCTCGTCGCGCGCTGATGTCCCACGTGATCGACAGGCCGATGAACGCGGGGATGTACCAGGAAGCGTCCTGCTTGATGGCACAGGCCAGGCCGATGAGCAAGCCGGCCAGTACCCGCCACTTCCTGATGCCCAGCTCGGGACCCGCCTCATCCCCGGGCTTCAGTACGACGGCCTGCGCCAGTCTCGACCGGGACACGTCCCGGTCGATCAGCATTGCCCCGAACGCCGCCAGCACGAAGAACATCAAGAAGATGTCGAGGATGGCGGTGCGGCTGAGCACGAACTCGATGCCGTCGAGTGACAGCAGCAGGCCCGCGATGCAGCCAAGCGGCGTCGAGCGGGTAAGCCGGCGGGCGATCCGGCACATGAGCAGGATCGCCAGCGAGCCGAAGACCGCCGAGGCCATCCGGTAGCCGAACGGGTTCAGCCCGAAGGCCCACTCGCCGATCGCGATCAGGTACTTCCCGACCTCCGGGTGCACCACGGCCTCGCCGCAGCTGTGGCCGGAGCAGGGCGCGAAGATGTGCGTGTTCCCTGACAGCAGCAGGTTGTTCACGTTACTCTGGCCGAGAGGGTAGCCAGCCGGGTTAGCTACAGGCTTCCACTCGACCCCGTGCTGCAGGATCGACCAGGCGTCCTTGACGTAGTCCGTCTCGTCGTAGTCGACCGCGTGCGGCACCGATAGCCTGGAGAAACGCAAGATCGCCGCGAACGCGGTGACTGCCAGCGGGCCGACCCAGCCCCAGAGCCCGTCGGCCGGCATCGGGGACATCAGCCGGTCGCGGATGGCCGCGATCCTCTCCTGGCTGCCAGCGGGGTCGGCATCGCGGTCCGGGCCAGCCTGGCCGAGGTCGGCGATGCCGCTGTCGGTGACGCCCTTGTCGTCAAACGTCATGCTGCGCTGGCACGCTGACCTATTTTGCCGCTTCGCTTCATGTCGCCTTCCCTGCCGCCCGCCAACCTGGCCGAGGACCAACGCCATGCCGCACGTTAGCCCCAGGCACTGAAACGGCGCTGAACCCGATGCCCGCACGGTCGGCTTCGCGGCTCAGGCGGCGCCCAGGGCAACCAGGGAGGCCGCGGTGGCGTACTGGACCGGGTCGTCTTTGAGCGCGCGCCGCACACGGTAGAGCGACTCGGCCAGTGTCTGGCCCGCGCGCAGGTGACCGTGCAGATCCACCATCAGCGGGACCAGGGCCTGATCGTTCAGCGGCACCAGGCCCGCGATGATCCCGGCTGTCCCCAGCGGCAGCAGGCTGCTGACCAGGCCGAGCAGCTCGTTAGCCCCGGCGGGCGCCAGCCCGGCTCTCTCGCAGCTGGACAGGACCAGCCGGTATGGCGCGCGATCCAGGCGCTCGAAGTCGTAGACGGTCAGCGGCCCGTCGTGCATCCGCAGCGAGGAGAACAGCGGGCTGTCGGCCCGGAAGATCCCGTGCGCCGCGATGTGCGCCAGCCAGGCCCCGTTCAGCGCGGACAGCACCTGATCGGCCGTGGCCGCGGCGCCGTCCAGCACCGTGACGTCGTCGTACAGCTTGGCTACGTCGGGTACCTCGGCCCCGCCCGAGGCCAGGCCGGGTCCGTGGGCCAAGACTACGTGGCGGTGCCGGGGCTCCGGCGCGCGGTGAGCGCGCATCCAGGCGGCCGCGGACGGGGCGACGCTCGTTACCCGGTCCTGCAGCGCAGGCAGGATGGCCCACGGGATGGGGTGCAGCTTGCCGGTCGGGACGATGATGACCGGCCCGTCGCCCAGATGCCGGACGGCCGGTCCGAGCAGCGCGTCCTGGAGTGCCGGTCCTGCCTGGTCCAGGACGGCCAGCGCGCTGGCCGGGTCGGCGCCCGGTCGGCTGCGGGCCATGCGGCGCAGGGCGAAGCGAGCGAAATCCGCGGCCTTCAGGGCGTCGCGGGCCTGGCCCGCCGCGAATTGCCGTACCTTTCCTTGTCCGCAGACCAGGACGTGCAGGCTGCCGTCGACGTCGACGATCTCGATCAGCTGGGCCGGGCCGAGTTCGTCGAGCAGGTCGGCCGGGCTGAACGGGGTGCGGGTCCACTGCCCGTCACCCTGGGCTCGCAGCGCGCTGGCGCGTACCTCGGATTCCAGCCGCTGTTGTTCTTTCTGCATCGACGCGCTCGGGCTGCCTTGGCTGCGTGCCTCGTCTAGGCCCCTGGTGACCGCGCGCAGCGCGGCCAGGCTGGCGTTCAGCTCCGCGTCGGCGGACGGCCGCACTGGGGGAACCGCGTAGGCCGTCGCCCGCCACCGCTCGCTCCAGGTCAGCAGGAGCCGCGGTCGGCCAGCCTGCGCGGCATGCTGCTGGGCGAGGGCGGCCAGTTCGGCGCCATGGACGGTAGCCTGGGCCCGGAGTTCCGAGGCGCCCAGGGCCAGCCGGTGCTCGTCAAGGACGTCGAGTCCTCGTTTGCAGGCGGCCAGCATCCCGGCCGGACGGCCCGCGGCCTCGGCGCGCAGGGCCTCGCCGAGCCACCCGCTGACCCGCGACAGCGCCGGGCCGCGCCGCCGGGTCCTGGCCAGCGCGGCCAGATGAGGTTCGGCGTCGTCGCGGCGGCCGAGTTCGAGCGCCACCCGTCCGGCCAGCAGATGAGCCTGGGCCGCGTCGCTCGAGCCAAGCTCATCCAGCCGGGCGGCCGCCCGGTTCGCCTCGCGCAGCAATGAGGCCGACACCGGGCCGGCTTTGTAGCGCGCCTCGATGAGCACGCGCGCCGCAAGGGCCTGCTGCCATGAGCGGCGCTGCGTCCGGAACAGGCGGTAGGCGGCCCGCGTCCAGTCCAGGGCGGCCTGAGGCTGGGCCGCGGCCAAGGCGCAGCTGGCTGCCATCAGCAGCAGATCCGCCTTCTCGGTGAGATGGCCATGGATCTGCTCTATTTCCCCCAACGCGGCCTCGGCTTCGGCCAGGGCGTCGCCAGCGAGCCCGGCGGCCAGCAGCACGGCGCACCGTATGACGCGCAGTGTTATGGTCGGCACGTTCAACCGCTGGTAGCTGGGGGTCGCCGCATCGAGGTAGGCCAGCGCGGCTGGGAGGTCCCCCGACACGTGGGCGGTCAGCGCCCGGTTGAGCAGGGGATCGAGCGCTTCCAGTTCCTGCCCGATGGTGGCGTACAGCCCTATGGCGGAAACGTAATCGGCGTCGGCTCGGCTGGTCGACCCCAGCCGCAGGTAGGCGGTCGCGCGGAGGTTAAGCGCGCGAGCCGTCCAGAGCGTGTCGCCCGCGCGCCGCAGCACGACGACCGCGTGCCGCGCGTCTTCCAGAGCGGCCGGGAACCGGCCCAGCCTGAAGAACAAGATCCCGCGCCGGTACTGCACCTGCGCCGCCAGGACACCAGAGGACCGGCGCAGGGCGGCCTCGAAGGCGGCCAGCCCGGCCGCCGTCCGGCCCGCGAAGAAGAGTGCCACGCCCAGGCCTGCCAGGACATCAGTCTCGCGCTCGGCCGAGCCCGCGCGGCGGGCCTGGCGTAGCGCCTGGCGCAATTCACGGACCCCGGCCTCGACGTCGCCGCAGTCGCGCAGCACGATGCCCGCGGCCTGATGGGCCACAGAGGCCTCATGAGGGCTCGGCCGTCCGGCGAGCACGGCCCGTGCCCTGGTCAGCGCCGCCCAGGGCCGGGACGAGGCCAGCGTGACGAGATCGTCCACCTCGTGCGGCCCCGGGACGGCCGCGCGCCCTCCCCCAGCCACAACCCGATTTTAGGTCTCCGGATCCAACCGGTCCAAATGTATTAAACCGTCGCAGTGGCTGCTCCGTAAGTTGCATTCCAGTTCGCGAGCCTTGGAGGAACTGCGGACGTGCCACCAGTGCCCGCGGTTAGATCGGTTAAATGATCAATTTCGGGAGGCCACAGTGACGGAAGAGGTTTTCTGGTATCGCCACCTTGAAGCTCTTGAAGAGGTGGCTAGCAGAGAGGCCGCCATTATCATCGAGGCGTTCCGCGAGCGCGGAATCGACATCGAAGGCGTAATCGACCATGCCGAGCATGACCGTGACCTGCACCCCGGTGGCATTGCCTTCATGTACGACAGGGATCACATTCTCACCCGCGAACAGTATCTCGGCGGGGTAGGCGGGATGAGGGGACCCCAGCGTCCGGTGGAGGCCAGCAAGCTACGAGGAGTGCTGGATGTACTCCAGGTCGACGACCGCGCCCAGGAAGTCGAGATCATACGAGTGGTCGGGGACGTCGTACTCCTCTGCCTGAACCCGCGGCGTCATCAGCACATCCGTCACTACGACTACGGTGCCGAAGGGGGCGGTGAGCACGCCGGCGTGCTCGAACTTCTCCACTTTATCGACGACGAACTGGGGGAGGGAATCGCGACGCTTGATCACGTGCTGACCGCCGCGCAAGCGTTGCGTCCCTGCTCCGCCACGGAGCCGGAGACGCCTTATCCGCCTGCAGGACTCTACCCAGCGCCCTGCCGGGACGGCGGCGCCCGGGTGCGGATCTTCCAGGCCGATACCGGGCTGATGCCGGGTGCGGCGGAAACCTTCCCGTGGCTCGCCGGCGTCCACGGCGAACTCGACCCGCGGGCCGGGACCAGTTCAGGCAGCACGATCGGGTCCTACGGGGGACACGGGACGTTCGTCGCGGGCGTCCTGCGGTGCATGGCGCCGCACGCGCAAGTCTACGTCGGGGACATCTTCCCCACCGGAGGCAGCGCGCGGGATTCGGACGTCGCGATGCAGCTCAAGGCGACGGCCTTCCGCTTCGGCTTCGAGATCCTCCACATAACAGCCTCGTGCCAAACGCGGAAGAACATCCCGCTGCCGGCCCTGGAAGGCTTCCTGAAGCTGCTCCGGCCGTACAAGGGTGTCGTCTGCGTCGCCGAGGCGGGCAACAACCACACCAAGCGGCCGGCCTGGCCGGGCGCATTCCCTGACGTGCTCTCCGTCGGGGCGCTCGCGGCCGACTGGCGTCACTACGCCGACTTCAGCAATTACGGCGGCTGGGTCGACGTGTACGCACCAGGCGAGAACCTCATCAACGCCTTCGGCAGCGGTACATACGCCTGCAAGATCCCGCCTAATGTCAACCAGCAAAGGACGTTCTCCGGCCTGGCGCAATGGAGCGGGACTTCTTTCTCGGCCCCCATCGTGACCGGGCTGATCGCGGCCCGGATGTCCCGCCGCGGCGAGAGCGCCCGGGAAGCGGCCGTGGCCCTGCTGGCCAAGGCCCGGGCCCAGACGATTCCGGGCGTGGGTCCCGTTCTGTATCCCGGCTGCGATGACGACGAGCACTGCGGTCATGGCGGGTACGGCGGACGCTGCGGCTGCGCAGGTGGTTGTGCCTGCGGTGACATGTACGGGTGCGGCGGTGATCATGGGAAGCACGGACGCATGCCACGCTGAGCGGCAGTCAAGGTCACGGTGAAGACCTCATCCGGCCCGCATCCATAGCCACACCGGACTGGTACGTAGCAACGGCCTGCCTTCGCGGCACGCAGCCGGCCAGGACATCGGTGACACCCTGATTTCGACCCTGATGGGCACCTTTCGGTAGCCCTGGGCCTGCCGGGAGGCGGCGGGGGCGAGTCCACGGCGCAGGCACGAGCGGGCGCCTGGTCATGTGGTGCTGGCGCCGTCGTCATCGAGGGCTTCGGGTCCCGGGGTGCCGTGCCAGGTCATCAGCTGCCGGGTGCCGGTGAACACGTCTCGCAGCCACAGGGTCTGGTCGGCGTCCCAGCCTGCCAGCAGCGTCGCGGCGCCGCCTCCGATGTCTACTGCCATCCGGGCGGTGCTCAGGTAGCCTGCCACGCTGACGTGCACGCCATCCCACTGCGCGGCCACTGACCGCCAGTCCGGCAGGATCCACTGCCCCTCGCGCCCGGTCCACCTGCTCCAGTCATGCCGTCGCGAGGCGGTGACATCCCTGGGGTGGGCAGTGGCCAGCCGCTCCCAGTCGCCGGGTTCGTGCACCTCATACACCCGGGCGGCCGGGTCTATCCCCACCGCCCAGACCTCGAACTCTTCTTCCCCGAGTGGATCCTCGGCGCAGGCGAGCCCGACCGCGGGCAGGTCACCGATGTTCCCCCGGCTGGTCCACACCGTGCCGCCAAGGGGGCCCGACCACCAGGTCCCGGTAACGGTCACCTCGGCGCCGCCCCGCCGCGCCGCCAGCGCCCGGTCCCGCGCTATGGCCTCTTTTTCTTCGGCCGCGGCATCTTCCTCGGCCGCCTCGACAGCGCGTGCGACATCGCCGCCGCGCGCCAGCGTCCGGTGGTGATCGCAGCCTGCCCAGCGCTGCTGCCGCAGGTCGGCCGGTTCCCACCACCAGCTGGCGGCTGGCGCTCTTGCCACCGCCTCGGCTAGCGGCTGCAGCAGTTCGGCCTGACCACCTGGCAGCGGAGGCTCCCGCTGCTCAGCCGCCCGCGCTACCGATGCAAGCAGGACCAGCGATTCGGTGAACCAAGACCGTTCGGCCGATGCCTGGATCGTGCTGGCCACGGCCGCCCCGATGATCGTGGCCGCGTCGCTGCCGCCCGGGTTCATCCACTCCGGCCAGGTTCCCGCGTCACGGTGAGCGCGACGCGGGCGACGTGACCACCGGAGCAGCGCGCTGAGACCGCTAGACGAAGACGACTCCAGGGAGGTAACACCTGCCGGGGGAGGCCTACCCTCCGCGGCCAGCAACACGAGCGAATCCAGCCCGGCCAGATCGGCGAGCATCGCCCGTCCGAGCCGCCCGCCGAGCAAGACGTCCGCACGAGATTCCACCGAACCGCTCACGCCTCAAGTCTGCGCACGGCCCGGCCAGGCACCGCAAATCCTTTTTCCTTGCCAGCACAAGCCTGTCCGGGACGAGTGCTGTGGGGCGGATGGGTCGGCCTAGTTCCGTCACTGCCATACTGGCTGCACGGTCAGGCCGGGGGACCAGCCCGATCTCCCGCCGTCCCGGGAACCGCGGCGCCGCGGCCGTGCCGCCCACCGCGACCGCGGACCGCGACCCGGGCCCGCCCGGCCTGCTTGGCCTCTACGAGGCAGATCTACGAGGCAGATCGCCCACCATTTCGCATCGACGACGATCGGCTCACCGGACTCGGCTGGTGAGAGCCCGCGCGGCAGATGAGTTCGGCGGCGCTGCGGCGTCTCAATTACGGGCCGGCATCCGGGGCGCCGGAAATGTCAGACCCAAGGCGTAGACAGGAAGTGTCCTCAGCCAAGGAGGCCCACGATGCGGTCAGCGACATACGACCTCACCAGCAGTTCCGCCCGGGCCGATGCGCTGTTCGCCTCGCCGCTGCAGCGCTCCGACGAGCCCAGCCCGGCTCAGGTGCACCAGGCCATCGCGGCGGCGGTCGCGGCGTTCGGAGTCCGGGGCTGCGCAGCGCGGGTCGCGCAGGCCTACGGCGAATACCCGGAGACCGCGATGCTGCGGATGCGCTGGGCCCGCGCGGCGGTGGCCGACGCATCCGGCGGCGTCCGCGCCGAACCGGCGCCCGGCGCCCGGCGCGCGCACCTCTCCTGGGCCGCCTGAGCGGCG
>JAJKHX010000012.1 GCA_021154785.1 Nocardiopsis sp.
CGACGCCGAGGGCGTCCGCTTCGCGCACGAGGTCCATCCCAGCGAGATCGCCTACGACTTCTGGACCACCCACCGCGCGCTCGAGGCCGTGGACCACCGGCCCGCGTTCGGCCTGAACTTCGATCCGAGTCACTTCGTCTGGCAGGACCTCGACCCGATCGCGTTCCTGGACGAGTACCGCGAGCGGATCTACCACGTCGACTGCAAGGAGGCCCGCAAGCGGCTCGACGGCCGCAGCGGCCGCCTCGGCTCCCACCTGCCCTGGGGCCACCCGCACCGCGGCTGGGACTTCGTCTCGGCCGGCCGCGGCGACATCCGCTGGGAGGACATCTTCCGCATGCTGAACTCGATCGGCTATTCCGGCCCGATCTCGATCGAGTGGGAAGACGCCGGGATGGACCGCCTGACCGGCGCGGCCGAGGCGATCACCTTCCTGCGCCGGTTCAACTTCGACCCGCCCCAGGCCGCCTTCGACGCCGCCTTCAGCTCCAGCCGCGACTAGCCCCAGCCCAGCCCAGCCCCGGCCCCGGCCGCGACGAGACCGCAGATCCGGGCCTGCAGCCGCGTCTCATAACCTCATCCGTCCCGTTAACCCCGCCCTTTCCATCAATCTCGCCGTCCCCGCCAGAGAGGCGTCGACGCCGCCCGACGTCACGGCCGTAACCTCACCAGCCCCTTATGCACCATCTTGATTCAATGGTTGTGACGTTCTACCCGATAGATCGGGTACGTTGCCACAACCACTGAATTTCACAAGGGTTTTAAGTGACGCACTTTGCCGATCCTGCCGTACGAACGTCACCGTGCCGTCCGGGCCGGGGATGACCATCAGTGCGGCCATGATCACCCGCTCCGCGAGCTCCGCCATCCGATCCCCTCACCACGACGAGAAACGCAGCTAGGGTACCGGCGAGCCCGGTCACGAGCCCAGGGCTCCGGCCAGGAAGGCGCGGGCGGCGGCGAACGAGCGCTCGTCGGCGAGCCGGTCGTAGGCGACGCCGGGCATGGCCCCCGGAGCCCCCGGGACCGCGTCCCGGTGGGTGAAGCCGTGCATGGCCCGGCCGTACATGATCAGCTCCCAGTCGGCGTCCGCGCGGTTCATTTCCTCGGCGAAGGCGGTGACGTCGCCCGGCGGGACGTGCGGGTCGGACGCGCCGTGGCAGACCAGGATCTGGGCCGTCACGGTGCCGGGCCTCGCGGGCCGGGTGGTGGCGAGGCTGCCATGAATGCTCACCACGCCCGCCAGGTCCGCGTCGGCCGGGTGAGCGCCCGCCCGGGCCAGGGCCAGCGCCGTCATGCCGCCGAAGCAGAAGCCGACCGCCGCCAGCCGCCCGGCCGCTTCCGGGCATCCGGCCAGCGCCGCCAGGCCGGCCCAGGCCCGGCGGACGAGCAATTCAGGGTCGTCGCGTAGGGCCAGTAGGCACGCCATTACCCGCTCACGGTTCCCCGCCACCCCGGGGCCGAACATGTCGCAGGCGAGCACCGTATAGCCGATCGCCGCGTACCGGCGGGCCTGTTCCCGGGCATGCTCGTCCAGCCCGGCCCCGCCGTGGATGAGCAATATCCCCGGCCGGGGGCCGTCCTGGGCTTCGTCCCAGCAGAGCAGGCCGGCCAGCGGCAGGCCGAGGTCGTCATACGCCAGGTCACGGGCGGATATGACCGAACGGGTGGGTAGCAGGGAATCGTCACTGATCACGCGACGGAGATTAGCAGCGGAATGCTGCTTATGCCATTTATCATAGCATAGAATAGTTAATTTATAAAGTATGCGTGAATTGCGATTTCGTTTCGGAAAAAGGACGGTCAGCGTCCGGTCCGGCCGTCGGCCAGCATCGTGGTCAGCACGGCCCGCTCGTCCCAGCTGACCGGGCCGCCTCCTGACCGGGACCGGCCAGGGAGTCGAGCCAGCGCTCCAGCCGGGCGGCTTCGGTGCCGATCAGGCCGGGGTCCCGCAGCGCGGCGGCGAGCAGGGCGATCCCCTCGTAGGCGGCGACCAGGGCCACCGCCAGCTCGCGGGCGTCGTCCCGGCCTATCTCCCGGAACTGCGCCTCGGCCCAGTCGATGAGCCCGGCCAGGATGGCCCCGGCCCCGGCGCGGAGGGCGTCTTCCTGCTTGCCCAGCTCGGAGCCGAGCGTCCCGATAGGGCAGCCGTAGCGGGCGAACATGTCCTGCCGGGCGGCCAGCAGGCGGACGAGCGCCTTGAGCCGGTCGGCGGGCCGCTGGTGCTGGTCCAACTCCGCACTCAGCGCGTCATAACTGTCCCGGTAGCCGTCGATGACGGCGGCGACCAGCGCGTCCTTGGTCCTGAAGTAGTAATACACGTTCCCGAGGGGAACCTCGGCCGCGGCGGCGATGCCGGCCAGCGTCGCCTTCTCCACGCCCTGCTCGTACAGCACCGCCGGGCCGCCGCCACCAGGCGCTCGCGCTTGCCCGCCCCCCGGCCGGTCCCGGGCTGGCTCGCGGCGTCAACTGAGTTAGCCACCTAACAAAGTATAGGCACGGGCGGCCGGAGCGCCCGGCGCAACCACCAGGCCATCACCGCGGCCGGCCTGGGCACCGGCGTGCCGTACTTCCGCCCCGCTCGGCGGGTGCCGTTCGCGTTCCGATGCCCCTGAGGGTCAGCGGGCGCCGCCGGTGATGTAGTCGGTAAGGGCGGCCCGCTCGGTCTCGAGCTCGTCGATGCGGTTCTTGACCACGTCGCCGATGCTGACGATGCCGAGCAGGCCGCGGTCGACGACGACCGGCGCGTGCCGGATCCGGCGCTCGGTCATGATCCGCATGACATCCTCGAGCGAGGTGTCCGGCGTGATGGTGTGCACCTCGGCTGTGTAGATCGCGGTGACCGGCTCGGACATCACCCCGGCGCCTCGTTTGGCGAAGGCGCGGACGATATCCCGCTCGCTGGCGATCCCGTCCACCGAGGCGCCGTCGCGCGAGACGACCACCGCGCCGATCCGGTGCTCGGCGAGCACCGCCAGCAGCTCCCGGACCTTCGTGTCCGGGGTGACGGTGACCACCTGCGTGCCCTTGCCCCGAAGTACGTCACTGATACGCATCTGTTCCTCCCGGCGCCGGTGCTGGTGCGGTCCTGACGGTGTACCCGCTGTGGCGTGGATGCAGACCTGCCAGCCGCGCTATAGAAGCGGACAGCTCGGCGGGCCCGGGCTGGGCGGGGATCCGGAGCCCTGGGCGAGGCCGCGGGATAGTGGCCAGGGCGCCGATGGCGGGGTCGCATTCCACCGCGCACAGGGATCGGCCGGCCGGGCCGCGGGCGGCGAGCAGCAGGGCGTGGTCGGGGAGATTCTGCAGGGCCGTCGGCTCGACGGCGTACTCGTAGACCCGCTGGAGGGAGGCGGCGTCGCTCCAGCTAGTGCCGTCGGCCCAGGATGACCCGGTCGTCCAGTTCCGCGAGGTCGACCGGCCGCCTGAACGGCTGCCCGGGCCGAGGCTGAATTCGGCGAAGCTGACCGAGGTGCTGCCGCCGTCCCCGTGGCTGTAGCCGTCGCTGTGGGTCAGGGACTCGTTGCTGCCCCAGGTCGCGGTGTGCTGGGAGAGCACGAACGTGTGCTGGCGGCCGAGGTAGCTGGCGGCCTGCTCGGCTTCGGCGTGGTGGCCCAGCCGCATGAACGCCGCGGTGCCGCCGCCGAGCAGGGCCAGGCTGTCCTCGCGCAGGTGCCGGAACAAGAACGTGAGCGGCACGCGCCGCTGCTCGCACGCGCCGGCCAGGCGTTCCAGGTGCGGCCGGGTGATCTCGTCGGCCCCGGCGACGATCACCGCCGGCGCGGTCGACGGGCTCGCCGTGACCTGGACGGTAAGCCACTGGACGGCCAGCGCGGTGAGCATCTCACCGCGGGCGCTGCGCGCGGCGGGATCCAGGGCCAGGCAGGTATACCAGGCCGGGGCGGGCGGCGGGGACAGGACCGGCGCGTACCCGGTGTAGCGGGCCAGGTCGGACAGGAAGGCGTCCAGCCGGACCAGGTTGGCGATGATCTGCTGCTGGTATCCGGCCGGGAACAGCCCGCCGCCGATCAGCGCCTGCTCACGCGGGCTGAGCAGGCCGGGCGGGACGGGGTGGCCGAGCGCAGCGGCGACGGCGGCGGCCAGCCGGGCCGGGCTGACACGGCCGCCGAGGGCGGCGCCGAGCTGCTCGATGATGCGGACGTCGACGGCGCGGTCGGTTCGGGTCCCGTGAGCCCCGCCCGCGGCTCCCGCGTGGATGGCCTCGGTCAGCGCGTCGGCGAACTGGGCCGCGGACAGCCGGGTCAGCAGCCCGCTCCGGTTCAGGCCGCCGGGCAGCGCGTACCAGGCGCCAGGGACCCGCGCGGCCTGGGCGGCCGCGGTCAGCTGGCCGCTGGCCAGCTGACCGGACAGGTCTACCACCAGCAGCGGCCGGTCGGCCAGCAGGGACGTGCCGTGCACGGTCAGCAGCCCCTGCCAGCCGGCCAGGCTGCCGCCGAAGACGTCGGTCCGGCGGGTCGGCGGCTCCACGCTCGACCAGGCGGGGACCGGGCCGAGCCGGGCCAGTTCGGCCTGCCGGTGGGCGTCGGCGCGCTGCTGCCAGGCGTCCTGGGCCTGGCGGTGTTCCCATTCCGGCTCGATCGCGTCGGCCTGGCGCTGCCGCCACCAGGTCCGGGCCGTGTACCCGAGCCCGGAGCCGGCCGCGAGGAGGGCCACGACACCGATGACCACGGCGGCCGCCGCGTGGTGACGGCCGGCTTCGTACCCGGCCAGCAGGCCCAGCGTCAGGCCCGCGGCCAGGCTCGGCTTGACCAGCCAGCGGCGCGCCCGGGCGTACCGAGCCTGCGCGGCCGCGGCCCGTGCGGCCACCGTTTCCCGGGCGTGCTCCGGGTCGGGGGCCGGCTCGGGGAACGGGGCGGTCAGCTGGCGCGGGTCACGGAAGGTCCAGCCCAGCCTGGCGCCGGGCGTGAACAATCGGTCCAGCACGTAAGCAGGCTGGACGCTCATGGCGCCGGTTCCTCTCGGTTGTCCGGTTCCGTGCGCCCGTCTCCCATTTGATGATGCCATATCCGGATTGATGGTTGTTACAGCTGGCAACGGGGATGTCTCGGAGCGCTACTACTGCTGAGGCTGGGCAGGATCAGGGGACGTGAGGTAGTCGAGCGGCCAGCGGCACGGCTGGACGAATGCGCCCAGGTGATAGGCCACCCGTTCGGTCCAATCGTGGTCGCCGGCCTTCGCCCCGGCGGCCCGCTCCAGCGCCGGGTCCGGCCGCCGGCCCCAGGCTACGGCGTGCAGCTGACGCGGGTCCCGCTGGGCGGCGGCGTGCCAGCGGGTGACGGCGGCGAGCTGGCTGGCGCCGTCGGGACCGGGGATGCCGCGGCCGTACGCCTGCTCCCAGTCCCCGCTGCGGGGGTGGCGGCCGTCGAGGCCGTCGAGGCAGGCCGCTTGCAGGGCTTCCAGCACCAGCACCCACTGGTAGGACGGGGCCAGGTACGGCGGTTCCTCCCGGTCGCACGGCCAGGTCCCGTCGGTCACGGCGTGCCGCATCGCCGTGACCACGTGAACCGCGAGCGGGCCCGGGCTGACCCGCGAGGTGATGACCGCGGCCCGGGCCGCGACCGCGTCGTCGACGGCCTGGCCCAGCGCGCAGTTCAGCTGCCTGGCCGGCCGGGCGCGCAGGTCGGCGGTGAACTCGGGACTGGGGAACGGCATGGCCCAGCCGGCCAGGTGGGCCAGCACGGTCAGCTCGGCCCACCAGATAATGCGGGGATCGTCCTCGGCGGCCCGCCGGGCCTGGCGCAGCTGCCTCAGCGTGCACGGGGCGGCCTGGCAGTCCGGCCCGCAGCTGGCCGACCGGGGGGTGATGATCGCAGCCGGATCCGCCGCCTTTGGCCCGATTGCCTCGCGGCTGGTGCCGTCGGGCATCCGGACCAGCCAGGGATAGTCGGCGCCGTCGGCGAAGACGGCCCCCTCGCCCGGAGGCAGGGTGACGATGTACTGCTCCTGGGCCGGGGTCAGGTTCATGGTGGCGCCGACCGCCTGCCGGTCGTCGGCGGCGGGGAGCCGGTGCACGATCTTGACGGCGGTGTTCTTGACCACGTCGGTAATCAGCTTGGACGGGATCTGCTCGGCGACGACCAGGCCCTCGCCGTAGGCGCGGACCTCGGCGAACAGGGCCGCGAAGAGCTCGACCGCCTTGGCCGCCGGCCCGCGCTGGCCCGGGCCGGGGTCGCGCAGCAGGCGGTGCGCTTCTTCCAGGACGGTCAGGTGGCGCAGGGCCGGAGGGCCAGGCTGGCTGTTCCGCTGGCGCAGCCGCAGGTGCTCGGTCAGGCGGATCAGCACCGCGCCGATCAGGAACGCCTTGTCCTGGTCGTCGCCGACGTCCTCGATTTCCAGGACCACGTTGCGGTCAAGCAGCGCGGTGAAGTCGAGCGGGTGGCCGCCCTCGAAGAACCGGCCCGGGGTTCCCAGCCGCAGGCTGCCTAGCCGGACGGTGATGAACCCGCGGACGTTCCGTTCGACCTCGGCTCCGTAGGCGGCTTCGCGGACCACGCGGTCGGCGGCCGCCTGCAGGTCTTCCAGCGTGGGGTAGCCGGGCTGGACGCCGGGGGCCTTCGGCTCGCCTAGGACCAGGTCCCAGCCGTGCTCGTCGTAGGCCCGGATCAGCGCGGCGTTGAGCACCTGGGGGAAAGGCTCGTCGGCCTCGAACGCGGCCAGGAACAGGCTCTTAGCCAGGTCCGCGTGCGTCTGCAGCGGGAACCGGCGGCCGTCGGCCCCGGCCGCGGGCTCCAGCGGGTTGAGGCCCGCCGCGGCCTGGCCGGCTTCGCCCGGCCGGATCCGGATCACCTCGGCGTGGCCGGCCAGCCGGGCGGCCAGGCCCTGGCTGTACTCGGCCTTGGCCGGCTCGATCACCAGCCACGGGATCCCGGCCCGGGCAGCCTGCTCCAGCAGGTGCCGGACCGTCTGGGACTTGCCCGCGCCGGTTGCCCCGCAGACGAACGTGTGCCGGTTCAGTGACGCCCGCGGCAGCGTCAGCGCCCCGGCCGGGAGACGGTCGCGGTCTAGGAGCTGCCCGAGGGCAATGCCTGGCTTGCCGGCCGGGGGTCCGGTCGCGGGTCCGGTCGTCCGGGTCGCGGTTTCGGTCGTGGTCCGGGTTTCGGTTCCGGTTTCTGGGATGGTGTCGAACTCGGGCCGCAGGACGAACCGCGCGCTGCCGGGGATCTCCCGGGCCGGCGGCCGGGCCAGCGCGGCCAGCATCGCCGACGAGCCGTAGAACGGGGACGCGGGCTCCGGGTCGGCGTCGAGGTCCAGACCAGTCTTGGCTGCGATGAGGACCCGGTCCAGGCGGCCGTACCCAGGTAGCGGGACCAGCCCGTACGGCAGGCCCGTCAGGTCCGCCGACGCGCATAGCAGGCCCGCCACCTCGGCCGCCTCCGGTCCGCCGTCGGCGCCGGCCAGGACGCGGATCCGCCACAAGCCCGCCGACGCGGCCTGCCGCAGCTCGGCGTGCCGGTCCTGCAGTCGCCGGACGCTCAGCTGCGCCTGCGGGTTGTCGAACCGCTGCGCCGTGCCCTGGGCCGCGTACACCCCGAAGGTCAGCTCTTCCAGTTCGGCGCGGCCGGCTGGCTCGGCGAGCACCAGCCAGGCGAACGCGCTCGGCCACGCTGCCAGCAGGCCGTCCTCCAGGCTCGGCCCGACGGACCGGGCCGGGCCGGCCCGCGGCGAGGCCGGGGCCTGCGTCGCGAGCAGGCTGTCCGCTACGCCGGCGATCTGGACCCAGCACGGGAGCGCCGCGAGCATCCGCGCCAGGCGGCCGGGGGCCATCGCCTGACCGCGACCGCCGGCCGGCAGCTTCAGCGCCACGTCCTGGTCCCCGGCCGTGGCGCCTTCGGCTGCCGTGTCCCTGGCCGTGGTGTCCCTGACCGTGGTGTCCCTGACCGTGGTGTCCCTGATCGTGGTGTCCCTGATCGTGGTGGCCAGGGCCCGGCCGGCCGCCACGACCTGGACCGGGCCGCCCGCGCGGTCCCGCACCCAGGCGAACCCCACCGGACCGGTCCCGCCGTGGTAAGCCGCGCCCAGCACAGCCGTCCGCTGCCCGGCGAGCAGGTCAC
>JAJKHX010000013.1 GCA_021154785.1 Nocardiopsis sp.
TCGGGTCGGTGATCGCGGCGGGCCGGCTGGCACTGGGGCAGGCGGGCGGGCCAGCGGGAGGTGCTGTCGCCCACGCGGTCGCGCTGGCCAACCAGGGCGAGACCGTGCTGGCCTGGGACCGGCGCACCGGCCGGCCGCTGACCCCGGCGATCGTGTGGCAGGACCGCCGGTCCGCGGGCGTCTGCGCGCGCCTCGCGGACCGGGCCGCCGAGCTGGCCGGGATCACCGAGCTGCCGCTGGACCCGTACTTCGCCGCGCCCAAGATGACCTGGCTGCGGGACAACCTGACGGCGGACGGCGTGGTCACCACGACCGATACCTGGCTGCTGCACCGGCTGGGCGCCGGGTACGTGACCGACGCCGCCACCGCGTCCCGGACCATGCTCCTCGACCTGGACCGCGCGGCCTGGTCCGAGACCGCCTGCGCGGCGTTCGGGCTGGACCCGGAGGCGCTGCCGGCGGTGGCGGACTGCGCCGGGGTGGTGGGCGAGACGTCGGCCTTCGGCGGCTCGCTGCCGGTCGCGGGGATCGCCGTGGACCAGCAGGCCGCGCTGCTGGCCGAGGGCTGCCTGGCCGCCGGCGACGCCAAGTGCACCTACGGGACGGGCGCGTTCCTGCTGGTCACGAGCGGTTCCCGGGCCGCCCGGTCGGGGGCGGGGCTGTCCAGCTCGGTGGCGTGGCGGCTGGCCGGGGAGGTGACGTACTGCCTGGACGGGCAGGTGTACACGGCCGGTTCGGCGCTGCGCTGGCTGACCCAGGCAGGGCTGCTGGAGGGGCCGGGCTCGCTCGACGCGGCGGGCGGGAGCGTCCCGGACACGGGCGGGGTGACGTTCGTGCCCGCGCTGGCCGGGCTGGGCGCGCCGTACTGGGCGCCGGACGCCCGCGGCGCGCTGTCCGGGCTGCACCTGGGCACCACGCGCGGGCACATCGCGCGGGCGGTGGCCGAGGGCATCGCGGCGTCGGTCGCGGTGCTGGCCGCGGCCGCCGTCGCCGACCTGGGTCGTCCGCTCAGCTCGCTGCGGGCGGACGGCGGGCTGACCCGGTCGCGGCTGCTCATGCAGGCCCAGGCCGACCTGCTGCAGGTACCGGTGCTGGTCTGCCGGTCGCCGGACGCCACCGCGCTGGGCGTGGCCGCGCTGGCCCGGCTGGGCACCGGGCAAGCGGCCTCCGCCGCTGAGGCCGCGGGGACGGTCGAGCTGGAAAGGATCGTGGACCCGTCGGTCACCGCGGACGAAGCGACCGAACGAATGGCGCTCTTCCAGGCCGCCGTCGACCGCACGCTGGCGCGGCCATGACGCGGTCGTGCCCTGAGCCGCCGCCGGCCGGTCCTGAGCTGGCCGCGGCTGACGTGGCCATCATCGGGGCCGGCGTGGTCGGCACCGCGATCGCCCGGACGCTGGCCCGGTATGCGCTCGACATCGTGCTCGTGGACGCGGCGCCCGACGTCGGCACCGGGACGTCCAAGGCGAACACCGCCATCTTGCACACCGGGTTCGACGCCGCGCCGGGCAGCCTGGAGAGCCGGCTGCTGAGCCGGGGCAGCGTGCTGCTGCGCTCCTACGCCGCGGCGGCCGGGATCCCGGTCGAGCGCACCGGCGCGCTGCTGGTCGCCTGGACGCCTGAGCAGCTGGCGGCGCTGCCCGGCATCGAGGCGAAGGCCCGGGCCAACGGGTACCAGGCCATCCGGCCGGTGCGGGCCGATGAGCTCTACTCGTCCGAGCCGGCCCTCGGGCCGGGGGCCGTCGGGGCGCTGGAGATCCCGGACGAGAGCATCATCTGCCCGTGGACCACGCCGCTGGCCTTCGCCACCGAGGCGGTGGCAGCTGGTGTCCGGCTGTTGCTGTCCGCCCAGGTCAACGGAGTCTGTTCGGCCGACGGCGGGCACGAGCTGGTGACGGCGCGCGGTCTGGTGCGGGCCCGGTGGGTGGTCAACGCGGCCGGGCTGGGCAGCGACGCGATCGACGCGATGTTCGGCGGCGGCGGGTTCACGATCACGCCGCGGCGGGGCGAGCTGATCGTGTTCGACAAGCTGGCCCGGCCGCTGCTGCGCTCGGTTCTGCTGCCGGTGCCGACCGCGCGGACCAAGGGGGTGCTCGTCGCGCCTACGGTGTACGGGAACCTGCTGCTCGGGCCGACGGCGCAGGACGTTCCCGACCGGGCCGACGTAGCCACCACCGAGGCGGGGCTGCGGTCGCTGCTCGCGGCCGGGCGGCGGATCCTGCCCGGGCTGGCCGCCGAGGAGGTCACCGCGACGTACGCCGGGCTGCGGGCCGCTACCGAGCACGCGGACTACCAGGTCTACGCCGACGGCGGGCGGCGGTACGCGTGCGCGGGCGGCATCCGCTCGACCGGGCTCTCCGCGTCGCTCGGCATCGCCGAGCACGTCGCGGGGCTGCTGGGCGAGGCCGGGCTGCCGCTTCCGCCGCGGCCCGGGTACCCGGCCGCGCCGCCGGCCATGCCGTACATCGGCGAGGCCGGGCCGCGGCCGTACCAGGACGCGGGGCTTATCGCGGCCGACCCGGCGTATGGCGAGATCGTCTGCCACTGCGAGCGGGTCAGCCGCGGCGAGATCAGGGACGCGCTGGCCAGCCCGGTACCGCCGGCGGACCCGGGCGGCCTGGCGCGCCGGACGCGCGCGGGCAACGGGCGCTGCCAGGGGTTCTACTGCGCGGCGGCGGTGTCGCGGCTGCTGGCGGGGGGGCCCGGGCCGGCCGCCGGCGTTTCCGCGGAAACACCGGGAGCCGCGGAGGTCCGGCCGCGGTGAGCGGGGACGTAGCGGTCGTGGTCGTGGGCGCTGGGCCGGCCGGGCTGTCGGCGGCTCGCGAGCTGAGGCGGCTCGGGGTGGGCTCGGTGCTAGTGGCGGACCGGGAGGCGGCGGCCGGGGGGGTGCCGCGGCACAGTGCCCATACCGGGTACGGGCTGCGCGACCGGCACCGGGTCATGACGGGGCCGTCGTACGCGCGGGCGCTGACGGGCGCGGCGCGGGCGGCGGGGGCCCAGGTGCGTCCGGGGACCACGGTGACCGGGCTGGCGGGCGGGCCGGATGGCTCGCGGTTGGTGACGCTGACCAGCGCCGCGGGGATCGAGACGGTGCGGGCGGCGGCGGTGCTGCTGGCGACCGGGTGCCGGGAGCGGCCGCGGGCGGCCCGGCTCGTGCCCGGCGACCGCCCGGCCGGGGTGATGACCACCGGCGAGCTGCAGCAGCGGGTCTACCTGGGCGGCGAGCGGCTGGCCGGGCGGGCCCTGGTGATCGGGGCCGAGCACGTCTCGTTCTCGGCCGCGCTGACGCTGGAGCACGCCGGGGCGGACGTGGTCGCGCTGGTCACTGAGCACGAGCGGCAGCAGAGCTACGCCGCGTTCCGGCTCGGGGCGGCGATCCGGTGGCGGATCCCGGTGTGGACATCGTGTGCGGTGACGCGGATCACCGGGCGCGGGCGGCTCCAGGGGGTCGAGGTGACCGACGGGCGGACCGGGGCGGTGCGGTTCGTGCCGTGCGAGACGGCGGTGTTCACCGGTGACTGGATCCCCGACCACGAGCTGGCGCGGCGGGCCGGGCTGGCGCTCGATCCCGGCACCCGCGGCCCGGCGGTGGACACGGCGCTGGCCACGTCGGTCCCGGGCGTGTTCGCGGCCGGCAACCTGGTGCACGCGGCCGAGACCGCGGACATCGCCGCGCTGTCCGGGCGGCACGCGGCGCGGCAGATCGCCACGTTTCTCACCGGCGGGGTCCTGGGCAGGGACCGGGTGCCGGTGCTGGCGGAGCCGCCGCTGCGGTGGATCTCGCCGAACCTGATCGGGTCCGCCGCGCCCCCGCTGGGCCGGTTCGTGCTGCGCAGCCGCGAGTTCCGGCGGGGGGCGCGGCTGGAGGCCTGGCAAGATGGCCGGCTGCTGGCCAGGTCGCGCCCGGTCCGGCTGATCCCGGAGCGGACGGCCCAGCTGGACGCCGGCTGGCTGGACCAGGTCGAGCAGGCAGGCGGGCCGGTGCGCGTCGTCACCGGCAGCCGATCCGGGCACTGATGATCCGGGCACCGATGACGATGGCCGGCGCCCGGACCGGGGCTTGACAAGCCTCTGCGGGGTGAGATTAGGTAAGGCTTACCTAATAGGTGTGAGTCCTGCGCGCCAGCCGACGGGAAGAGGGGTCTACGGGTGCTGCCCACGTTCGTGATCGGCTTGCGGGAAGGCCTCGAGGCGGCCCTGATCGTCGGGATCATCGCCGCCTTCCTGGGTCAGCAGGGCCGCAAGGACGCGCTCCGCCAGGTCTGGATCGGCACGGCCGCGGCGGTCGCGATCTGCATTGGCGTGGCCATCGCGCTGCAGGTCATCTCCTCGGACTTGCCCCAGCGGGGGCAGGAGGGGCTCGAGACCGTCGTCGGCGCCCTCGCCATCTGCATGGTCACCTACATGATCGTATTCATGCGCAAGCACGCCCGCAGCATGAAGAAGGACCTCCAGGGCGCGGCCGGAGCGGCCCTGGCCCAGGGGTCGAGCCGGGCCCTGGTGATGATGGCGTTCCTGGCCGTGCTGCGCGAGGGCTTCGAGACCGCCGTCTTCCTGCTGGCCACCTTCCACGCCTCCGGCGACGCCTCCACGTCCTGGCTGGGCGCGGTGCTCGGGATCGTGCTGGCGGCGGCGATCGGCTACGGCATCTACAAGGGCGGCGTGAAGCTGAACCTGGCCCGGTTCTTCAAGGTCACCGGCCTGGTCCTGGTGGTGGTGGCCGCGGGCCTGGTGATGACCGCCTTCCACACCGCCTACGAGGCGGGCTGGCTCACCGTCGGCCAGACGCAGGCCTTCGACCTGTCCTGGCTGGTCCGGCCGGGCACGCCGCTGTCGTCGCTGCTCACCGGGGTACTGGGCATCCAGCCCTTCCCGGTGTGGATCGAGGTCATCGCGTGGCTGGCCTACCTGGTGCCGATGCTGCTCCTGGTGGGCTGGCCGTCGGGCCCGCCGAAGAAGCGGAGCCCGGCCGCCCCCGCCCCCGCCATCCGGCAGCCCGCCCAGCAGTAACCCCGGACACTGCCGCCCCCCGAACAAGCGTAAGGAGCCCCTCGATCGTGAGCAGTGACGGGATGCGGTGGAGGCGCCGCGGCGCGGCGGCGGCGGTGCTCGCCGCGAGTCTCGCCCTCGTGGCGTCGGGATGCTCAAGCTCGGGCTCCGGTTCGGGCGCGAAGGGATCGGCCGGGGCGGCCGCCGCGAGCGGGGACACGTCGAGCACCGTCAAGATCGAGCTGACGTCGCAGGGCTGCCAGCCCAAGCCGGCCAGCATCCCGGCCGGAGCGGTCGAGTTCGACGTGACCAACTCCGGCGCCGGCGCGGTGACCGAAGCCGAGCTGCGGACCAGCGACAAGGCGCACATCCTGGGTGAGCAGGAGAACCTCGCGCCCGGGCTCTCCGGCGGCTTCTCGCTGACCGTGCAGCCGGGCACGTACAAGGGTCAACTGCCCCGGCGCGGCCCAGCCGGACTGGACGTTCAAGGTCACCGGGAAGGTGTCCGGGCCGGCCTGGCAGGGCAACCCGCAGCTGGTGACCGCCGTAAGCGGCTACTCCGCCTTCGTCAAGCAGAACACCGCCGACCTGATCACCCGCACCCAGACGTTCTGCAAGGCGATCAGCGCCGGGAACATGAACCAGGCCAAGGCGCTCTACCCGCAGGCGCGCGTCTACTACGAGCGGATCGAGCCGGTCGCCTCGGTCTGGGGCAGCCTGGACACCAGCATCGACGGCCGGTGGGAGAACCCGGTCACGGTGAAATCCCAGTTCACCGGCTTTCACCGGATCGAGCAGATGCTCTGGCAGGACAACAGCCTGAACGGCGCGGCGGCGATGTGCTCGGGGCTGGTCAAGAACGAGCAGCAGCTGCTGACGCTGGTGGGCAGCGCCCAGTACAACCCGCTGGACATGGCGGCCGGCGCCACCGACCTGATCAACGAGGCGGCCACCAACAAGATCAGCGGCGAGGAAGAGCGCTACTCCAATACCGACCTGCCCGTCTTCGAGGCCAACGTCGACGCGTCCATGAAGGTCATCACGCTGCTGGTGCCCTACCTGCAGGCCAAGAACGCCAGCACGGTGTCGCTGATCAAGCAGCGGGACGCCGCGGTGGAAAGCCTGCTGACGCACTACAAGGCCACGCCCGGCTACGACAGCACCGGGTACGTGGACTACAGCAAGGTCACCAAGACCGGCCGCAAGCAGCTCTCGGCCGCGGTGAACGCCCTGGCCGAGGCCATGTCGAAGGTGTCCTCCGAGGTGAGCGCCTGATATGGCATCCGCGGACGGCGGACCGATGGTAGACGAGACCGCGCCGGCGGCGGCCGACCCGGGCGGCCCGGCGCGGCCGTCCCGGCGGGGCGTGCTGACCGGAGCCGGGCTCTTCGGAGCCGGGACGGTGGCGGGCGGCCTGACCGGGTACCTCACCCGGCCGGGCAGCGAGCCGGCGGCCGGCGGGGACACCAGCCTCGGCCGGCAGACCATCCCCTTCTACGGCACCCACCAGGCGGGCATCATCACCCCGGCCCAGGACCGGCTGGCGTTCGGCGCCATGAACGTCGTCGGCGGGACCTCCCGGGCGGACCTGCGTGACCTGCTGCAGGTGTGGACGGCGGCCGCGGCCCGGATGACGGCCGGGCGCCTGGTCGGCGAGGAGAACGAGCCCGACGCGCCGCCGGTGGACACCGGCAAGGCCGTCGGCTCCCCGGTCTCCCGGCTGACCATCACGATCGGCTACGGGCCCTCGCTGTTCGACGGCCGGTTCGGCCTGGCCGCGCGCAAGCCGGCCGCGCTGACCGACCTGCCGCCGCTGCCGAACGAGAACCTCGACCCGGACTACACCGGGGGCGACCTGTGCGTCCAGGCCTGTTCCGACGACCCGCTGGTGGCCTTCCACGCGGTGCGGAACCTGGCCAGGATCGGCATGGGCGTGGCCGCGCACAACTGGATGGAGCTGGGCTTCGGCCGGACCTCCACCACCTCGACCGCGCAGGCCACGCCGCGCAACCTGCTCGGGTTCAAGGACGGCACCCGCAACATCAAGGCCGAGCAGGCCGATTTGCTGAACCAGCACGTGTGGGTCGGCCCGGAGAGCGACCAGCCCTGGCTGCGCGGCGGCAGCTACCTGGTGGCCCGCAAGATCCGGATGTTCGTGGAGAACTGGGACCGCGACTACCTCGAGGACCAGGAGAACGTCATCGGCCGGGCCAAGGTCAGCGGGGCCCCGCTGTCCGGCGGGTCGGAGTTCACCACCCCCGACTTCGCCAAGGCCGGCGCCGACGGGCGGCCCGCCATCGGTGATCGCGCCCACGTCCGGCTGGCCAGCCCCGAGCACAACGGCGGGATTCATATCCTGCGCCGCGGCTACTCCTTCACCGACGGCATCGACCCGCAGGCCGGGACGCTGCTCGGCGGCCTGTTCTTCATCGGGTTCATGAAAAACCCGTCCCAGTTCATCAAGCTGCAGACGTCGCTGGCGGCCGACGCCCTCAACGAGTACATCCACCACACCGGCAGCGCCTTGTTCGCCGTACCGCCCGGGCTGCGCCCCGGCCAGCACTACGGCGACGCCCTGTTCGCCTAGGTTCCCGTCTTACTACGTCTTGCGTAGCTACGCATAGCGTAGTAAGACGGTGTCGTGGCACCGAAACGACCGCCGGGCGGGCTCCGCCGGGAGAACGACCCGCCGCTGCTCATTCTGGTCAGCCTGGCCGACGGGCCGAAGCACGGTCACGCCCTGGCCAAGGACATAGGGGAGTTCGCCGGGGTGACGCTTGGCCCCGGCGCCCTGTACGGGGCCATCACCCGGCTGGAGGAACGCGGGCTGATCGAGCCGCTGGCCAGCGAGGACCGGCGGCGGCCGTACCAGATCACCACGGCGGGCTCGGCCGCGCTGGCCGTGGCCCTGGCCGACCTGCGGCGGATCGCGAACACCGGGACAGCCCGGCTCGGGCGCCTGGGCCTGGACCTGGCATGAGGCGGCTGCTGCGATGGTATCCGCGGGCCTGGCGGGAGCGGTATGGCGAGGAATTCCTGGCCCTGGTGGAGGACACCCTCGACGGCCGCCGGGCGGGGTGGCGGCTGCGGCTCGGCGTGGCCTGGTCAGGGCTCCGGGAGCGAGGCCACCAGGTGCTGCGGTCCAGGCCAGCCTGGAAGCGGAACCTGAGCGGGTGGGATCTGTTCGTCCGGGCCGGCTGCCTCCTGGGCGTGTCGGTGGACACCGCCGGGCGGCGCCCGCCCGCGGCGGGGGCCTGGCAGGCGGCCACGGCCGCGACGGTGCTGACGACGCTGGCCGCGGTCACCGGCGCGGCCATCGTGGCCGCGGGCGCGGTCGCCTGGCCGCCCTTCGTCCGGTTCCTCCGGGCCGGCGGCTGGCCGGTGATCCGCCGGCGGATCACCTGGGCCGCCCTCGGTTCGGCCGCCACCACGGGCGTGCTGATCTGGCTGCTCCTCATGCCGGGGCCGACGGCGGCCCGCCAGCCCGGCTGGCTCACGGCCTACACGCTGGCCTTCGGCCTGACAACGCTGCTGTTCGCGATCACGACCAGGCTCTGGGCCACGGCCGTCCGGATGGTGAAGAAGCACCTGGACCTCGCGCCCCGGATCCGGGCGGCCGAGACGCTGCTGGGCGCGGCTGTCTCTGCTGGCATCCTGACGATGGTGCCGGTCGAGATCGTCTGGTTCGGGGTCGTCCGGTCCTCGGCGTTCTGGCTCGCGAACGGGCTGGCCCTGCTAGTCGCCAGCTTCCTCGCCACTCCCAGGACGCTGCGGCGCGCCCGCCGCCGGGCCCGGTGGCAGCTCGCCGCGGCCGCCGGGGGGCGATGAGCGTGGCATCCGGCGATCCCGGCCCAGCGCCGCCCGGTCCGCCGCCGTCTGGCCGGGCACGGGACGGCCTGCTGCGCTGGTACCCGCGGGCCTGGCGGGAGCGGTACGGCGAGGAGTTCCTGATCATGATCAGCGTCAACGTGATCTGGTACTCCGCTAGCCAATCCTCGCAGTTCTGGCTGATATGGGGCCTGTATTGCTTCGTCCGGCTGGGAATACACGTGCGCGGGGAACTCCGGGCGGGATAGCACGCGCCCCACCCGTTCGGCCGGAATAGCGGGATCCCGGCGGCTGCTGTAAATACTGCCTGTCCCTCCCCCGCGCCGCCTTGCCGCGGGCACTCTCCGGGCACGGCATCATGGAAGCGCTATGACTCTTACTGACCTGCTGCCCTCGGCGCCTGACCCGGACGCCGTCTTCGATGCCTTCGCCGGGTGGGCCAAGGAGCGCGGGCTAGCCCTGTACCCGCACCAGGAAGAGGCGCTCATCGAGCTCGTCTCCGGGGCGAACGTCATCTTGTCCGCCCCCACCGGGTCGGGGAAGTCACTGGTGGCGGCGGGTGCGCACTTCGCCGCGCTGGCAGACGGAAAGCGGACCTTCTACACCGCGCCGATCAAGGCGCTGGTGTCGGAGAAGTTCTTCGACCTGTGCAACGCGTTCGGCCCGGCCCAGGTCGGCATGATGACCGGGGACGCCAGCGTCAACGCCCAGGCCCCGATCATCTGCTGCACCGCGGAGGTGCTGGCCAGCATCGCGCTGCGGGACGGCGCCGACGCCGACGTGGGCCAGGTCGTGATGGACGAGTTCCACTACTACGCCGACCCTGAGCGCGGCTGGGCCTGGCAGGTGCCGCTGCTCGAGCTGCCCAGGGCGCAGTTCCTGCTGATGTCGGCGACGCTGGGCGACGTCTCGCGGTTCGAGGCCGACCTGACCTGGCGCACCGGCCGGCCGACCGCGGTGGTCAGCTCGGCCGAGCGGCCGGTGCCGCTGGTCTTCTCCTTCGTCCTCGAGCCGCTGCACGAGACCCTGAAGGAGCTGCTCGGCACCAACCAGGCGCCCATCTACGTGGTGCACTTCACCCAGGCGGCGGCGCTGGAGCAGGCTCAGGCGCTGATGAGCGTGAACGTCTGCAGCCGGGCCGAGAAGGACGCCATCGCCGACCTGATCGGCGACTTCCGGTTCACCTCCGGGTTCGGCAAGACCCTGTCCCGGCTGGTGCGGCACGGCATCGGCGTCCACCACGCCGGCATGCTGCCCCGGTACCGGCGGCTGGTCGAGACGCTGACCCAGGCCGGCCTGCTGAAGGTCATCTGCGGCACCGACACCCTCGGCGTGGGCATCAACGTCCCGATCCGCACGGTGCTGTTCACCGCGCTGTCCAAGTACGACGGGACCAGGACGCGGCTGCTGCAGGCGCGCGAATTCCACCAGATCGCCGGGCGGGCCGGCCGGGCCGGGTTCGACACGGCGGGCCGGGTCGTGGTCCAGGCCCCCGAGCACGTGGTGGAGAACGAGCGCCTCCTGGCCAAGGCGGGCGACGATCCCAAGGCGCGGCGCAAGGTGGTGCGCAAGAAGCCGCCCGAGGGCATGGTCTCCTGGGGCAAGCCCACCTTCGAGCGGCTCGTGGCCGCCGATCCCGAGCCGCTGACCTCAAGCTTCAAGGTCACCCACGCCATGGTGCTGAACGTCATCGACCGGCCGGGCAACGCGTACGCCGCGATGAAGCACCTGCTGACCGACAACCACGAGGACCGGGCCGCCCAGCGCAAGCACATCCACCAGGCCATCGCGATCTACCGGGCGCTGCTGGCCGGCGGAGTAGTGGAACGGCTGGACGAGCCGGACGAAGAGGGCCGTTTCGTGCGGCTCACCATGGACCTGCAGTTCGACTTCGCGCTCAACCAGCCGCTGTCGCCGTTCGCGCTGGCCGCCATCGAGCTGCTCGACCCCGCGTCGCCGTCCTACCCGCTGGACGTGCTGTCGGTGATCGAGTCGACCCTGGACAACCCGCGGCAGGTGCTGTCCGCCCAGCAGTTCCGGGCCCGCGGCGAGGCGGTGGCCCAGATGAAGGCGGACGGGGTGGCGTACGAGGAACGGCTCGAGCTGCTGGATTCGGTCACGTACCCGAAGCCGCTAGAGGAGATGCTCGAGGGCGCGTACGAGCTCTACCGGCGCGGCCACCCCTGGGTCCTGGATTACCAGCTGTCCCCGAAGTCGGTGGTCAGGGACATGTACGAGCGGGCGCTGACCTTCACCGAGTACGTGGCCTACTACGGGCTGCCCCGGTCCGAGGGCCTGGTGCTGCGCTACCTGGCCGACGCCTACAAGGCGCTGCGGCAGACGGTGCCCGACGAGGCCAAGACCGAGGAGCTCACCGACCTGATCGAATGGCTGGGCGAGATCGTCCGGCAGGTCGACTCCAGCCTGCTGGATGAGTGGGAACGGCTGCGTAATCCGCTCGAGGACGGCTCGGCTCCGGTCGACGTCCGCCCCGCCACCGTCACGTCGAACGTACGGGCGTTCCGGGTCCTGGTGCGCAACGCGCTGTTCCAGCGGGTGCGGCTGGCCGCGTTCGGTCAGCACGAGGAACTCGGGGCGCTGGATGCGGACAGCGGCTGGGACGCGGACGCCTGGTCCGACGCGCTCGACGGGTACTTCGAGGTGCACGAGGAGATGGGCTTCGGCCCGGACGCGCGCGGGCCCGCGCTGCTGATGATCGACCAGCAGCCAGGCGAGTGGAAGGTCCGGCAGATCTTCGACGACCCGGCGGGCGACCACGACTGGGGCATCAGCGCGGTCGTCGACCTGGACGCCTCCGACGAGGCCGGCGCGGCCGTGCTCCGGATCACCGACGTGGGCCAGCTGTCGGGCTTCTAGCTCCCGGGAACTGCCGTCTGGCCCCGCTGACCGGCGGCGGGACCGTCACCCTCACCCAGTGGAAGACCAAGCCGGCCCTGAGCGACTACTCCTGCCCACCGCCGCCGAAAGCGAAAGGGCGCTAGCTGGCGCCGAAGTCGGGCAGGGTGAGCGAGCCGTCCGGGTTGAGGGTGAAGCCGGGGTTCCAGGCGATCTCCCAGACGTGACCGTCCGGGTCGCGGAAATGGCCGGCGTAGCCGCCGTAGAAGGTCTCCCGGGCCGGCTGGGTCAGCTCGGCTCCGGCCGCGGCCGCCTCGGCCAGGGCCGCGTCGACCTCGGCCCGCGACCGGAGGTTGAGCGCCAGGGCGGCGGCACCGGGAGCGGTGTCCTCGACGCCGGAGTCGGCGGCGAGCTTGTCCCGTCCCCACAGGACCAGCGCCATGCCTCCAACCTGGAAGAACACCGTCTCTTCGACTTCCTGGCCATGCCAGCCGAGGCGTTCGTAGAAGGTCCGGGCGCGGCGTACGTCGGCGACGCCGAGGGTAATCAGGCTGATGCGCTGTTCCATGGCTTCTAGCGGTCGCGGAGGAAGTCGAGGACCCGCTGGAGCAGCAGCGCGGTAGCGGCCGGGTCGTAGGAGGGCAGCGTGCTGTCGGCGAAGTAGTGCTGGTCGCCGGGATAGAGGAACAACTCCGCGTCCTTGGCCTGGCTGGTGAGCTCGCGGGCGGCGTCGAGGTCGCCCTCGCCGGCGAAGATCGGGTCGGCGTCCATCCCGTGCACCTGCACCGGCACGCCGTCCGGCCAGGAGCCGAACGCCTCGACCGGGACGCAGGAGTAGAACAGCAGCGCGCCCCGGGCGCCCGGCCGGGTCTGCGCCAGCTTCTGGGCCGGGAGGACGCCGAGCGAGAAGCCCGCGTACACCACCCCGGCGGGCAGATCTTCGACCGCGCGGGTGCCGCGCTCGATCACCTCGCCGGGGAAGCCGATCTCCTCGGCATGGCCCATGCCCGCCTCGATGGTGCCGAACGTCCGGCCCTCGAACAGGTCGGGCGTATGGACGGTGTGTCCGGCGCTGCGCAGTTCGTCGGCGAACGCGACGATGCCGGCGGTCAGTCCCAGTGCGTGGTGAAAAAGCACTACCTCGGCCATCTCGGCCCTCCTGCTATGATCCGGAAGTATCGATCAATCTAAACTAACGGAACGATCCAGATATGTCGAACGATGCAGGCTCCCCGGACTATGACCTGGAGGACCTGCGTGTTGTCTCGTCGCCCCGGGAACTGCGGGCGATGGCTGACCCGCTGCGCAGCACCATCCTCGAGCTGCTCCTGGAACGGGCGGCGACGGTGAGCGAGCTGGCAGTCGCCGTCGGCCGTCCGAGGAGCACTGTCGCCCACCACGTGGGCCTGCTGGCGGACGCCGGGATGCTCAAGGTCGTGCGGACGAGAAAGGTCCGCGCTATCGACGAACGGTACTACGGCCGGACGGCCCGGATCTTTTACGTCGGCGCCATTCACGCCGACCAGGCCCGCCTCCTGACCAACAACCTCGCGGCCGCCGCGGCCGAGTCAGGCCCGGCGCACGAGGCTGACGACCTGCGTGCCATCACCCGCCACACCCGGATCCCGCGCGAGCGCGCCGCGGAGTTCTGGGAACGCGTCATGGAGCTCGCCAGCGAGTTCACGCAACTGCCGCGCTCCGGCGACACGGTTTACGGTTTCGCCGCCGGCCTGTACCCGGCGGAGTACCCCGCCCTGCCCCCCACCGTGCCCGGGCCGGACCCGGACGCGCGCGACTGATCGCGGCAGGCCTGCTCCCGGTGGCCTAATCGGCCGCCAGGACCTCGAACGCCGGGTGCTTGGGCGCGATGGCGCGGAGCTGCTCGTCGGTGGAATCCGGGCCGGTGCCCTCGAAGAAGATGCCGACCTCGGCCTTCCACCGGCGGAGGTAGGCCCGCAGGACCGGGACCTTCTCCTCTTCGGTGAGCTCGCGGCCGCGGAAGCCCTCGGTGCCGCGGCCCAGCCGGAGCTCGCCAGTGCCCGCCACCCGCAGGTTACGCACCCATTGGGTCTCGCCGCGAGGCGCGACGAGGTACCGGCGGCCCTGGTAGCTGAGCAGGTTCACCGGCGGGGTGCGCCACTCGCCGCTGGTCCGCCCCTTCACCGCCAGGACCCGCGACCCCATGACGCTCATCCCCCGCTTGGTGAGGAACGCCACCAGCTGGTTGAAGACGTTGCGCGTGAACCAGCCCGGTGCCCGGTAGTGATCAGCCATGACGGCCAGCCTAGTCAGTACCGGCCTAGCGGGGAATCGTCCAGGCGCTTTGCGGGGTGATGCGCAGGGCCACGCCGTAGGCGTCGTCATACCACTGCGGAGTCTGGCCCATCCCGGTGATCTGCGCGGCGTACTTGCCCAGGAACCCCGGGAACTCCGATGGGATGGGCGCATCGGGCACCCGTTCGGCCCGGCCTGAGATGACCACCACATCCCCGCCGTCGGGTGACGAGTTGAAGTGCACCGCGACCTGGTCGTTGGCCTGGAGGTGACGCAGCTTGGCCCCGTCGTTCAGGCTGTAGACGGTGATGACCGTGCCGTCCCAGACGAACCAGACCGGCCGGGGCGCCGGCCGCCCGGCCGGGGTGACGGTGGTCAGCCAGGCGATCAGGTCGCCGGTCAGGTGACGCTCGATCCGTTCGGTGAGTTCGAATGCCATGTCGCCCATTGTCTCCCGCGCTTAGACCGCTGGGTCGCGCCTGGTCAGGCAGTAGGGGCGCCCCGTGGGATCGGTCATCGCGGTCCAGCCGGGGAAGACGGACAAGACCCGCGCTCCCGACGCGGCGTGCCGCGGGGCCAGGAGTTCGCGGCTAGCGCAGGCGAAGTCGACATGGCCCGCAACCTGGTCGAGCGGGCCGGCGCGGTCGCGCCGCTGGAGCAGCAGCCGGATTGGTATCTGGGCGGGCCGGTCCAGGTGGGCGAATTCGGGGCGGTTATCGGCCCGCTGATGCCAGCCGGTCAGGGCGGCCCAGAACGCGCATTCCCGCTCGAAGGCGTCCGGCGGGATGTCCAGGCACAGCTGGTCCGCGCGGCTAGCGCCGCCGGTGTCTAGGCTGGCGGGCCGGGGCACCGTGTTCTCCCCGTGCCAGCGGACCAGGCAGAACGTGAACCCGCCCGGGCTGTCCGCGATGACCAGGCCATCGCTGGCATGCCGCACGGTGGCGCCGAGCGCGACCGCGCGGTCCGCCGCCTGGTCTACGGTCCCGGCGGCGGGGTCGACGTGGAGGTCCAGGTGGCAGCCGCCGCTGCCGTCGGCGGTGCGCTGCACCCGCAGGTACGCGTCCCCGTCCGGGGGCAGCAGGGTCGCGAACTCGCCCGCCGGGCCGCGGAACGGCGACAGCTCGCTGCCGGTCACCTCGCGCCAGAACGCCACCCCGGCGTCGAACGCCTCGGCTGGGAAGTCCAGGAACAGGGTGAGCCAGCGGAACAGCACGTTCCCCAGGATGCCCTACCGGGACCGGGAAGATCTGCGCGGGTCGTGCGGTTCTGACGCGGCGGGGGAAGCGATGCGAGAGGTGGAAGACCAGTGGCTGTTGCCGTGTTCGACACCGCCAACCCGTATCAGTCGGCCGAGATCCGCGGCACCGCCGAGGTGACCGAGGACCCCGGCAAGCGACTCCCCCAGGCTTCTTGGCGGGACGGGGCGTCAGTCGGGCAGGGGCTCCCCCGAGGTGAACAGCGTCAGCTGCATCCCGTCGGGGGCCTCGAGCCGGGCGTTGCGGTCGCCCCACGGGGTCAGGACCGGCGGTGCGACCGGCACGGCGCCCGCCTCGGCGAGCTTGCGGGCCGTGGCCTCGCTGTCGACGACGCGGAGGGCGAACCGGACCGTTCCGGATACGCGGCGCCCGGCTTCGGCCGCGTCCACGGTCCCGGCCTGGGCTTCGTCGAGCAGTTCCAGTACCGCCCGGCCCGCGTCCAGGGCCACCACTCGCCCGGAGTCCGAACTCCAGTCGGCCAGCTGCTCCAGCCCCAGGGCGTCGCGGTAGAACGCCAGTGCCTGGTCGAAATCCTGCACGGTGAACGCGAGCCGCAACTCTGTCACGTCAGCCATGCTCCGACCCTATGCTCAGTCCTCGGCGCCTGACTGCTCCTTCATCGCCAGCAGGCCGGCCACGCTCATGGCGGGGACTTCGGTCCCGTCGAGCACTCCCGGCTCGTCACCGAACGATCCGGCCGGGAACACCCAGTCTGCCCAGCGACCCAGCACCGTGAAGGTGCCGTCGGGCTGACGATCGAAGTACGCGGTGCTGAAATCGGCACCGTCCCAGGTGAAGTCGCAAGCCTCCTCGGGAGGCTGGGTCGTGAGAACGGTCGCGCCTGCTTCGGCCAGGAGGGCCCTGGATCGCTCGCCATCGGCGCGGTCGACCCAGAATTCGATATCACCGTGATCACGGGTGATCCGGCCGATCCTCGCGTCCAGGCCCCAGCCGCCGAAGAGCCAGGCGGAACAGCCGGCCGCTCGCAGCGTATTCACCACCAGGTGAATGACATGGAGTTGCGCCAGCGCTTTGTCTTCCATGACCTTAGCCTGCCTGGTGGACGGGCATGGCGGCGATGGCGTCCTGCTGACGGGGGGGTACGGGTCGGGATTCAGATCGGGTAGCGGGTGGGCTCGGTGGTATAGGTCCGTCCGGAGGGTGTGGTCCAGCGGAAGGTGCCGTCCGGAAGCTGGTCCACTTTCCACTTCGGGTGCTGCTTGAGCCGATGGTCGTGCCTGCACTTCGGACCGCCATTGCAAAGGCAGGTCCGGCCGCCGGCTTCGTACGGGATGTTGTGCTCGAAGTCGCAGGTCGCGGCGGGCCGGCGGCAGACCGGGCTGGTGCAGGTGGCGTGCCGGACCTGGGCTAGGTGCCGGAGCTTGACTCCGGGATCGTGGCCGTTGGCCTGGAACCGGTGGTCGCAGGCGTCAGTGGTGAGCGGGTGGAGCTCGATGATCAGGTCCGGGCCGTCCCCGGGGGTGTCCAGCCGCCAGGTCCCGTATCCGCCCGGCGGTCCGTCCTGGCCCTCGGGGGTGAAGCTGAACCCCGGCGGCCCGTCTCGGGTCCCGCCGGACGTACCCGGTTTCGCGCGTTTCCGGCGGCTCGCGGGCTCTGGCCGGGCGCAGCCGTGCGCTACCGCGTGCCCCTGCTCGTCCGTGACCGTCGCGCACCAGGTCGTCTTCGGGTTCCGGGCCGCCGCGTCGGCGAGGTTCCGGGCCAGCCACGGGTCGATGCGGCCGATACCGCCCAGCTGACCGGGCCGGTCTGCCAGCTGGGCCAGCGTCACCAGCGGGACCGTCAGCGTCCCCCGCACAGCGAACCCGCCCGGCCCGCCGCCGTCCGCGCTGTCCCCGCCGTCACCCGGCTGCGGCCGGGAGTCTTTACCCAGCAGTATGTCCAGGTAGGCGCGGGCCCGCAGCTCATCCAGGCCGCCCTCAAGCCCCGCCGCGCGCAGCTCATGCGCCCACGCGGTAATCCGCTGATCCGCGGCCAGCACCTCAGCCGGGGGCAGTTCCCGTCCCATCAGCGCCGCGTTCCCGGAGTCCTCAGCCCACCGCTGCACCCGGGCGTCCTTTCGCGCGTCCTCGCGCCGTTTGCGGGCCTTGTCCGGAGCGACATCCATCACCGCCTGGGCGATCGCGGCCCGCAGCCCGCCCGGCGTCAGCCGCCCCGCCCGGCCCAGCACCAGCATCTCCGCCGCCCGCGCCTCAGCCGGATCCAGCGGCGCGGTCGCATACGCGATGATCTTCACCCGGGACTCCGGCAGCCGCCCGGCCTCGAACAGCGCCATCGTCTCCGGCAGCTTCACCGCCAGGTCATGCGCCCGGCTCATCAGGTCCTCCGCCGCGCCCCGGTTCTCCGCCAGGAGCATTCGCAGCTCATCAACGGCGAACTCATCCCAGATCTGCGGCATCCCCGACTGCTCGTCGGTCGCGCAGTCCGGCTCGGGCCGCCGCCGGATGAACTCCGCCACCGCCGCGTACTTACGGGCACAGGCATACGCTTCCTGCCGGTCCCATGCGGAGATCACCCCGTCGAGCTCGTTGTCCGACAGGCCCTCGTACCGGTTGCCCTCTCCGGCGGCGAGCTCGGCAAAGAACGCCAGCGTCGCGCCCCCGGGCATCGCATCGAGCAGGTTGCCGGCCGCGAACCCAGACGCCCCACTCACCCATTCCCCTGGTGCCGGGTCGGGCTCCTCTGCCTCATACTCGTCCAGAGCGGGAGGCTCGTCATCCTCGGCGGTGACGTCGCACCACGCCTCCCAGTCCGCCGCCGTCATCCAATCGGAGCTGGAAAGAGGGTCGCCGGGCTCTGCGGCGGGATCCGCGTGAGCCGGTCCTGGGGGCATGACACCTCCCTCGTTCGGGAGAATTAATCTATAGAACACTATATAGGAAAATTCCTATTATTGCAATAATATGGGAACACGTGTTCCCTCTGACTTGCGGGCACAGGTCCCAGAGCAGGCGGTATCGGTCTCGCCCGCCTAACCAGGGACGGGGGCGTCCAGGTGGAGGCGGCGCTGCTCGATGATCAGGCA
>JAJKHX010000014.1 GCA_021154785.1 Nocardiopsis sp.
GCCCGTAAGCCGTCGTCACCGTATGCCGGGAGATCCCGAGCCGGCGGGCGGCGTCGCGGCTGGGTGGCAGCTGATCCCCGGGCCGCAGCCTGCCCGCCGCGATCGCCCCCCTGATCTGCTCGTACAGCTGCCCGCTCAGGCCGCGGCCGCCGGCCGCATCGATGAACAGATCCACCCGCCCAGTATCTGAGTTTCTGACGTAACGGCGCTTGCCCGATGTCCGGTTTTCATGGCAGAGTCCGACTTCGTCAAACAAAATGCCACGGGGCCTGCCAGGAGGATTGCCATGACCCGACCCTCGACCGACGCGAACGACGCTCCACCCCGCGAGCGCAGGCGGCTCGGCCGGTCCCTGCCCGTGCTGGCCGGGGCCGTGATCGCCGCGGCCGGGCTGGCCTTCGGCTCGCTGACGGCCGCGAGCGCCGCGGCCGGCCACGGCGGTCCGCCGTCCATCGAGCAGCAGGCGGCCAAGGTCAAGGCCGAGGACGCCTTCACGCCGCGCAACGGCAACGCCGAGATGAACGTCACCGTGCTCGAGGACCAGATCAAGCACTACTACGGCTCGGCCAGCGCCACCTTCCCGGTGGTGGGGACCGTCACCGTCCCGTCCCCCGCCAGCAACTACGCCAAGCAGATGAAGCGGATCGTGTCCTCCGCCGAGTCCTACCTGGGCTGGGCCATCCACCAGCACCATGGCCCGGGTAAGCCGGCTGTCGTCTTCGACATCGACGACACCCTGCTCAACACCTACGACTACGAGATTGCCAACCAGTTCGGCTACACCCCGGCCAGCAACGCGGTCTTCGTCAACGCGGGGGCGTTCCCGGCCGTGTTCTACATGCCGGCCCTGGTCAGCTTCGCGTCCAGCCACGGCTACGCCGTCTTCTTCATCACCGGCCGGCCCCAGACCCAGACCGACGCCACCGTCGCCAACCTGGTCAGCGCGGGCTACCCCAAGCCCGACTCCGGGCACCTGTTCCTCAAGCCGGCCACCCCGCCGTCCTACCTGCACTGCGCCAACGCGCCGGCCTGCACCACGATCGAGTACAAGTCCGGCACCCGCGCGCACATCGCCAGCGAGGGCTACTCGATCATGGCCGACTTCGGCGACCAGTACAGCGACCTGCTGGGCGGCAACGCCGGGCACCAGGTCAAGATCCCCAACCCGATGTACTACATCCCCTGACCCGGTTAGCGATCCCGTGCGGCCCGCCGCGGATGCGGCGGGCCGCACTCATGAGCGCCCGCCGGGCGCAGCAGGCCGCGTTCGGCGACGACCGGCAGGTACAGCTCGCGGTAGCCGTGCTCGTCGAACAGCACCGTGACCTGGTCGCCGTCGTAACGCTGCACGGTGCCCTCGCCCCAGCGCTCGCTCACTACCCGGGCGCCCACCGCGAACGGCACGTCGGCTGGCACCCCGGCCGCCGGGGGCTGCGGGTGCTCGCGGTCGTTGTCGCAGTTCCCGCAGGGGCCGGGGTAATCCTGCCCGAAGTAGGACAGCAGGAACGAGCGGCGGCAGCCGTCGTGCTCGGCGTAGTGGCGCATCATCGCCAGCCGGGTGCGCTCGATCTCGTTCTCGCGTTCGGTCTGCGCGTCCGACGCCGCCAGCACGTCCGCGACGGTCAGCGCCCCGGTCCAGCGGACCTCGCCGCCGGCCTGCCATGCGGCCGCGCCCAGGTCGGCCAGCCGGACCAGCGCGGCGATCTGCTGCCGCCCGTCCGGCTCGGTCAGCTCCCCGGCCGCCAGCGCGGCCGCGGCCTTGCCCACCGCGGCGCCGGAGACGCCCCGGGCGGTCAGGTACCGCGCCGTCTAGAAGTCCTCGTAGCGGTACAGCAGCCGCGCGTGCGACGCCTCGCCGTCCCGGCCGGCCCGCCCCAGCTCCTGGTAGTACGCGTCCAGCGAGGACGGCGGGTCGAGGTGCGTTACCCAGCGCACGTCCGGCTTGTCGATCCCCATGCCGAACGCGACGGTGGCCGCGATGATCCGGGCCGAGCCGTCCATGAACGCCGCCATCGCGTCCCGCCGCGCGCCCGCGGACAGCCCGGCGTGATAAAGAGCCACCCGCTCGCCCGCCGCCGCCAGCACGTCATGGGCCGCCTGCGCGCTGGCGTGGGTGGCCGCGTACACGATCCCGGCCCCGCCGGCCGCGGCGGCGCCGCGGACCAGCTCGCCGTGCTTGTCGTCCTCGGTGACCGAACGGTGCACGGACAGCTCGATGTTCGGCCGGTCGAAGTCGCCGATCACCACCTCGGGGTCGCGCAGCCCGAACCGCCGCACGATCTCCTGCCGCACCGGCGGCGCGGCCGTCGCGGTCAGCGCCAGCCGGACCGGCGCTCCGACCGCCTCGGCGGCCGCGCCCAGCCGCATGTAATCCGGGCGGAAATCACGGCCCCACTGGCTGATCAGGTGGGCTTCGTCGACGACGAACAGTCCCGGCCGCGCGCGCTGCACCGCCGCCCGGGCTTCGGCGTTGGCCAGCTGCTCCGGGGCCAGGAACACGAACGTGCCGGACTCGCAGGAAGCCAGCAGCGCCGCCGCCCGGGCCCCCGCCGACTGCTGCGAGTTGAGCACGACCGCCCGCAGGCCGACTGCCTTCAGATGAGCGAGCTGATCGTCCTGCAGCGCGATCAGCGGCGACACGACCACCACCGGCCCGGCCCGCAGCAGCCCGGCCAGCTCGTAGATCGCCGACTTGCCCGCGCCGGTGGGCAGCACGGCCAGCACGTCGCGGCCGGCGGCCAGTGCGCCGACCGCGCGCCACTGCCCGGGACGGAGCCGCTCGAAGCCCAGGCGCTCGCGCGCCAGCTTCTCGATCGAGGCACGCGAAGCCTTGGTCACCCCACCACCGTATGACGGGCTGCGGCTAGAGCTGCCCGTGGTTGGGCGGCAGCTCGTCGTTGAGCAGGTAGTTGCCGACGTGGTGGTACTTCCAGGACACCGGGTCATGGCTGCCGTGGGTGCGGGCGTTGCGCCAGTGGCGGCTCAGGTCGTGCCGTTCGTCGGCCGCGCTGGCCCCGGTGAGCGAGAACAGGTCGCTGGCTACCTCGGCGGCCGCTTCGGTGGCGAAGGCCTTGGCCCGGGCGACCGCGAGTGAGCCGCGGGCCGCTTCCCCGGCGTCGCGCGGCACCCGGCCGATCTCGTCGAGGGTGGCGGCCGCCGACGCTAGCAGCGCCTCGGCCGCGGCCACCTTGGTGGCCAGCTGGCCGTAGCGGTGGACGGTGTGCGGATCGGCGGTCGCGGCCTGCGCCCAGCCCGCCCGGGCCGCCTCGAAGAACGGGCGGGCCCGGGTCCGGAGGAACTCGCCGGCGTCTCGCAGCGCGCCGCCCGCGATCCCGGCCTCGATCGCGGCGTGCACCAGCTGGGTGCGCGCGCCCAGCTGCTGGGGTCGCTCGAACGCCTGCTGGTACGGCATGACCAGGCCCGGGTCCACCGCCACGTCGTCGAAGACGGCGCCGCCGCTGACCGTGGCGCGCTGGCCCATGACGTTCCAGTCCTGGTCCAGGCTGACCCCCGGCGCGTCGCGCTCGACGAACGCGAGCACCAGGCGATCCGCGTCGTCGAGGGCGGTGACGCCGACCCAGCGGGCCGTCAGCGCGCCCGTGCAGTAGTACTTGCGCCCGGCCAGGCGCAGCCCGGTTCCGGTCCGGATCAGCTTGGTCTTCAGGTCCTGGGCGTGCGGCCCGCCCCGTTCGGCCATCGCGTTGCCCAGCCGGGCACCCGCCAGCACCTCGCCGTACAGGCGCTGCCGCAATGGCGGCGGGGCGAGGACGGCGAGCACGTCGACGTACAGGAAGTGGCTCTGCGGGACCTGCGCGATCGCCGGGTCGACCGCGGCGATCTCCCGCACCACCTCGGCCAGCACCGTGACCGGCAGGTCGGCGCCGCCGTAGGCCCGCGGCACGGTGATCCCGAGCAGGCCGGTGACGTCGAGCGCCGCCAGCTCGCGGGCCGGCACCGCTCCCGAGCGGTCGCGCTCGATCGCCGCGGCGGCGATCGACGCCGCGTAATCCCGGGCGACCTGGATCGCCTGCGCGCCGGAGGTGATCACCGGCACGGGCGCGGTCACGGTCCCGGGAGCCAGATCGACCGGCACGGCGGACCTCCAGTCAGCTTGCGGCATGGCCATACGCCCACAGTGCTATGGCCGGCGGCTCGTAGTCAAGTTTTACGACCGATTTAGTAGGTTAGGGCTAGCGCCGCCGGCTGGGATCGGCCAGCAGGAGCAGGCCACGCAGACAGGCGTCCAGGCCCAGCCCGAGGATCGCGATCGAGATGATGCCGGAGAACACCAGGGCCGTGTTCAGGTAGTCACCTGCCTGCATGATCAGGTAGCCGAGCCCGCTGGTGGCCGCGATCAGCTCGGCGGCCACGATGGACGTCCAGGCACCCGCCATCGAGATCCGCATCCCGGTCAAGATGCCGGGCAGCGCGGACCTGATCTGCACCCGCAGCATCGTGTACCGGGGTGAGGCGCCCAGCGTCCGGGCGCACAGCCGCAGGTCGTCGGGCACCTCGTCGAGCGCGGCCACCGTGGTGACCGCCATGACGGGGATCACGCCCAGCATGATCAGGACTTCCTTGGGCATCTCGCCGATGCCGAGCCAGATGATGAACAGCGGGATGAACGCGAGCGGCGGCAGCGGCCGGAGGACCTCGATGACCGGGTCGACCGCATGCCGGACGATCCGGCTGGCGGACATGGCCGCCCCCAGCGCCACCCCGATCACGGCGCCCAGCGCGAAGCCAATCAGGACCCGCCGCAGGCTGGTCAGCGCGTCGTACCACAGGGGCTTGCCCTGCGAGGGATACGGGTGGACGAAGTAGTGGGCGAAGCTGGCCACCGTCTGGGACACCGACGGCAGGAAGACCGGGTCGCTGATGAGCATGGCGACGAGTTGCCAGAGCACGACCAGGACGGCCAGGCCCAGCGCCCCGGTCCCGAGCCGCCGGGTCCGGGCCCGGCGCCGGGCCCGGCGGTAGGCGGCCAGGTCGGCCCGCTCGTCCTGGTCCGCGGCCAGCGCCCGGGCTTCGTCGCCCGCTGGTTCGGCAAGAACCTGCTCGTCGGGCGGGAGGGTGCTCCACAGGGACATTGGCTAGCTCCTCAGCTGTGTTTGCTGGAGCAGGGCGCGGATCCGCCGCCGGGCGTTCAGGAACAGCTCGGTATCGACGTCGAGGGCGTCCCGGGGCCGGCCGAGCGGAATGTCGATGATCTCCCCGATGCCGGGCGGGCTGCCGCCCATCACCGCGACCCGGTCGCCGAGCAAGATGGCCTCCTCGATGTCGTGGGTCACGAAGATGATCGTGGTGCGGTGCTGGTCCCAGATGTCGAGCAGGAACTCGTGCATCCGTTCCCGGGTGATCGCGTCGAGCGCGCCGAACGGCTCGTCCATCAGCAGCAGTGACGGCCGGGAGGCCAGCGCGCGGGCGAACGCCGCCCGGTGCTTCATGCCACCGGACAGCTCGTGCGGGAACGCGTCGCCGAACCCGGCCAGGCCGACCCGGTCCAGCAGCGCCGCGGTCTCGGTGTCCAGCTCGGGATCGTCCCGCTCGTGCAGCCGTGCGGCCCGCTGCGCCTTGGGCCCGAACATGATGTTGTTCCTGGTCGAGAGCCAGGGGAACAGCATCGGCGTCTGGAAGAGCATGCCCCGGTCGGGGGACGGGCCGGAAACCGGCCGCCCCCCGACCGTGACGGTCCCCTCGTCGGCCGGCAGCGCCCCCGCGATGATCCGCAGCAACGTCGACTTGCCGCAGCCCGACGGCCCGAGCAGGCAGACCAGCTCACCCGCCCGGACCCGCAGGCTCGCCCCGGCCAGCGCCACCGTGCGGCGGCCGCCCCGGCGGAAGGTCTTGCCGACCGAGTCGATCACGACCGCCGCACCCGGGCCGGCTCCGGTTCTGTTAGCTGGAGCAGCCACCGGCCAGCGCCTTCTTGATGAACGTGTTGTCGATGTGCGAGGCGATCTGGGCCGCGGTCGGAGCCGCGGTCAGGCGGCCCTGGCCGACCAGGAACTGGCCCGTCTGCACGTAGGCCTGGACGATGCGGCTACTGGGGTCGTGCAGGCTGGAGCCGAGCCAGTACAGCTGGTCCTGGGGCCGGATGAACGGGTAGTCCTTGGTGGCGGCCACGATCTGGTCGCCGGGCACGCCCTGCACGGCCGAGCTGGCGGCCAGGTACTTGGCGGCCTGCGGGCCGGTCATGTCGCGGCTGCCCTGGAGCTCGGCGCACACGTAGGACTGCACCAGGGTCGGGTTGGTCTTGATCAGGCTGCTCGAGACCGCGATCACGTCCAGGCCGGGAACGCCGAGCTTGGCGATCTGCTGCGCGTTGACCAGCGAGTGGTCGCCCTTGGCCAGGAGCTTGGTGGCCGGGCTGCCGTAGAGGTAGGCGGCGTCGATCGCCCCGGACAGCGCGGCCGCGCCCGCGGCGTTCTCGTCGGAGAACGGGACGACCTTGACCTTGCCGGTCAGGTGCTGAAGGGCGAGGTAGCCCAGCAGCTCGTAGTCCTCGGAGGAGCCGACGAGCACGCCGACCGACTTGCCGGCCAGCTGGGCCGGCGACGTCACGGAGGCGGGCACCAGCAGCTGGTCGTCGTCGAAGCCCCAGCCCATGACCACGGTCACGCCGGTGCCGCTGCCGATGGCCTCGGTGACCGGCGGGTTGCCGACCCCGCTGATGGCCTGCACCGCGCCGCTCTTCATCTCGGCGATCGCGGTCACCCCGGCCTCGAACGGCACGTACTTCAGCTTCGCGGGGATGAGCTTGGCCAGCGACGGCTGGCTCTCGATGATGCTGTCGGGACTGGCCACCGAGCCCTGGCTGACCGAGATGGTGAAGCCGGGCAGCGGGCCGGAACCGCTGCCGCCGGTGGTCGCCCAGACGACCACGCCGACGATCACGGCCAGGACCAGCGCGGCGGCCCCGTAGATCCGCCGGCGTCTGCGCTTGTAAAGGGGCAGGGGTTTCCTGGCCGGGGTAGTGGCTTGCGCTTCGGTGCTCATGGGTGTCCTCCCCGTTAGTGGTTTGCGCCGCCGGCGTAGTAAGCGGACGCGTTGCCCTTGACGGCGACGCTCGGGCGGCCGTCCACGCCGACCGGCACCGGGCCGGCTACGGTGACCCGCTCACCGCGCCGGTGCGCGGTGCCGTAGTCCGCGATCGCGTAGTGCTGGGTGGCGCGGTTGTCCCAGATGGCCAGGTCATCCGCGCGCCACTGCCAGCGGACGGTGTACTCGGGCCGGGCGATGTAGTCCTGCAGGAGCCGGATCAGGTCCCGGGACGCCGACGGAGTGAACCCCAGCACGGTCCGGGCGAAGCCGCCCAGCAGCAGCGACCGCTCGCTGGTCTCCGGGTGCACGCGCACCAGCGGGTGCTCGGTCTCGTAGACGGTGGAGACGAACTCCTCGTGCGCCGCAGCCAGCGCCGGGTCGACCTGCTCGCCGCGGTTGAAGGTGCGCGCGTAGTCGAAGTCGTTCGTGTGCACGACCCGCAGCCGGGTGGCCAGGTCACGCAGCTCGGGCGGCAGGCCCTGGTAGGCCGTGACGGTGTTGGTCCACAGGGTGTCGCCGCCCACCGGCGGGATCACCACTGCGTGCAGCAGGGTGAAGGCCGGCGGCTGGTCGACGAAGGTGACGTCGGTGTGCCAGTAGTTGGCCTTGCCGCCCTTGAGCGAGTCGATCTCCTCCAGCAGCGGCTGGCCGGGCGGCGAGGCCAGCGTCGGGTGGCCCAGGGTGAGCGGGCCGAGCCGCTCGGCGAACGCGACCTGCCGGCGGTAGTTCAGGCTCTGCCCGCGCAGGAACACCACCTTGTGGTCCAGGATGGCCTGGCGGATCTTGGCGATCACCTCGTCGCTGAGCGGGGTGCCGGTGTCCACGCCGGTGATCTCGGCGCCGATATGGCCGGCTAGCCGGGTGACTTCGACATGCGTGGTCGCGGTGAGGGTTTGAGGCATGGCGGTACGCCTTTCGAGAAGAAGGTGAAGAACGAGGCTTCCGAGCACGCGCATCCGAGCGCGGTGCGGCCCATTCGGGCACGGGCGGTGAGCTAGCGCCGGTAGCTAGTGCATGCAGCTGATGCAGGTAGCTAGTTCGTACGGCTAGTGCGTGTGGGCTAGTGCGTGCGACAGCCCGAACTGGCGACCGTGAGGTAGTCCACGTGCCGCCTTCGGGTTCCGAAATATCCCGCCATGCCCCTGAGCATCGCAAGAGAAGCCGCCTTAGTCAAGTTTTCCTATCTAAATAATAGGAATCTAGAGGCCACGGCCCTGCCGAGCCGCCGACCGACACCCCGAAAGACGATCACCACCCACCACCGCGACGCCACGCCACCCACCGCGACGCCACCCCACC
>JAJKHX010000015.1 GCA_021154785.1 Nocardiopsis sp.
GTCGATCTGCTTGGCAACGGCCTGGGCCTTATCGGCGGCGGTGGCGTAGGTCAGCGCCACCGCGGCGCCCTCGCGGGCCAGCCGCAGGGCGATCGCCGCCCCGATGCCCCGGCTGCCCCCCGTCACCAGGGCCACCTTCCCCGTCAGGTCTTTCATGTCCAGCTCCGTTCATTCCGCGAAGGGTTTCCGCCAGATGAAGACCCGCCACCGGCAGCAGAGGAATCGCGGCCGCCGCCGATTCCTTTCGCGGGCCGGCTGGTCTTCATGCCCAGGGCGCAACCGAGCCCGGACCTTGGAGGTAGCAATGCGGAAGCTCATCGAGTCCACGCTCGTGTCGGCCGACGGTGTCGTCGCCGACCCGCCGCTGTGGGCCATGGAGTACCGGGACGAGGAGGTCGACGCGGACGCCCGGGAGCGGTTCTCCTCCAGCGACGCCATGCTGATGGGGCGGGTCACCTACGAGTTCTTCGCGGCAATCTGGCCCTCGATGACCGGCGAGTTCGCCGACCGGGTCAACAGCATCCGCAAGTACGTCTTCTCCTCAACGCTCAAGAAGGCCGGCTGGAACAACTCGACGATCGTCACGGGCGACGTCACGGCCGAGGTGACCAGGCTCAAGCAGCAGGACGGCGGTGACATCGCCATCTTCGGCCACGGTCGCCTCGCGCAGGCCTTGCTCGACAGCGGCCTGACCGACGAGCTCAGGCTCGCAGTGCACCCCGTCCTGGCGGGGCATGGCGGGCTGCTGTTCCGGGACGGCGCCAAGACGCCGCTGAGCCTGGTCGGCGCGAAATCCCTCGGGACAGGCGTCGTCGTCCTGTCCTACCAGCCCATATACGGCAAGCGGCAGCGTCAGCCCCGGGCCAGGTGACTGGCGCGTGACCGCCGCGTTCAGCGGCGCCGCCCAGGCCGAGAAGGTCGTTCAGCCCGTCCGCTAGCACGAGGCGGACAACGACGTTCGCAGTCAGCCCGGGCACCGCGACGCGGTGTCCGCCGACGGCCCGGACGCCTTCCTCTCCGCCGCCACCAAAGACAGGACCCGGACGGCTACGGAGCCAACGACACGAGACACGTAAGCCCGTGCAGCCCGAACGGGAGAACCGGAACGCAACCGCCCGCGCCACCGGCTCAACTCCTGGCCGCGCACAACCGGCATCCGCGCTGTCGATACCAACGGCCGAGCTGAATTGACTAACATCGCCATCGCTGGCCCGACACAGGCCAGTGCATAAATCACCTAACTCACGGAGCGGAGCCGTCTTCGGCGTTCGACGCGGACTCGCCGCCGGGAAAACCGGTATCCCCCGACTGGTCGGGTTCGCAACCGTTCTGACCATCCACCCCGTAAGCAGAAAGGCTCCGCGAACCGGGCCAGGGCGAAAGCGAAGGTTGCCCGCGCTCACGCGAAGGTGACCGATGCCCGCCGCGACTTCCACCACCAGTTGTCCACGGAACTGATCCGCGAGAACCAAGCGGTCGCCGTGGAGGATCTGGCGGTGAACGGCATGGCCCGGACCCGCCTGGCCAAGTCGGTGCACGACGCCGGCTGGTCGGCGTTCACGGCCATGCTGGAGTACAAGGCCCGGCTGTATGGCCGGGAGTATCACCGGATCGGCCGGTTCGAGCCAACCTCGCGGACATGCTCGGCGTGCGGGGTGAAGGACGGCCCGAAGCCGCTTCATGTACGCGAGTGGCAGTGTGCCGCGTGCGGGACGTGGCTGGACCGGGATGTGAACGCGGCGGTTAATGTCGCGAAGGCCGCCGGGCTGGCGGTGTCAGCCTGTGGAGCGCAGGTAAGACCGGGGTTCGCCCCGGCGCAGCGCGGTGAAGCAGGAACCCTCCCGAAGTCGCGCCGGGAAGCGGCGTGACAGGCGGGAATCTCCGTCCTTCAAGGCGGAGTGGAAGTCAATCGCAGTATCTCCTCGAAGGCCTCTACGTTCCCCATCGCGTCGTTGACGGGATTGTGGTCATGGGCGGTTCTCCTGAACCGCTTCCAGCCCTGGGTCTCGCTCCAGTCCCGGTTGAGGCCAGCCCAGAAGTCGCTGATGCGGCGGCCGGAGTGGCCGAACGGGTTATCCATTCCGGCCCGGTCGAACATGCCGGATATCCACTGCCAGTCGTAGGCAGGGTTGTCGCTCACGAAGACCGGCCGCCTGCCGCCGAGATGCCCTCGCAGCCAGGCCGCGAAGCTCACAGCGACTTCCTCGTCGGTCGCTAGGCGCTCGCCGACGATGCTGATCGCGGGGTTGACCGGGTCCGGTGTCGCCTCGAACAGGCGTCCGTGGAAGGAGTCACGCGTGTCGTAGTGGATGGCCCCGAACTCGGTCAGCACGCCGTGCACGGGACTGGTGCCACGCGCCTCGCAATCGACGAATATCCATGGTGTCTGCTTGCTCATCGTGCCCGCATTATCTCCTAGCCGGGCTGGTCGGGCGGCTCCGTGCTCTCTTCCGGGATGCCGGGGACGAGTTCGCCGGGCTCGAAGCTGCCTTCGCCGGCCACGGCGGCCAGCTCGTACCCCAGTGGCTCGCGCGCGGCGGGTACCTTCGTGCGCCGGCCCGTCAGCGCCGAGGCGATGGCCGCGATCACGTTGGCCGCGATGGCGAACCCGAAGGCCACGCCGAGGCCGCTGTGGAACGGCGCCGTGATCAGGTGCGGGAAGAACTGCCGTCCGGTCACGTAGGACGCGTGGGCCGGGGACAGATTATGCAGCAGCGGGCCGAGCAGCTGCTGGACCGGGTTGTAGCCGAGGAAGGAGGCGAACAGCACGCCGATCGGGGGGAGGTGCGAGATCGGCGCGGCCGTGGCGGCCGGGACGCCCTGCGCGGTCAGGCCGCTGAACATAGCCGCCGGGAGCTTGCTCGACAGGCCGGCCACCATCAGGGTGAAGAAGATGCCGATCGACAGCACGAACGCGGAGTTCTGGAAGGTGGCGATCATGCCGCCCGCCGCCCCGCGCCGGTCGGCCGGGACCGAGTTCATCATCTCCGCCCAGTTCGGCGAGAAGAACAGTCCGGAGCCGAACCCGTTGAGGGCGATGACGAGCGCGAACTCCCAGTAAGAGAAGTTCACCGGGACGAATATCAGCAACAGGAAACTCGCTCCCGTGAGCAGCGCGCCGCCCACGGTGAACGCCTTGGGGCCGAACTTGTCGGACAGCACGCCGGACAGCGGCGCAGCCACCAGGAAGCCGACCGTCAGCGGAACCAGGTAGATGCCGGCCCACAGCGGGGTCTGGCTGAAGTCGTAGCCGTGCAGCGGCAGCCAGATGCCCTGCAGCCAGATGATCAGCATGAACTGCATGCCGCCGCGGCCCATCGCCAGCATCAGGCTCGCGACGTTCCCGGCGGCGAACGCCCGGATCTTGAACAGCGAGACGCGGAACAGCGGCTCGGCCACCTTGGTCTCGACGTACACGAAGATGACCAGCAGCGCGAAGCCGCCGAAGAGCGCGGTGAGTACAAACGGGCTGGTCCAGCCCATCGGGTGCCCGCCGTAGGGCAGCAGTCCGTAAGTGATGCCGACCAGGATGGAGACCAGACCGGCGGCGAACAGCAGGTTGCCCCACCAGTCCATCTGCGCGTGCTTGCGTATCCCGATGTCATGCAGCATGAAGTACGCCCACAGGGTGCCGAACACGCCGATCGGCGCTGAGACCAGGAAAATCAGGTGCCAGTTGACCGGGGCGAGGACGCCGCCGAGGATGAGGCCGATGAACGACCCGGCGATGGCCGCGATCGAGTTCACGCTGAGGGCGCGGCCGCGCTGGCTGGCCGGGAAGGCGTCGGTGACGATGGCGGCGGCGTTGGCGAACAGGAACGCGCCGCCGATGCCCTGCACGACCCGCCAGATGATCAGCCACAGCGCCCCGTCCGCGCCGTGCATCCAGGTCACGGTCAGGAAGATCGAGGCCACGCTGAAGATCGCGAAGCCCAGCGTGTACATCCGGACCCGGCCGAACATGTCGCCCAGCCGGCCGAAGCTGACGACGAGCACGGCGGAGACCACCAGGAACCCCATGAACATCCACAGCAGGTAGCTGGTGTTCCCGGGACTCAGCGGGTTCAGCCCGATGCCGTGGAAGACGTCAGGCAGCGCGATCAGCACGATCGACTGGTTGATCGTCGCCATCAGCATGCCCAGCGTCGTGTTCGACAGCGCGATCCACTTGTAGCGCGGTCCGAGATCACCGCCTGCCTGAGCTGACGCGTCTGCCACGTCAGGATTAACCGCCATCGGCGGACACGCTCCCCATCTGAGATCCGGGTACTTGCTAATCCTCAACCAACAATGACAGATCGGGATGCGCCCGTGCCTCCCAGGGGCCCGGCGGCGGAGTAGCCTGCGATGACCGGGACCGGTGCATGTCGTGGTGGAGGCTGGCTGATGAATCCGCTGTCTGGTGTTGCTGGCATGGCGGTGGACCGCATGCTCGGACTTGGTCCGGCCGCGGCGCGGTACGAGCTGCGGCGCGATGTGGCCGTGGAGATGCCAGATGGCGTCGTGCTGCTCGGTGACCATTACCGGCCCGCGGGGGATGAACAGCCGCTTGCGGTCGTGCTGATCCGCTCGCCGTACGGCCGGGCGGGCCTGCCGGGGCTGATGTTCGCGGCGCCGCTGGCCCGGCGGGGCTTCCAGGTGTTCATCCAGAGCATCCGCGGGACGTTCGGCTCGGGCGGGCTGTTCCGCCCCTTCAGTACCGAACAGGAGGACGGCCTGGCTACCGTGGCGTGGCTGCGTGAGCAGCCCTGGTGCGATGGCCGGGTGGCGATGACCGGCGCCAGCTACCTGGGCCATACCCAGTGGGCGATCGCACCGTATGTCAATCCGCCGCTGCAGTCAGTGTGCCTGAATATCACGGCCGCGAAGATCAGCGGCGCGTTCTATCAGGATGGCGTACCGAGCCTGCAGAACGCGCTCAACTGGACTGGGCTCATCGGCCGGCAGGAACGGAGCCCGCTCAGCGCCCTGCCGAACCCGCGGCAGATGGCACGGGTAAGACGGGCGCTGCGGAAGATCCCGCTGCAGGCCGCCGACGTCGCGGTCACCGGTGCGCCGGTCGCGTTCTGGCGGGACTTCACCAGCCACGCCGGCCCGGGCGATGAGTTCTGGGCGGGCACCGATCACGACCACGCGGACCTGACCCGGCTGCCGCCGGTCAGCATGGTGACCGGCTGGTGGGACCTGTTCCTGCCGCTGCAACTGCGCGACTTCACGGCCATCCAGGCCGCTGGCGGCACCGCGCAGCTCATCGTCGGGCCCTGGCTGCACGGCGAGCCCGCCGAAGTCAAGGCCATCACCGGGCAGGACATCGCCTGGCTCGAGCACCACCTGAACGGCGGCCCGCCGCCGCCCGGGCCGCCGGTCCGGGTCTTCCTGCAGCAGGCCGCCACCTGGCTGGAATTCGGCCAGTGGCCGCCGCCGGCTACCGTGACCACCGCGTATTACCTGCGCGCCTCCGGCCGCCTGGCCCTGGACGCCGAGCCCGGTGACGCCCCGCCCGGCACGTTCGTCTACGACCCGGCGGACCCGACGCCGTCGGCCGGGGGCCCGCTCCTGCAGCCGCCCGGCAAGCAGGTCGACAACCAGGCCATCGAAGCGCGGCCCGACGTCCTGACCTTCACCACCGATCCCTTGCCCGTCCGCCAGGACCTGGTAGGACCGGTCAGCGCGCGCATCTTCGTGCGCACCGGCCGCCAGCACGCCGACCTGTTCGTCCGCCTGTGCGATGTCGACGAAAAAGGCGTCTCCCGCAACATCGTGGACGGCGTCCGGCGGCTGAGCCCGCCCACCGTGCCCGCCGGCGACGTCCAGGCCGACGACGACCGGGTCCTCGCGGTAGAGGTGGAACTGTTCCCGACCGCCTACCGGGTCCAGGCCGGGCACCGGATCCGCGTCCAGGTCAGCGGGGGCGCGTTCCCGCGGTTCGCCCGCAACTTCGGCACCGCGCAGCCCTTTGCCACCGCCACCAGCGCGGTGCGATGCCGGTTCGAGATCTACCACGACTCGCAGCACCCGGCCTGCGTCCTGCTCCCCGTCCTGCCCACGGACGCTGGGCGCGCAGGTGAGGTCAGTAGTGGTAACGGGCCGCGAGGATGATGATCTCTGTTTCCGTAACGATGTAGACGAGACGATGCTCATCGTCAATGCGCCGCGACCATGCTCCCGGCAGGTGGTACTTGAGCGGCTCAGGCTTGCCGATGCCGGTCTTCGGATACCAGCCTCACCGGGCGCTGCCGGAGTCCGCCTCGCTGGGATCGATCAGGGCATGTTCGGCCAGGTGGATTCCGTTCAGGGCATTCTCGTAGGCGTTGAGCAGCCGACGGGCATTGGCTGGTGACCGCAGCAGGTAGGCACCCTCGCGCAAGGTGGCGTAATCCTCGGCGGAGACCAGGACAGCGTTGCCGTGCTTGGAGACGATCTCGATGGCGTCGTGGTCCTCGTTGACCTTCTTGATCAGCGGAAGGAGTCCTTTACGGGCCTCACTCACGGTGATCGACATGACGACCAGCCCTCCGTGGTAGTACAAGATGTGTACCACACAGGTGCCAGCCGCCAGCTTGTGTCAGGCCGGGCTGACGGCGGACGCGTCGAGCTGGGCGCGGAGCTCGGCCAGGGACTGGTGGTAGGACTCGACGTTGCGCAGCTTCACGTCCTCGTAGCCGCGCACGACGTCGGGCAGTTCGGCCAGCCGCACGGCCAGCGCGGCACTGGCCGGGTTCAGGCCGCCGGCCAGCTGGTCGACCAGACCGATGTACTCCTCGATCAGCTCGCGCTCGACGACGCGCACCTGCGTACGGCCGAACGGGTCCATCCACGTGCCCCGCACCCGGTGCATCGCCCGGAGAACACGGAACGCCGGGACGAACCACGGGCCGAGCGCGATTTTCCGCTTCATGCCGAGGGCGCGCAGGACCGGCGGGTGCAGCCGCCAGGAGGCGCGGGCACCCGGCCCGAACTCGGCTTCGAGTCCGGCGTCTGGTCCCGTTCCGCGGCGCGGACCCGCTCGACCACGTCGAGGTAGCGGCGGGCGTAGGCCTGGTCCTGGTACGCCGTCAGGTCCTCGGACCGGGTCCTGATCAGCCGGTCGAGCGGGGACTCCCCGGTGTCCGTCACGGCCGGCCGGTCCAGGCCCGCCGCGCTGAGCACTGCGGCGGGGTCGGCGATGTACTGGCAGCCGCGCCGGAACGCCTGGATGTTCTTTTCCACGGCCACGCCGTTCACCCGGAGCGCCTCCTCGATGGCGTCCGGCGGCAGCGGCAGCGCCCCGGTCTGGAAACCCGCGCCGACCAGGAAGACGTTGGCGAACTGGTCGTCTCCGAACAGCCCGATGACGAGCTGGCGCACGTCAGCCAGGACCGCGCCGTCACGGACCCGGGCGGTGATCGGCTGGCTGACGGCGGCCCGGTCGGGGAAGGACCGCGCCGCCCTTCTGCGCCAGGCCGGTCTGGTCGAGCGACCGCGCGTGCCAGCCCGCGATCAGGCCGGCGGTGGCGAGGACCTGCGACACGGTGACCACGCCGGTGCCGCCGACCCCGCAAAGCCGGATACCGAACGAGCCGGCTGTCACCACCGGTTCGGGGCCGGGAGCTCGTCCGCGGCGATCGCCCCGGCCGCCCGCGCGGCCGCCGCCGGATGCCCGGGGTACCACGGTCATGAAGGCCGGGCAGTCCCCGTCCAGGCAGCTGTAGTCGACGTTGCAGGAGGACTGGTGAATGCGGGTCTTGCGGCCGAACTCGGTCGGCACCGGCTGCACCGACAGGCAGTTGGACGTGCGCCCGCAGTCCCCGCAGCCTTCGCAGATCCGCTCGTTGATGAACACCCGGGCCGCGGGCTGGGCGAGCTTGCCGCGCTTGCGCTTGCGGCGCTTCTCGGTGGCGCACTCCTGGTCGTGCACGAGCACGGTGACGCCGCGCGTGGCCGCGAGGACCCGCTGCGCCTCGTCGAGCCGGGAGCGATCCCAGACGGCTACCCCGTTCGGCATCTTGGTGTGCTGGTACCGGCCGGGGTCCTCGGTGGTGACGAGGACCCTGGCCACCCCCTCGGCCAGCAGCAGCTTGTAGGTCATGTTGGCCCCCGCGGCCACCGCTGCCCTGATGGCCAGCGAGCCCGAGTGGTCGAACGTGCCGTCCCCGATGTTCTGGGTGAAGTGGTCGCGGTCGAGGAACGGCGCCATGCCGATCCACTGCATCCCCTCGCCGCCCATCTGGGACCCTGCTGGCTAGCGGGGGGCTGACCAGCGGCAGCATCATGCGTTCGGCCGGACGCTCCGGTTCGGGCGCCGCCGGGATGCCGCGGGCGGTCATCCGGCGGCGCAGCGGGCCGGTGATCGCGTCGGCGTCCAGCTCGCCGTAGGCGGGGATGAGCTCGGAGCCGTCGGCGTCGGCCTTGCCGGTGACGGCGGGCTGGGCCGGGCCGCCGTAGAGCACGTCGCGGATGGCGGCCTCGAGGAAGGAGCGTTTCTCCTCGACGACCACGATCTCTTCCAGGCCGTCGGCGAACTCGCGAACGGTGTCCTCCTCGAGCGGCCACGGCATGGCGACCCTCAGCAGGCGGACCCGGCTGCTCTCGAGGCTGTCCCCGGCGATGCCGAGGGTACCCAGCGCGGCCAGCACGTCGAGGTAGGTGTGCCCGGCGGCGACCACGCCGAGGACGTCGTCCGGGCCGCGCCCGGCGATCCGGTTCAGCTGGTTGAGGCGGGCGTACTCCTTGGCCAGGCGGAGCCGGTTGGTGACCAGGTCGCGCTCGAGCTGGCCCAGCGTGGGGTGCAGCAGCCGGGCGGTGGGTGCGTGCGTCCCGGCGCCTGCGGGGAGCCGCGGGGCGGGCCAGTCCGCGGCCAGGTCGACGGTTGAGGATCCGTCCGCCATCGCAGTGACGATCTTCAGCCCGACCCACAGCCCCGATGCGCGCGACAGGTCGATCGCGTGGCGTCCCAGGTCGAGCACGTCCTGGCTGTCGGCCGGGTACAGGTACGGGATGTTCAGGTCGGCCAGGGCGGCGTCCGACGCGCACGGCAGGGTCGAGGACTTGGCGGCCGGGTCGTCGCCGACCAGGACCAGGGCCCCGCCCCGGGGGTAGGAGCCCATCAGGTTCCCGTGCCGCAGCGCGTCGCTGGCCCGGTCCAGGCCGGGAGCCTTGCCGTACCAGATGCGGCCTCCCCGGAGCCGTCGCCGACGTTACCGCCGGACCCGCTGGACCTTCACCGGAACCGGGCTGAGGTAATGGTCTGATGCCGGGTTTGATGAGAGAGGGCCGGGTCACGGCCAACGGACTGCGGTTCGCGTACCTCGAGGGAGGCAGCGGGCCGCTGGTGCTGCTGCTGCACGGCTGGCCCGACACGCCGCATACCTGGGACCACCAGCTGGCCGCCCTGGGCGGAGCGGGATTCCGCGTGGTGGCGCCGTGGCTGCGCGGCTATCCGCCCACCGAGATCCCGGGGTCGGGCTATTTCGATATCGGTACGCTGGCGACCGATGTCCGCGAGCTGATCGCGGTGCTCGGCGGCGGCGAGCCGTGCCTTCTCGTCGGCCAGGACTGGGGAGCATCGATCGGCTACCAGGTCCTCGCCGCCTTCCCCGAGGTCGTGCGGAGCGCGGTGGTGATGGCCGTGCCGCATCCGGCCGCGACCCGGGAGTCGCTGCTGCTCGCGGAGCATATCCAGCGGTCCTTCCACTGGTTCTTCTTCCAGCTCCCGGAGCTGCCCGAGCGGGCGCTGCGCACGGATGACTTCGCGTTCGTGGACTGGCTGTGGGACTACTGGACCGCGCCCGGCTTCACCGGCTCCGAGCACCTGACCCAGGTCAAGCGGATGCTGGCCGTCCCGGGCGCGCTGGAGGCGACCCTGGGCTACTACCGGGCCATGTTCGACCCGGCCCGGGCGGACCCGGACCTGGCGCCGGTGCGGCAGGCCGCGGGCCGGCCGATCACGGTGCCGACCCTGGCCCTGTGCGGCGCCGAGGACAAGCGGGCCGAGGTGATGCGGGACCAGGCCCGGCACTTCGCCGGCCCGTACCGGTTCGAGCTCGTGCCCGGCAGCAGCCATTTCCTGCAGCGCGAGCAGCCGCAGGCGGTCACGGAACTCGTTCTGGACTGGTTTGCCCGGCACTAGCCGGCAATGGCCCGCGCGGCTGGAATAGCACTGGCCGGGCTCGCGTTCTACTCCCGGTCGGTGCGTTAGTGTCCCCCGGGCCTAACCACTGCCTTCATGGAATACCGTCCGGCTGGAGCCATGTTGCGCCTTTCGCCGTGAGGCGACCTGCGCACCGGCTACGGCACGCCCTCGCGAGCACCCGCTCCCGGGGGCGCTGTCATGTCCGGACCCCGGCTTCCGCCGGCCGCGCTTCAGCTGCCGCGCGGCTCCTCGCCACCGGCCGGGCCGGGTGGGGTGCCCAGCTCCTCAGCCAAGCCCGCGCCGCGCTCGTCGGCCGGGGCGCCGATATCCCAGGCCGAACCCTCGACGGCGGGCAGCCCGCCGATGATCGGAACGACCGAGCCGTCCTCGCCGACCGCCTGGCCTGTTTCCGTGAGGTACCCGGGATCCTCGGCGGACTGGGAGGTGTCCGGCTCTTGCTCCGGCGCCGGGGCCGGCTCCTCCTCGGGCCACGTTGACCTGGTCGGGTCGCTGCCGGTCATATCGGCCATCTCCCTCGTTGATCACATAAGACAGTTCCTGCTTCGTGACAGTATGGGGCCATGACTGCCGTCTTCGTCCATGGAGTGCCCGAGACCCCTGCCGTCTGGGACGGCCTGCTGGCTGCGCTCGGCCGGCCCGACACGGTGGTGCTGTCGCTCCCCGGGTTCGACAGCGCCCGTCCGGCCGGCTTCGGGGCGACGATGGACGAGTACGCCGCCTGGCTCGCGGCGCAGCTCGAACGGATAGACGGGCCGGCCGACCTGGTCGGGCACGACTGGGGCGGCGGGTTCGTGGTCCGGCTGGTCTCGACCCGGCCCGAGCTGGTCCGGTCCTGGGTCACCGACGCCGCCGGCCTCGGCGACGTCGAGTTCGAGTGGCACGACTTCGCCAAGATCTGGCAGACACCGCAAGCCGGGGAAGACTTCTGGGACCAGCAACTGGCGGCACCGGTCCAGGAGCGGGCCGGCGTCTTCCAGATGTTCGGCGTGCCCGAGGAGCCGGCCCTGGACCTGGCGTCGCACATCAACCGCTCCATGGCGGACTGCATCCTGGACCTGTACCGTTCGGCCACCGAGGTCGGCAAGCAGTGGGGCCCGGATTTCGCGGCCGTCCCCGCTCCCGGCCTGGTGATCCTCCCCGGTGAGGATCCCTTCCTGAACGCGGCCTCCGCCGCCAGGGCCGCCGCCCGGGCCGGCGCCACGACCGCTGCCCTCGACGGGCTCAGCCACTGGTGGATGCTCCA
>JAJKHX010000016.1 GCA_021154785.1 Nocardiopsis sp.
GCGTCTGCTGTCACGGGCCCGCGGCTGTGCGCGCCGCGCGGGGACGAAGCCAGCACCTCCTATCCCCTCAGCCAGGTCCTCGGACGCCACGCGTCAGCCGCCCCCCGGTAGCGGCCACCGCCGGCTCGCCGGCGCACAAGAATGCCGGGCCTGGCCCACCCGGCACGAGCACCTAACCGGCAGGCGCGCCTGCCGCGAACAGCAAAGCGCAACTGACCATCACAGCCGAAATCCAGGCCAGCGAATGAGTATGCGAACGCGCAACGCCCGCTATTCGGCTGATGTGCGTAAGGAACGGTACATCTCGATGAGTCCGCCCGGCGCTCAGGGCATGTTGTCCCCCGAGGGTTCAGGAAGGCCAGGAAGTAGACCCGGTCCAGCCGCCAGCCCAAGCTGGCAATGCGGCAGAAGCGGATGCCTGTCCCCGCTCTGATAACTAACAATTTTTCAGTTACCTGGCATGATTCGGCATTATTGCCAAATAGATGAGAACTGGCCGGTATAGCTTCTTATTCTCCAGCCGTCATGCTTTCTCGTCGAAACGAAGCACGCTCTCTATCAGTCCCCCGGGGTTCTCGTCAGCTATCCAGTGCCCCGACCCCGCTATTCCCTCCACGGTCACGTTCTCGGCGATCTCGTGCCCCACCTCCTCGACCGCACTGCGGTGCGAGAGACTTGCCTCTCCGTGCAATCCGAGGCAGGGCATCTTCAGTTTCCCCTCCGACTCGAGCGCGGCGCGGATGTCCCTGGCGTCTTGTTCGAAGGCCCGGTACAAATCGAAGCCCGCACGCATCGCTCCCGGCTGCTCGTAGGCCCTCACGAACGCGTCAGTGTCTACGGCCGTGGGCCTGGCCGCGAGCCTGTCGTAGAAATATTGCAGATACAAACGCTCTCGGCCTGCGACCAGCGCTTCGGGCAGGTCCAGCAAATTATGGAACGAAAAGTGCCACTCGGTCGGCGTTTGCTTAATCCGATCGTAGAAGCTCGTTCCCGGCTGTGATGCCTCCCCGTAGCCCAGGGCACGGGTGTCGCCGCGGTAGCGGAAGGCATAAGCGGTCGCCAGCATCGAGCCGATGTCATGTCCAAGAACAAAGGCCGGCTCGGTGAGCCCGAGATGCTCGTGGAGCAAAAGGTAGATGTCCTCGGCCATCTCCCACTTCGTGTAGCCGCCCCTTGGCAGCGCGGCCTCTCCCCGGAGGTCTGCCGGGTAACCGTGGTCGCTTCTCGGACGCGAGGAATTGCCAGCACCTCGGTAGTCGGGCGCGATGACACGGTAACCCGCCTCGGCGAACGGCTCAATCACGTGCCGCCACTGCCATGACGTTTGCGGGAATCCGTGCAGAAGAACCAGCGTGTCCGATCCTTGCCCAGTGTCGTAGTAATGCATCCGGACGCCGGTCTCCAGATAAGCCGAGCCGGTCATCCTGCCGAGATCACCGAGTGCCATGACCAAAAATCCTCCTGTTCCGCATGGCAGTGCGTTCGTCACCATCCCGGCTCAGGTACGGAAGGTGACCGGGACTGTGGCCTGCGGCCGGGCCGCTCCCTCGATCGTGGCGGCGATATCGCGGGCTGGGCGGCGAAGCATTCATTCCAGCCGGGCGGGTGCGACCCGTGGCCCCCCAGGCAGCCAGATTCCATGCGGGCGGCCCTGGCTGTGGTGAACGCCAGAGAGGGCATCTGGCCGGTGAACCCGCAATCACGACCGCTCACCTCGCTTTCCGGGCTGGCTCCGCTCCCCCGCAGGCCGGGCCGGCACAGCGGGCTCACTACCTGGAGATCATGACTTCCCTCCGTCCGGCTGGTAAACGCGCTGCTACCCTGACCGGGGACTTGGGCGGCGGCGGCGAGCTTGCTCAAATCGCTATGTCGTCGCCAGTCGTAGCGTCATCGCGGCAGAAGCGAATGCGGGAAGCGTGGCAGTCCGGCGAGAAGGAAGGAGTGCCACGCAGGTTTTCCTTCAAACGGGGCGACTGGTGCTGCGGCGGTTCACGCAGGTAGAAGCTGACGGTCACAGCAGCACCGTTGAAGGACAATCATCGCGGCATGATCGGATCTTCGTCGGCCCAGGCGGGATCTGCTCCAGGTGCCTGTCACCGGGTCCTTGTCCTTCCGCGCATCGAGCCCGGGAATCGCCAGGGCTGCCCCGCGCTGGCACCTCAGAGGGGATATCCCGGCGCCTCGTCGGCAGTGGTGCCTGGCCTGCCAGCCGCCCGGACGCCGGTTTCCCTGTAGCCTCGGCCTATGCAGCAGGGATTCCGTGCGCAGCGGGACAAGACGCCGTTTGACAAGCTGGCGCAAGCGTTCGCGCGGACCCGGCTGGGCGGCTGGCTGTTCATCAACGTATTCCCGGTCATCGACCGGCGCCTGATCCCGCTGACACGCGGCCGGCTGGCGGTCGCGGTAGGGCAGCCCATACTGCTTCTGCATACCCGCGGAGCCAGGTCCGGCCAGCCGCGCAGCACCCCGCTGCTGTATACCCGGCACGGCCGCGGGTACGTGGTCGTCGCCTCTAAGGCAGGCGCGGACCATCACCCGGCCTGGTACCACAACCTGCGCGCCCATCCGGATGCGGTCACGATCGAGGTCGGCGGCCAGCGCATCCCGGTCCGCCCGCGTGAGGCCGAAGGCGCCGAACGCGAGGAGCTGTGGCGGCTGGTCAATGACAACTACAACGGCTACCAGGTGTACCAGCAGCGGGCAGCCCAGCGGACCATCCCGGTCGTCCTGCTCGAACCAGCGTGACGGCACCGGGCTTGCCGGCGCTGCAGCAAGCGGAACGCCCCGTATTCCGGTGCTAGAAGTGGCGGCGCACCTGGTGATTTCGGGGACGCCACAGAAAACGCTTCAGGCTTGGCCCGCCCGAAGAGACGATCCCGACCGGCACGCGATATGCGGCAGAAGCGGACGGTTACCCAAACGGCGCCGTTGCATAGATATACGGCCGAGCGGTCGCGCGCTGGACTTGAACCATGGTGCCAGCTACGCGAAACTCGCTTGATAACCGCGCACGGAGCCGCCGTAGTACCTCCAGCCCGCATTTGCGCGTCCACACTGTAACCACCGCGAGTGCTTTGTGCGCATTTCCTAGGTCGTGGATGCATTACCTGAACAGTGTCTCCGCCGCAGACCTGAATGTTCCCCTTTGCCGCTGCTGTTTTCAGGACTAAGTGGCTACTGTCTGAGCGTTGTTAAGCGACATGTCTACGCCGCACACATCCTGGTCAGATGCGGCGTAGACAGGCACGGCTTCAGATAACCGCCGTTCGGCGCGCCGAACAGGGTGTTACGCGTCAGAGCGGACGGACGTTTTCCGCCTGCGGTCCCTTCTGCCCCTGGGTCGTGTCGAACTCGACCTTCTGGTTCTCATCCAGCGACCTGTAGCCGGAGCTCGCGATCGCGGAGAAGTGGACGAACACGTCCGCCGTCCCGTCATCGGGGGCGATGAAACCAAAGCCCTTGTCGGCGTTGAACCACTTCACGGTTCCTGTTGCCATCAGTTCAAGTCCTCTGTTCGTCATGCCACGACGCGACCTCGCCGCGCCGACCGCGAGCTTACCGGTCCGGCTCAGAAGATGTCAGGCTGCCGGATTCATCTGGCGGTGGTTCGCTGATGCCGTGAGCTCTGGTTGTCACCAGGCCGCGGCGTGCTCAGCGGCGAAGCCGGCGAAGGAACGGGGCGGACGTCCGGTGACCTGTCGCAGGTGGCTGGTGACTGGTGCCCGTTTGCTGCTGGCCATCACGCTGTGGAGTTCGAGGAACGCGGTGACCATCTGCTGCGGCATGCCTGAGTTGGATAGTGCATCGCGGACCGTCGCCAGCGGCGTGTCCACGTAATGGATATCGGTGCCGGTAGTGGCGCGCAGGACTGCGGCGATCTCGTGGAGGTTGAGGGCTTCGGGTCCGGTCAGCTCGTAGGTCTCGCCGTCATGGCCGTGCGGTTCGAGCAGCACTTGAGCCGCCGCCGCGGCGACGTCCCGGGGATCGATGAAGGAGCAGGTCCCGTCACTCCACGGCAACCGGAGCGCACCGTCGTGGCCGGGCCGTGACATGGTCAGGAAGTTGGTCATATACGAGTTGGGCCGCAGCACGGTGTAGGGCAGCCCGGCTGCGGCTACCGCTTGTTCGCCGGCGAGCGCCCACCGGCCGAAGGCGAAGCCGGGTTCGAAGTCAGCGCCGAGCGTGGAGAGGAAGACGATGTGCTGGACGCCGGTGGTGATAGCGCTGTCGAGCAGCCGGGTGGTTGCCGGCAGGGGGTGATGCGCGGCGGGTGGCAGCACGAGCATGGTGCCGCCGGGGGCGGTGACGTCGCCGGCGGTGTGTGGTGCGTCCCAGTCGAACACGATCGGTGTGAGCTGCTCGGCGCCGACACCGGCCCGGACCTTTTCGGGGTGGCGTGTTGCTGCCCGGATGGCGACGCCGTCGTGCTGGGAGAGGATCTTGATGACGGCGCGCCCTATGGTCCCGGTGGCGCCGGTGACGATGATGGTTCTCATGGCCGCCGCCCGGTCAGAACGATGGCCAGGCCGGGGAGTTCGAGGGCCCCATGGGACTCGTAAGGTGCGGCGGCGGCGCGGACGGTGTCTCGCAGCCGGGCGCGGGTCGCGTTGTCGAGCCTGTTCAGGGTGTCGGCGGCGGGCCCGGCCAGGGTGAGGTTGCGGGTCCACCAGGCGTCGAACGACGGTGACTGCAGCGGCGCGGCGACGTGGTCGAGGGTGAGGCCGGTGAACCCGGCGCTGGCGAACAGCTGCCGGAGGCCGTCGGCGTCGGACAGCGCGAACGGGCCTGGCATCCCCGGCGGGGGCACGTCGACGCCGGTGACCTGGGTGATGGTGTCGAGCAGCACGCCCAGCCACGGGTTGTCCCGCCGTGAGGCCCACACCGCCACCGCGGCGCGCCCGGCCGGGCGCAGGACACGGTGCATCTCGGCCGCGGCGCGAGCCGGGTCGAGGGCGAACATCATCCCCTCGCGGCACAGCACCACATCGTAGGCCTCGTCGGGCTCGGCGATGTTCTCCAGGTCGAGCACCTCAGCCCGCACGTTCGTGTAGCCCCGCGCCGCGGCCCGCTGACGGGCGATGTCCGCCATGACGGCAACCACGTCGGAGATCACGACCTCGTCGCCGGGTCCGACCCGGCTGGCCGCGGCCAGGCCGGCGCCCCCGGGCCCGGAGGCAAGCTCGAGCACCCGGTCGCCGGCGTGCGCGGCGACCGCGTCGAGCATGCATGCCGTGATGGGCGCCGCACGCTGGTCAACGTCGTCGGCGCTGGCACCCCAGGAGGCTGCCACCCTGGCCCACATCCCGTGGACATGGGCCCGCACCTGCTCGCTCGATCCTGTCTGTGTCATGTCGGCTCCTTCGAGGAAATTGACTACCTTCGCCGAGTATTGAATTATTCGGTAGAGTTGTCAAATGGTTAAGGAGCATGCGTCCCGGCGGGCGTACAACTCGCCCCGCCGGCAGCAGCAGGCAGCCGCGACACGGCGGACGATCCTGGAGGCGGCCGAGCGCCTGTTCCTGCAAGACGGCTACCCGGCGACGACGATGGAGGCGATCGCGGCAGAAGCGGGCGTGTCGTTGAAGACGGCGTACCTGCCGTTCTCCACCAAGAGCGGCCTGCTTCGCGCACTGTGGGATCTCCGCCTCAAAAGCGACGACGCCGATGCGCCCGTCGTGCAGCACGAGTGGTTCCGCGAGGTGCTGGAAGAACCCGATCCCGTCCGGAAGCTGCAGCTCAACGCCCGCAACTCAGCCGCCGCGAAAACACGCATCGGCGGACTGTTCAGGGTCATCCGCGGCGCTGCCGAAACCGACGCCGACTGCGGCGCGCTCTGGCGGCTGATCCAAAGCGACTTCTACGCCAATCAGCAGATGATCGTCGAATCGATCCACCGTGGTGGCGGCCTGCGCCGCGGCCTCAGCGTCGCCGCAGGCACCGACATCCTCTGGACCCTCAACCACCCCGACGCCTGGATGCTCCTGGCCGGCCAGCGCGGCTGGTCACCCCACGCCTACGAGGCCTGGCTGGCACAAGCTAGCTGCGCGCAACTACTCGGGACGCCGATCACCTGACGCCGGGGTCGGACATGCGCCTCGCGGGCAGCCACCCCTCGAGAACCATATGCACAGCCGCCAGTTCGGCCCGGTTTCCCTAGCACCTACGCTGCCAGCGGCAGCGAATGCCGAGAATCCCTCCTCGTTGTCACCTACAGTGACGGACCCGGGACGACAGATTCTTGGTGACCCCGTGTCGACGATCTTGTAATTCGTGATCGCCAGCCCCTCGATCGCCGACCCGCTGATGGATCTCGGCTATAACCTGGAGTTCTGCGCGCCAAGCACCGGTCTCACAAAGTGCGATCGCCGGCCGCGCAGAATCGGCAGGCGCGATCCCAGCACTGGTGGCGAGGACGAATTAGCGATGGCGGTATCCGGGCCAGCGCATAAACATGCGGTCAACAGGGCCGGGAGCTGAGACTACTACCGCGCGGTCAGCTCCTCGCGGAGGTCCTGATAACCGCACACGAACCCGGCGTTCGGTGCGCTTTGACACCTTGGGCCCGGCACCATCTCTGCCAATCCGAACGGGCTGATATGTGCACGGCCCTGCGTTGTTGGCCCTGATGATTGATGCCTGATTCTGCCGCGGATGGGTGCGCGTGCGCGACTGATCCTTGTCGTGGCGCGAGTGTCTTCGTTCCGGGCCTTACTGTTGCCGTAACGATGCGGTAACGCGCGGCCTCTTACCTGGTCTTCAGTGGCATACGCGCCTCTTCCCAGGCTCGCCGCCCCATACGACCAGGCCGTCGCCGGACATCTCACCGCCCATCGCCGTCCACCGGACGAATTCCTGTCCCCCCGAGCGGATCGGGCAGTTCCAGGCCGAGACCGGCACCCTCCAACCAGCCTAGATGCGTGCGGCTCGCACAACCCAGCGCATCATCTCGGTTTCCGCTCGCCGTCCGGCGCGAGTCCCGAGACGAACCGCATGCGGCAGTCCGAGACACCCAGAATTTGCTGATTCGTGCTCCAAGCCAGCCGTGCCCGCAGCACGGCCAGGCGCACCGATTAAGCGCTCAAAAACACTGTGGCGGCAGCACAGCATGCAGCGTGCGTGCTTGATGACCGGTGACGGCAGGCTGGGGCTGCTCGGCTGACCGGCGACGCGGTCGGCTCCGGCCACGGCATATCCGGCCACGCCGTACGGGCCGATGATCAGCGCCGGGGCGCCCCGCCGTGACCGCGGTCAGCTCGCTCATGGGTGCGTCTCGGATCCGAGGTCGTTGAGGGCCTGGGTGACCTGGGTGATGGTGTAGGCGACGGCCTGGTCCCAGTCCATATCCGCCCCGCGGGCGCGCAGCTCCCGCACGCGTTCATCGCCCAGGGCTATCTGCGCGTTCATGCTCGGCGGCGCGACCACGTTAGCTTCGGCGGCGCCCTGGATAGTCGCGGCAGAAGCGGGCCGGGCGGCGGCGAGCGCGCCCGCGATCATGTGGAGGACAAGGCCCATCCGGAGGCGGTCACCGCCCCACCGGAGGCCGCGAATGGCACGGCGGCCGAGCTCGAGTGTGGCGACCTGGTCCTTGATGCGATAGGCGATCCCCGTCGCCCACAGGAGGCTGAGGTCGTTCTGGTAGCCGAGCGCGGTGCTGAGCTCGCCGCTCTCGCGCAGGCTGGCACGGGATTGGCCGGGGTCGGTGTCGGCGACGGCCAGGCCCACGGCGAGCAAGCCGCTCGCGATGAGGGCCGGGGCGCGGATCTGGCGGGCGAGCGCGAGTGCTTCGCTGGCCAGCGGGATCGCCCCGGCCGCGTCGCCGGCAAACACGCGGGCGGCCACGGCGATGGCGAGCTCGACGGCGGCGTCCGCGAGGTCGCCGCCGGCCCGCGCGAGACTAGCGGCCTGCTCAGCCAGGCGCGCGGCGTCAGCGAACGCGCCGGTAGTAATCGCGATGTTCGAGCGGGCGGCGCAGAGGGTCTCCTCGACCCGCCAGTCCGGGATATCTTGGCGCGCGCTGGCGTCGGCCGCCCGGCGGCAGAGCTCCTCGGCGCCGGTCACATCCGCGCGGAACGACGCGAGCACTGCGCTGACCGCCAGGGCGAGCGGGTAACCCGGGTGCTCAGCCGCGCCGGGCAGCTCGAGGGCCGCCGCGCCCGGAAGCAGCAACGGATAACTGCTCCAGACCTCGCAGGGCGCGAAGCCGGCCAGGATCGCGAACGCCGTGCCGGCGTTGCCGGTGTCGACCGCCCACGACCACGCCGCGAGCAGGTTGTCCTGCTCGGTGCTGAGCCGCACAGCCCAGAACACCTCGTCGTCCTCGCGGTCATGTTCCCGGACCTGTCTGGGGAAGCCCGCGTAGTAGCCGGCGTGGCGGGCCCGCCACCGCTCGGTCTCGCTGGCCTGGTCGAGGCGTTCCTCGCCGTACTGGCGGATCGTCTCTAGCAGCCGGTAGCGGCTCTGGGGCCCGGATTCCCCGGCCACCACCAGCGAACGCGCCACCAGGCTCGCCAGCAGCTCGAACACCGCGCCGGGATCGATGCCCTCCCCGCTGCAAACCGTCTCAGCGGCCTGCAGGGTGCAGCCGCCCGCGAACACCGCCAGCCGGCCCAGCAGAGCCTGCTCGGGCTCGGTGAGCAGCTCGAAGGACCAGTCGATCGCGGCCCGCAGCGTCTGGTGACGTTCCACCGCGCCCCGCCGACCACCGGTGAGCACCGCGAAACGCCGGTTCAGGCGGCGGGCCAGCTCGGCCGGAGTCATCGCGGGCACCCGCGCCGCCGCCAGCTCGATCGCCAGCGCCACCCCGTCCAGGCGCCGGACCACCGCGGCGACCGCCGCCGCGTTCTCGGCGGTCACCTGGAAATCGGGTTTGACCGCGGCCGCGCGGTCCGCGAACAGGCGCACCGCCTCCGCGTCGGTGGTCGTCTCCAGATCGGCACCGGCGCCGGGTACCGCGAGCGGCGGCACCGGGATCAGCCGCTCCCCGTCGATCCCGAGGCTCTCGCGGCTGGTCGCTAGGATCACCAGCCGGGCACAGGACCGCTCAAGGACCACGGCCAGCGCCGCGGCCCTTGCGAGCAGGTGCTCACAGTTATCGAGCACCAGCAGCAGCTCCTTGTTGCGCAAAAACCCGACCAGGGCATCTCGGGTACTCTGGCCGGCCCGGGCGGTCACCGAGAACATCGCCGCGACGGCATCGTCCACGCCGTCGGCATCGCGGATCGGTGCCAGCTCACACAGCCACGCGCCGTCACCGAACCGCGGCAGTACCTGCTCGGCGACCTGCAGTGCCAGCCGGGTCTTACCCACCCCGCCCACGCCGGTCAGGGTCACCACCCGCGCCTGGCCCAGCGCGGCCGCGGTTTGCTCTAGTTCGCGGGTGCGGCCAATGAACGAGCTCACCTGCAACGGCAGGTTCCCCGCAAACGCATCCAGCGTCCGCAGCGCGGGAAACGCGCCCGGCAGGTCCGGGTGGACGAGCTGGAAGATGTGCATTCGGCCGGTCAGGTCGCGCAGGCGGTGCACGCCCAAGTCCAGCAGGGTGGCGCCGTCAGGGAGTTGCGACCGCACCAGTGCCTCGGTCGCGTCCGAGATCAAGGTCTGACCGCCATGGGCGGCCGTCATCAGCCGCGCGCAGCGGTTCAGCGGCCGATTGACATACTGGCCGTCGCGGAGCACGGCCTGGCCGTAGCGCAGCACGGCCTCATCGGTGTGCAGGCCCATCCGGACCTTCAATACCCCGGTCCCGGCCGGCCACGGAGCCGCCATCAGGGCCCGCTGCGCCTCCAGCGCCGCCCCCACTGCCCCTGCCGCCGAGGCGAACGCGACCGCCATCCCGTCGCCCATCGTCGAGAACACCACTCCGCCGTGGTGCTCGAACGCGGCGTGGAGCGTTTCGTTATGCAAGACCAGAGACCGGGCCATGGCAGCCGGCTCGGTCTCCCACAGCCGCGTGGAACCCTCGATGTCGGTGAAAGCGAAAGTCACCGTCCCGTCCGGCAGCTCCGCCTCCCCGAACTCGCCCGGCCCGGCCGGCGACCGGCGCGGCGCCGCGGCGCCTTCCGCCGCGCCGCGAAAGCTCTCGCTCAGGACAATAGCGAGGTCGTCGGCCAGCAGCCGCTCCAGCTCCCTCGGCGTAGCGAACGTCCGGTACGACGTGGTGCCAGCCGTGCGGATGCTGTCGATCAACGTCGTCAGGCGTGGCTCTTGATCGGGAGCAGGACGCTTCAGGTACAACAGCATGGGCTTGCCCGCAGCCAGACGGAACTCGTCTTCCAGGCCCGAGATGTCCATCCCCGGGCCGACCCAGCCATACCGCTGCCAGTAGATACCCACGAACACCTGGCTTTGCGCAAGATAGGCCCGGTACATGCTGCGCGGCGGGTGCGGGCGGGCACCCGACTCGTACCACACCGGCACCAGGCGCAGCCGCTGGATGGCCCGCCGGGCGGCCACCCGCTCGTCGGCCAGCTCTTCCAGGGTCGAGGAGATAAAGACCCGGATCCGCTGGTCCGGCGTGAGGATAACACCGGGCCCGGCCTGCGGCGGCTCGTGGCTTACCAGGGACCTCGCACCAGTGCCCTGCGGGTCCTCGTTCTCGCGCCCTGTCCCACCGCCGGCCCCCACAAAGGAACCGTGCGCTAGTATCCGGCTGCTGTCAACCGCCAGGCCGGGCCGGGACATCCTGCGGTCTGGCGGCTAACCCGGCGACGGCGACCGTCCTGATTACCCGATGCC
>JAJKHX010000017.1 GCA_021154785.1 Nocardiopsis sp.
CACCTGGTCACCAGCCTGGCCATCGAATGGGGCCCCAAGGTCCGGATCAACACCGTGGTCCCCGGGTTCGTCACCACCGAATCTCCCGCCGAGCACTACGGCGACCAGGAGACCGCCGCCGCCATCGCCGCCACCGTCCCGCTGGGCCGGATGGCCACCCCCGGCGACGTGGCCGGCGCCTGCCTGTTCCTGGCCTCCGCGCAGGCCGCCTACGTCAGCGGCGCCTGCCTGACCCTGCACGGCGGCGGCGAGCGCCCCGCCTTCCATTCCCTCCGCCCGCCCGGCCCCCGGGGGCCGGAAGGCGCCTAGAACCCGATCGTCTCGGTGGCCAGCTCGAGGGTGTCCTCGCACAGGAAGCCGATCGACGGCGCCCGGTCCCCGTACGCCCCGTCCCCGTACGTCGGGCCCAGCGCGGCGTGCACCGCGTCCAGGGTCCACATCCCGTCCGGCGTGCCCGCGGCGCGGAACACCGTCCGGACCTTCGGCGGCTCCATCACCGCGGCGACGCCGCCGTGCACGACGAACACCTCGCCGTTGATCGCCTCGGCAGCCGGGCTGGCCAGGTAGACCACCAGCGGCGCCACGTGCTCGGGCGCGAGCGGGTCGGGGCCGTCGTCCGGCGCCGCCCCCATCAGCTCGGCCGTCATGGCGGTGCGGGCCCGGGGGCAGATGGCGTTGGCCCGGACGCCGTAGCGCGCGCAGGCCCGCGCGGTGGTCACGGTGAGCGCGGTGATGCCCGCCTTGGCCGCGGCGTAGTTGGGCTGGCCGATCGAGCCGAGCAGGAACGCCTCGGAGGAGGTGTTCACGATCCGCGCGTAGACCGGGGCGCCGGCCACCCGCCGCTGCTCCCGCCAGTACGCGGTGGCCAGCCGGGTGGTCACGAAGTGGCCGCGCAGGTGCACCCGCAGGACCAGGTCCCATTCCTGCTCGGACATGGTGAAGATCATCCGGTCGCGCAGCACGCCCGCGTTGTTGACCAGGATGTCCAGCTGCCCGTACTCCCGCAGCGCGGTGGCCAGCATCTCCTCGCCCACCGCCCACTCGCTGACGTCGCCGGCCGCCACCACGGCCTGCCCGCCCGCGGCCCCGATCTCGGCCGCCACCGCCTCGACCGCGTCGCCCGGCAGGTCGTTGAGCACCAGCCGCGCCCCGGCCCCGGCCAGCGCCAGCGCCTCCGCCCGGCCGAGCCCGTTGCCCGCCCCGGTCACGATGGCTACCCGGCCCGCGATCGCCAGCGCATCATCCATGGTCCTGCCCTTTCCTCAGTAACCGGGGTCCTCAGTAACCGGGGCCCGACAGCAGGCCGCCGTCGGCGACGAACTCGCTTCCGGTCGAGTACGACGACTCGTCCGAGGCCAGGTACGCCACCAGCCGCGAGATCTCCACCGGCTCGGCGAACCGGTGCAGCGGCATGGCCTTCATGAACGCCTCGGCACTCTCGGCCCGGTCATCGGCCGATTCCAGCACCATCCGGGTCAGGACCCCGCCCGGGTGGACCGAGTTGACCCGGATGCCGAACGCCGCCAGTTCCTGCGCGGCCGCCTTCGTCATCCCGCGCACCGCGAACTTGCTCGCGCTGTAGGCGGACAGGCCGGCCGCGCCGGTGAACCCCTCGATCGAGGAGATGTTGACGATGGACCCGCCGCCTGCCCGCTTCATCGGCTCGATCGCGGACTTCATGCCGAGCCAGCAGCCCACCGCGTTCACCTCGAGCACCCGCCGGAAGCCGTCCAGCGTCATCTCGGCGATCGGCGCGAACGTCAAGATCCCGGCGTTGTTCACCAGCACGTCCAGCCGCCCGAACGTCTCCTCGGCGGCCGTCACCGCCGCGGCCCAGTCGTCCTCGCGGGTGACGTCGAGGTGCAGGTACCGGCAGGACTGCTCGCCGAGCTTGCCCGCCACGTACTGGCCCTGGTCGTCGCGCACGTCGCCGAAGACCACCCGGGCACCCTCGGCGACGAAGTGCCGCACGTGGGACTTGCCCATGCCGCGGGCCCCGCCGGTGATCAGCGCGACCTTGCCCTCGAGTTTGCCCATGCCACGAGCCTAGCGCAGAACTAGAACGTGTTCTATTGCGGTTCGGCTGACCGGGCCGGCGCCGTGATCCCCTCGAATACCAGCCTCATCAGCGCATCGGCCACCTGATCGGTGGTGTAGCCCTCGGCCAGCCGCCACTGCGACGGGATCCACAGCACGTCCCGCAGCAGCCGGTAGGTGAGCCGGGCGTCCAGGTCGGCGCGGAAGACCCCTTCCGCCTGGCCCCGCTCGAGCTGGGTGACCCAGGCCCGCTCGATCTCGCCCAGGGCCTTGCGCAGGTACCCGAACCGGGGCTGCCCGCTGAAGTAGCTCCAGTCGTTCTGCAGCATGGCCAGCGCGGGCCGGTGCCGGGCCAGGGTATGGCTGGTCGACCGCACGATCTGCGCCAGCACGTCCCGCGGGGAGCCGCCCGAGTCCGCCGCGGCCCGGTAGTCGGCGAGCACGTCGTTGATGAAACCGGACAGGATCTCGTCGCCGATCGACTCCTTGGAGTCGAAATGGTGATACAGGCTGCCGGACAAGATGCCCGCGGCGTCCGCGATCTCGCGCACGGTGGTGGCGCGGTAGCCCTTCTGCGCGAACAGCTCGCCCGCGAGCTGGACCACATCGGCCCGCCGTCCGGACCGGGTCCCCGGGCCCGGGCCCCTCTCACGTGTCGCGCTCACCTTGTGATTATCGCAGCTCCGCCGTCAGGCCCGAGAATCGCGCGCCGACGTCCGCATCAGTGAGCCCGAAGTCGGCGAGGGCGTAGCGGTGCGCGGGCGCGGAGCCGGGGCTCGCGGTGACTCGTTCGGCCGAAAGGGCCTGCATGCTCACGGCCGCGGCCCCGGTGAACGGGAGCCCGAAATGCGCGTAGACCGCCTCGGCGGTGCCGACCGGGTCGGCCACCAGGTCCTCGTAGGAGACATCGAAGAACCTCGCCTGGTCGTGCCGGGCCCGTTCGGCCCGGAACCGCTCGAGCCCCGAGGCCCACAGCTCCAGCTGATCGTGGCCGATGACGTGGCCGGCGAACACCTCCGACCAGCCGGCCGAGGCCTGCGCGGCCAGGCTGGCGACCGAGGCGATCGCGGTGCCCGGGTCGCGGTGCGTCTGGATGACCAGGGCGTCCGGGTAGACCGCCAGCAGCGCGTCGAGCGCGAACAGGTGGCTGGGGTTCTTCAGCACCCACCGTTTCCCGGCGTCCGGCAGGCCGATGAGCTGCAGGTTGCGCCGGTGCCGCCGGTACGGCCCGGTCCAGTCCTGGGTGCTCAGCCAGGCCGAGTAGGACGGCAGGTGGGCCAGGCACTCCCAGGAGATCGACCGCATCGACTGGCGGAGCAGCTGCCAGCACTCCTCGACCTGGTCGGCCGCCATGTAATGCACCCCCATGAACTCGGGGTGCGCGACGTGGTGCTTCTCGCAGCCAGCCTGGATGTACCCGAAGACCGGGTTCGCCGCCCAGCTTTCCCGCGGCGGGCGCGGCTGCGGCACCTCGGCCAGCCACATCTCCAGGCCCTGGTGGGCCGGGTCGGCCACCAGCAGCCGGTGCAGCGCCGTGGTCCCGGTCCGCGGCAGCCCGGTGACGAACAGCGGCCGGGTGATCTCTACCTGGGCGTACTCGGGGTGCGCGTGCCAGGCCGCCTCGCTGATCAGCCGGGCGGCCAGCGCGCCGCGCAGCATGGCCCGGGTCACCCGGACGCCCCGCGGGGTCAGGCCGGCCTCGGCCTGATAGGAGTCCAGCAGGACCGCCAGCCCGTCGGTGTAGTCATCGGGCCCGAAGTCCTGCAGCCCGGTGGCCCGGGCCGCCAGCGCCTGCAGTTCCTCGGCTGTCCCCAGGCTCAATGGTGGTACTCGCCGCAGTTGACGTCGAGGCACTGCCCGGTGATCGCCCGGGCCAGCGGCGAGGCCAGGAAGACCACCGCGTCCGCGATCTCGTCCGGCTCGGGCAGCCGGCGCAGGTCGATGCCGGCCGCGGTCTCGGTGTAGATGTCCTCCACCTCGACCCCGCGCTTGTGGGCCAGGTAGCCGAAGTACCACTTCAGCGAGTCACCCCAGATGTGCCCGGGCGCCACCGAGTTCACCCGGATGCCGCGCGGGCCGAACTCGGTGGCCAGGCTCTGCGCCATCGCCAGCAGCGCCGCCTTGGTGAGCTTGTACGGCCCCATCCCGAGCTGGGAGAACCGCACCACCATCGAGTTGACCATCACCACCGAGCCCTTGCTCTCCTCCAGCAGCGGGGTGAACAGCCTGGTCAGCCGGAGCGCGGAGACCACGTTGCCGTCGAAGCTCGCGCTCAGCGCCTCCAGCGGGACGGCGCCCAGGCCCTTGATCGGCGGCATGGCGAGGGCATTATAAACAAGACCATCAATCCGGCCGAACGAGTTTCGAGCCGCCTCGGCCAGCCGTTCCTGCGCCGCGGCGTCGGCCAGGTCGGTGGGCACCGCCAGGGCGCGCCGGCCGAGCCCGTCGATCTCCTTGGCCACCTCGTCGAGCCGCTCCGCGGTCCGCGCCGCCAGCACCACGTCGGCGCCTTCCCGGGCGGCGGCCAGCGCGATCGAGCGGCCCAGACCCGCCCCGACCCCGGCCACCACGATCACCTTGTCCCGCAGCATCATCAGCCCAGCATCCTTTCCGCGACGGCGGCCTGGCGCGCCGCGATCCGCGCTCGCCAGCCCTCGGCGCTCACCCGCGCCTGGTCGTAGTACGGCAGCACGGTGCCGACCTCAGCGAACGGCACCACCGTGACCTCGGGTCCGTCGTCCGGCGTCAGGTCCCGCCTCAGCTGCTGCCAGCGGATCTGCACGTAGCCGCGGCGCCGCCCGGTGAGCTCCAGCCAGTTGGTCACCCCCGGGTCGCGCTCGCTGATCACGAAGCGCAGCCTGCCGTCCGGGTCGGCGTGGGCCTGATCGGCGGTCAGGCTGGTCTGGTGGTTGATGTAGTCCAGCGAGATGTACCACTGGCTGCCGAGCTGGATGCCCTGGTAGGGCGCGACGTCGCGGTCGGCCGCGGGCACCGTCACGATCATCGCCTGGTCCTGGTCCAGGTCGAAGTGGCCGGCCGAGGAGAACTGGGTGGCCAGCCCGCCCGGCGTCAGCCGCGGCGGCGTCATCGTGTTGACCGGCTCGTTGAGGTAGAACCACTCGGGGAAGGCGATGAACGTCCGCAGCCGGGACAGCAGGATCTTGCCCGCCACGCCGTACCGCTTGGCCAGCGCCTCGCTGTCGGGGGCCGGCGGCGCCAGCCCGGCCCGGTCATCGCGGCGGATGCTGATCGTGCCCCGCCGCTCGCGCGCCCAGTCGGAGTACACCTCCCGGACCAGCAGCATCGAGGACCCGGGGCCGAGCTTGAAGTAGTTGCGTTCGCCGGCTTCGGGGGCCCGGGGCCCGAACCGCAGCTCGAACGAGCCGTCGGCGCCGATCTCGATGGCCCGGTCGTCGAACGCGCTCAGGCTGTCCGGCACCTCGACCGGTGAGTAATCCCCCTTCAGCACCTGGAAGTTCAGGTCGGCGGTGCTGCCGCGCTGCCCGGTGACCACGTACTCGGCGTCGTCGCGCAGGTAGGAGTGGAAGTACAGGGTGTCCGGGTTGTCCAGGCCCAGCTTGGCGTAGGGCCCGGTCGACATCACGAAGTAGGGAAAGTCCTTCTGGTACGCCCAGGCCAGCCGGAGCGAGGCCTGGATGCTGCCCGCCAGGTAGTCGTATCCCTCGGCCAGATCCTGCTCGGTGGCGACGAACGGGGCCCCGGCGATGATCTTCTCGGCCTCGGCGATGGCCTCACTGAACGACTGTGTCAGCACGGTCCGTCTTCTCGTCACGGGGTTCGCCCAGCTGCGCGGTGATCCGGAAGCTCGGCAGGTCATCGAGGGACATCATGGCCTCGTAGGTGCGCACGTACCCGGTATGCGCGATCCGCCACCGGCCGTCCTCGCCGCGCTGGTACCGGTCCCGGTAGAAGGCCGCGCCCGTGATCACCACCTTGAACTCGGTCGCGATCACGGTGTCCTCGAACGACCAGATGCCCTCGGCCGAGTCGCCGTCCACGGTGATCTCCGGCTGGCCCGCGCGGTGCACGGTGATCATGGTCGGCCCGAGGTTCTTGCGCAGGAAGCCGATGATCGCGTCCCGGCCGTCCAGCTTCAGCGGCTTGCCGTAGACCTGCGTGCCGTAGTCGACGGTGGCGTCCGGGGTGAACACCGCGGCCAGCTCGTCCCACAGCTTCAGGTCCACGCACCGCAGGTACCGGTACTTCACCTGGCGGATCTCTTCGAGCGTGGCTAGGTCCACAGGGGCGGCGTTTTCTGACAAGGGTTCCATGGAGTCAAGCTTGGCCAACCCGTTGACCGGAAACAAGAACCTGTTCTAGTTTTTTCAGGTGCGGTTCAGCTATGCGGAATCGATGACCGATCCTTCCTACTATCCGGCGCTGGCCCGCGCGGCCGAGGAGGCCGGCTACGACTCGATGATCGTGCCGGACAGCATCTGCTACCCGATGCACTCGGACAGCGTGTACCCGTTCAACCCGGACGGCAGCCGGGAGTTCCTCGAGGACAAGCCGTTCCTCGAGCCCTTCTCGCTCATCCCCGCGCTGGGCGCGGTGACCAGCAGGCTGCGGTTCACCACGTTCGTCCTCAAGCTGCCGGTGCGCGATCCGGTGCTGACCGCCAAGCAGGCGACCTCGACCGCCGTGCTCACCGGCGGCCGCCTGGTCCTCGGCGTCGGCGTCAGCCCGTGGCGCGAGGACTACGAGATCCTCGGCATCGACTGGGCCGGCCGCGGCCGCCGGATGGACGAGGCCATCGCGATCCTGCGCGGCCTGGCCGCGGGCGGCTACTTCGAGTACCACGGCACCGTCTTCGACCTGCCCCCGGTCAAGATCGCCCCGGTTCCGGCCGCGCCGATCCCCGTCCTGATCGGCGGCCACTCCGACGCCGCCCTGCGCCGGGCCGCCCGGGTCGGCGACGGCTGGATGCACGGCGGGGGAGACCCGGCCGACCTGCCCGGCCTGCTGGAGAAGCTGGCCCGGTTCCGCCGCGAGGAGGGCACCGGGAACCGCCCGTTCGAGATCCACGTGATCTCCGCCGACGCCTACACCCCGGACGGCGTCCGCCGCCTGGCGGACCAGGGCGTCACCGACCTCATCGTCGGCTTCCGCTGGCCCTACGTCATCGGCCCCGACCCCGAGCCCCTGGAAACCAAGCTCACCAACCTCCGCCGCTACGCCACCACCATCATCACCAAATCCCGCTAACCCACCTAACGACCGCCTTCCCCTCCCATCCATCCCCATCGCATCACCCCACTCTCCCGTCTGCCGCTATCGGCCACCCCTCCCATCCACCTCACCGCCGAACCACCCAGTCGCCCCACCCTCCCATCCACCTCACCGCCCAACCATCCCAGTCGCCCCACCTCCCATCTACCTCCCGCCTAACCATCCCAGTCGCCCCAACCGTCCCAATTGTCTCGCCGCTACCCGCCTCGACTCCCAAGTACCGCTCCCTTAACCGGATCGATGGAGCATCGAGCCGGTCAGAACCGGATCGATGGAGCATTGAGCCGGTTCCGGGGCCACGCAAGCCGGGCCCAGCGCGATACGCCTGAAGCGCATGTGACAGACGGGACACCAGGTGACCGTCACTATGCCCTTCTCAGCCCGCATGGGGTATGCGCCGGTAGCGAAACGACTGGGACCGAAGAATGTAACGTCTTACGCTG
>JAJKHX010000018.1 GCA_021154785.1 Nocardiopsis sp.
GATGCTGCTCGCTGGTCTCCGCGTCGACCAGGTAGGCCTCCAGCGTGCCCGCGTCATGCCGGAACAGCGTGTTCGACAGCGAGCAGTCGCCCCAGAAGAACCCGGACAAGTGCAGCCGGACCAGCAGCTCGACCAGCGCGTCGAGCAGCCCGTCGGTGGGATGCAGGCCCCGCGGGGCGGAGAAGACGGACCGGTAGGTGGTCGCGTAGGACAAGAACTTGGTGACCAGGATCGCGTCGCTGTCTTCGGGCCGGGTGCCCGGCGGCCCCAGGTCGACCGCGATCCCGACCGCCTCGACCGCGGGGATGCTCAGCTCGCCCAGCGACCGGAGCAGCCGGTACTCGCGCCGGGCCAGCCGCTCGCTGAGTTCCTTGAGGGCGTACAGGGTGCCGTCGTCGTAGACGAACCGGACCACGTGCCGCGAGATGCCCCGCTGCCTGATCTCGACCAGCCGCTCGTCCTTCCAGTCCGCCAGCGACTGCGACCACGGCAGGGTGAGCAGCCCGGCCGCGTGGTCGGCGGGGGGCGTGAAGACAAACCGCATAAGACCTCATTACCCCGAACGAGCCAGCTGCGCCCCTCAGCCACCACCATCCACCTCCAGCTGGGCGGGCGCCATGTTGGCGCCGCTGATGACGACGGCCACGCGCTCGCCCGGCGCGGGCTTGTACGCCCCGGCCAGCAGGGCCGCGATCCCGACGGAGGCGGCGGGCTCGGCGGCGATCCTGGCCGTCTGCCACAGCGTCCGCTGGGCGGTCACGATCGCGGCGTCGTCGACCAGCACGACGTCCTCCACGTGGGCCTGGGTGATCGGGAACACCAGCTCGCCGACCCGCCGCGGGGCCAGGGCGTCGGCCGCGATGCCCTCGGCCGGGGCGTCGGCCGGCCGGCCCGCGGCCCGGGCCCGGGTCAGCGTGGGGGCGCCGTCGGGCTCCACCCCGATGACGCGCGTCGTCCCGCCGAACCAGGCGGCGATGCCGCCGACCAGCCCGCCGCCGCCGACCGGGACCAGCACGGTGTCGAGCTTCTCGGCCTGGCCGGCCAGTTCCAGCGCCAGCGTGCCCTGGCCGAGCAGGGTCTCGCGCTGGTCGAAGGCGTGCACGCTCATCGCGCCCGAGCTGGCGACCCAGTCCTGCGCGGCGGCCAGCGCGTCGGCGTACCGGTCACCGGTCACCACGAGCTCGGCGCCGAGCTGCCTGATCCGCTCCATCTTGGCCGGGGCCGACACGGTCGGCACGAAGATCCTGGCCGGCACACCGAGCCGGTGCGCGGCGTAGGCCACGGCCACGCCGTGGTTGCCGCCGGAGGCCGCCACCACCCCCGCGGACGGCACGTCGCGCAGCAGCAGGTTCGCGAACGCCCCGCGGGCCTTGAACGACCCGGCGCACTGCAGCTGCTCCAGCTTGAGCGTGACGAGGGGCAGCTCGCCGAGCTCGAGCTCGATCACCGGCGTGCGCCGGATAAAGGGGCGGATCGTGTCGTAGGTACCTGAGATCTCGTCGCGGGTTATCACGTCAGGCAGACTAGCTGCCATGACTGAGCACACGCATGACCACGACGATCACCCGGCTTGCGCGGTAGCCCACAGTCCCGTGGCCCCGCGGGCTTCCGCGGCCGAGCGGACGCTGGTCGCGGTGTTCGCCTCGCCGGTCGCCGGCTACCTGCTGAGGTACGCCGCCGATGCCGGATTCCGCGGGCTGCTGCTCGAGCCCGACGAGGCGCGCGCGGCCGGCGCCACCACGCTCGGGTTCCCGGTGCTCACCGCCGTGCCGGATGACCTTGACGACACCGCCGACGTGGTGGTCACCGATCACCACCGGCCCGAGCTCGGCGTCATGCTCCGCGACGCGCTGGCCACCAAGGCCCGGTGGATCGGGATCATCGGCAAGCCCGGCATCGTCGGGCCGCACGTGGCCATGCTCACCGAGCTCGGCGTCCCGGACGGGGAAATCGCCCGCGTGCACCGGCCGATCGGGCTCAACATCGGCTCGAGGATCCCGCCCGAAATCGCCATCTCGACCCTGGCCGGCCTGCTCGCCGACCGTAACGGCCGGCCCGGCGGGTTCGATTTCTGAACATCCGGCTCGTTTCCCGGGCATAGTCGCCCGCTTCGACCGGTTAGACCGGATAGCGGGGCCACAGTATCTGCTGCCGCCTGGACCCCGCGGCAGCCGTACGTGCCCTTGGCGGTGCGTGCGGCTGAACCGGGCCCAGCGGGGGCGCTGGCGTACGGGAGGCTTGTTTGGCCCGGGCGTTCGTCCGGCATCGGGGGCTTATCGCGTTCGCGGCGGGCGGCGCGATGGCCGAGACGGCGCTGCTCTGTTTCCTGGCGCCCGGCGCCCGGTTCCTCGGGCCGCAGGTCACCGCGCTCCCCCCGTTCGCGGCCTACCACGACCTGCGCTGGCTGTTCGCCTTCAACCAACCCTGGTTCGGGTTTACTGGCGTGCTCGTGCTGCTGATCGCGGCCCGTTCGGTGGTGGACGCGGTGCTGGTCATGCTGGCCTGGCCGCGCGAGCCCGCCCTGCCGCGGCCGCGTTTCCTGACCTCACTGCTGTCCTGCGCGGTGCTCACCGTGGTGACCGGGCTGGTGATGTCGCCGGTGGTCACGCTGATGTTCGGGGTTGCCCTGCTGCCGTTCTCCTGGCCCTACCTGGCCGCGGTGCCGATCCTGGTCGGCACCGCCGTGGCCCTGAGCCAGGGCGGCGTGGGCCGGGCCTGGTGGCGGCAGCTGCCGCCGGCCCGCATGGCGGCCTGGGTGGTCACCACCTTCGGCGTCCTGTCGCTGGCCTCGGCGCTGATGACGCACCTCGACACGGCCGGGATCGTCGCGGTGGCCGGGCTGGCCGGCGTCGTCGACGCGCGGGCCTGGTACGGGCTGACCGCGGCCGCGGTCCGCGCCGCGGTGGCCAGGCCGCCGCATCCGTGGCACTGGCGGGCCGCACTGTGGCGGCTCCGGCTGGCCCTCCGGCACCGGACCAGCTGGGTGCCGGTGGCGCCGCTGGCGGCGGTGATGGTGCTCGCCCTGGTCGTGGGCGTGGCCCGGCTGGCCTTCACCGGCACCGTGCGCTTCGACCCCGACACGAGCGCCGTGGTGGCCGGGGCGGCCGCGAGCCACCATGACGGCGCCCTGGCCCCAGTGGCCAGCGGGAGCAGCGGGAGCGGCAGCGCCGGAACCCCGAAGGCCGTCAGCGGCCCAGCCGGTAAAACTACCGGTGCCGTGCTCGTGATCGCCGGCTTCGGGTCGACCTGCTGCCACAGCGCGAACGCCCTACGCCGCGCCGCGCCAAACCTGCTGGTACGGCAGTTCTCCTATCTCGGCCTGAACGCCGCCGGGCAGCCGGTCCCTTACCGCCTGGCGGGCAACCTGTCCATCCAGGTCATCGGCGACCGGCTGGCCGCCCAGGTGGAGGCGCTGTACCGGGCGGCCGGAAAGCCGGTGGACATCGTGGCCGAAAGCGAGGGCACCCTCGGCCTGTACGCAATGCTGGCCCGGCACCCCCACCTGCCGCTGGGGTCCGTGGTCCTGCTCAGCCCGATCATCGAGCCCGGCCAGTTCGGCCAGGCCGGGGGCACCGTGCCCGGCGCCGCGCTGACCACCCTGAACAACCTGATCGGCGGCATGTCACCGTACGGGCGCTCGGGGGCGCAGGCGCTGATCGACTCGGTCGGCGAAGTGGGTGCCAGCTACTTCGCCCAGGTCAGCCACGACCATGGCCTGCCCTGGCTGGCGGTCGTGCCGCTCGCCGACGCGGTCACGCTGCCCGCGTGCCCCTGGCCGCCGAACGTGATCTTCGTCGACGCGCTGCACGGCGGCCTGCTCGGCGACGGTCCGGTGCGGCGCATCGTCGAGACCTTCCTGGCCACCGGGGCACCCCCGGACCGGGACCTGAACGAACTGGCCGGCAGCACGCAGCGGGACCTGCGCAACGCGGCCCGGCTGATCTCGGGCGCGGCCGCCGCCTGGCGGATGCCCCAGCTTCAGCCGGCTTGCCCTTCCTGAGCATGCCGCTCGTGAGCCTGCTACGCTGTCGCCTGTGACGCGAACAGCTTGCCTTCAGTGGTGGCGCCGCCCGTAGGCGGCTTGCCTGATCGCGCTCAGACTCAGCAGCGACCGCCCGGGGAAACGGCGGTCGCTTTTGCGTTCCGGCCGGCGTCCCGGGCCTGAAAACCCGAGGGGCCACCGTGGACGCTCAGTCCCTGGAACTGATAACCAAGGGCGGCGTGCGGATCACCCGCACCGCCACGCCGTTCGACCCCGCCGAGCTAGGCCGGATCGCGGCCGCGGCCGACGAGCGCCGCGGCGGGGTGATGAGCTCGGGCATGGAGTACCCCGGGCGGTACAGCCGCTGGGTCATGGCCTACGCCGACCCCTGCGCCGAGATCACCGCCACCGGCCGGCGGCTCACCGCGCGGGCCCTGAACGACCGCGGCCGGGTGCTGATGCCGGTCATCCGGGCCGCCATGGAGCGGGCCGGAACCCTGATGCAGCCGGCCGGTGACGACATCACCGTGACTATCCCGGAGGACGACCGGGTGTTCACCGAGGAGGAGCGCAGCCGCAGGCCCACGGTGTTCACCGCACTGCGAGAGATCACCGCGGCGTTCGCCTGCGAGGACCCGCACCTGGGCCTGTACGGGGCGTTCGGCTACGACCTGGCGTTCCAGTTCGAGCCGGTCCGGCCGCGGCTGGAACGCCCCGTGACCCAGCGGGACCTGGTCCTGCACCTGCCGGACGAGATCTGGATCATGGACCGGATGCGGGAGGAGGCGGTCAGGTACTCCTACGATTTCGAGGTGGGCGGCGTGTCCACCGCCGGGCTTGACCGCGCGACGGCACGCACCGGGCCGGAGCGAGACGGCCAGCCCGTTCGGGAGCCAGAACTGCCGGAACCGCCGCGGCCGGGCAGCTATGCGCGGGTCGTGGAGGAGGCCAGGGAGCGGTTCGCCTGCGGGGACCTGTTCGAGGTGGTGCCGAGTCACGTGTTCCACGGGCGGTGCGCGTCGCCGGCCGCCTTCTACGAGCTGCTCCGGCAGCGCAACCCGGCCCCGTACGAGTTCCTGTTCAACCTGGGCGAGGAGGAGTACCTGGTCGGAGCGTCGCCCGAGATGTACGTCCGGGTCACCGGGGACCGGGTGGAGACCTGCCCGATCGCGGGCACGATCGTGCGCGGCGCGGACACCCTGGAGGACGCGGCCAACATCGCCACCCTGCTCGGCTCGGCCAAGGAGGAGTCCGAGCTGACCATGTGCACCGACGTGGACCGCAACGACAAGGCCCGGGTCTGCGTGCCCGGCTCGGTCCAGGTGATCGGCCGGCGGCAGATCGAGATGTACAGCCGCCTCATCCACACCGTCGATCACATCGAGGGCCGGCTCCGGCCCGGGTTCGACGCGTTCGACGCGTTCCTCACCCACATGTGGGCGGTCACCGTGACCGGGGCGCCGAAGACCTGGGCCATGCAGTTCATCGAGGACCACGAGGCGACCCCGCGCCGCTGGTACGGCGGCGCGGTCGGCAAGGTCGGCTTCGACGGGTCGATGAACACCGGGCTCACCTTGCGCACCGCGCACATCACCGGCGGGATCGCCGCGGTGCGGGCCGGTGCGACGCTGCTGTACGACTCGGTACCCGAGGCGGAGGAGAAGGAGACCCACATTAAGGCGCGCGCCCTGATCGAGACCCTGAACGAGGCCAGCCAGGGCGCGCTCGGGGCGGCGGCCGCCGCGTCGCGGCCGGCGCACGTATCGGCGTCCCGGGACTATGCCCAGCGGGTCCTGCTCGTCGACCACCAGGACTCGTTCGTGCACACGCTCGGCGACTACTTCCGGCAGCAGGGCGCCGAGGTGACCACGCTGCGATCCGGGTTCGCGCCCGGGCTGCTCGATTCCTACGCGCCCGACCTGGTCGTCATGTCGCCCGGGCCGGGCCGGCCGGCCGACTTCGGCTGCGCGGCGCTGCTCGACGAGATCTACGCGCGGCACCTGCCGGTGTTCGGCGTCTGCCTGGGCCTGCAGGCCATGGTCGAGCACGCCGGCGGCGCCCTGTCCCTGCTGTCCGAGCCCGTGCACGGCAAGCCGGGCCTGGTGCGGGTGTCCGGGGGGGCGCTGCTGGCCGGGCTGCCCGCCGAGTTCACCGCGGGGCGGTATCACAGCCTGTACGCGCCGGCCGGCGAGGTCCGCGGCGGGTTCGAGGTGACCGCCGCCACCCGGGACGGCGTGGTGATGGCGATCGAGGACCCCGCCGCGGCCCGCTGGGGGGTGCAGTTCCACCCGGAGTCGATCCTGACCGCCTCCGGCCGGGCCGGCCACCAGATCATCGCCAACGTCCTGGGCCTGTGCCGTGCCCGCGCCGACGGGCACGCTCGCGGATTGCTGACCGCCGACTCACCCGTCACCTAATCGGCAACGCCTTGACCTGCGTTGAATCCCGCCGAATGTCGGTACCGCCCGGTAGTGTGCTGCCCATGAGGAGCGTGGAACCCGAGGTCTTCCTGGTCGCACGGCCGCAGGTCGATTATGACGCGATGGCCGCCTACCTGCGTGAAGTGGGGGGCGAACGCTGGCTAGAGCGGATCGATCGTGGCCAGCTCGAAGCCCAGGATCTCGCAGAGTTCGCAGGCAAGATGTGCTACGACCCCGAGACGGAAATCCTGACCGACAGTGGCTGGAAGCGCTCTGAAAGTCTTCGCCCGGATGTAGATCAAGTGCTGACCTGGAACCGTGCCGAAGAGCGGGCAGAGTTCCAGCCATTCTCGCTGATCCGATATCAATATCAGGGCCCGATGCTTCGTATCAAGCAGCGGGGTCTTGATCTTTTCGTCACTCCAGATCACCGGCTATGGACGCAGAAAATGCTGGAGGGTGGGAGGTGGAGCCCTTGGCATTTTTCTACGGCTGAGACTGTAGGTATTCGAGGTATATGGCGTTTTCGGCGAGACTCGACGCTTGTGCGCGGCACTATCGGTTCCGATGAGTGTGTGATCCCGGCGCGGGAGTACCGCTCCGGCCGCCGAGACGCTGGTTATGAAAAAAGGGTGCAGAAAACCCGAGAGCTTAGAATGCTGGTGCTGGCTTACGCCAAGTTTCTTGGGTACGTAATCGCGGAAGGCTACGCGTACGAGCCAACTGGCAGCGGAAGCCCATACGTGGGCATAACGCAGAGCAAGGGGCCGGTACTGGATGACATCCTCTCTGTTCTTGACGAGCTCGGCTTGTCTTACGGGGAGTACCCGGACCCGCGAAAGCCCCAAGTGGTGACGATTCATGTTTTCGGCGGGAAGGATTTCGTCCGTCGGGTGCGGGAGGACTCGGGCAGCGGGGCACGGAACAAGCGCATCCCGCGCTGGCTAATGGAGCACAGTGACCTGCGTGTGCTTGATGCCCTCTGGTCTGCCATGTGGGCCGGTGATGGCAGCATGGCCGGAGGATCTCAGGTCTACTCCACTGTGTCTGAAGGGCTGGCCAGTGACGTACAGGAGTTGCTCATCCGGACCGGGAAGGCCTCTTCAGTCACCTCTCATGATCGTGAAGAGACTAGGCATTATCGGGTGCGCGTGCTTCAGAACGGAGTCATTGGCAGCAAGCCGACGGCCAGATCATGGGAGTCGTATAACGGCCTCGTATGGTGTGTTTCGACGCCCAATGGCATCATTTATGTCCGCCGCAATGGTAACGGGGTCTGGTGCGGTAACTGCTATCGCTCCTGGGAGCCTGGGCTCAACCCGAATGTCCGGAAAGTCCGCGACGACCAGTACGCCTATCTGCAGAACATCCTGAAGCAGCAGCATGGCTCGGTGCTTGAGCACGCCAGTTTCAGCTTCGTGCTGCACAACGTATCTCGTGTATTCACGCACGAGATCGCTAGGCACCGGCCCGGAACAGCCATCTCGCAGGAATCTCTGCGGTACGTTCGGCTCGACGAGCTGCCGTTCTGGTTCCCGGACTGGGCGCAGGAAGACCCGGAGCTGATGAAGCGGGCCACCGCCCTGCTGTCCGAGCTCGAGCAGTTCCAGGGCTGGATGGCCGGGCACTTCGGGCTGGACGAAGACGACACCAAGATGCACGAGAAGAAGGCCAAGACCTCCTTCATGCGCCGGTTCGCGCCCGAGGGCCTGGCCACCGGGCTGGTCTGGACGGCGAACATCCGCACCTTGCGGCACACTATCGAGGCGCGCACCGACCAGGGCGCCGAGGAGGAGATCCGCCTGGTGTTCGGCAAGATCGGCGAGCTGATGCGGGCGGAGGCGCCGGCCTTGTTCGGGGACTACACGGTGACCGGCGAGGGCACCTGGGTCCCTGGCTGGCGGAAGGTCTAGGAGGCACGCGATGCCTGACGTCACGGTCGGAACGAACGCCGCCTACCTGGCGGTCCCGGTCACGCCGGGCCCGTGGCCGGGCGTGGTGGTGATCCACGAGGCGTTCGGGCTGAACGCCGACATCCGCCGGCACGCCGACCGGCTAGCGGGGCTCGGCTACCTGGCCCTGGCGCCCGACCTGCTGGCGGGCAAGTCCTGGCTGCGCTGCATCCGCAGCATGTTCCGCCAGATCGCCGCCGGTTCCGGACCGGCGTTCGAGCTCCTCGACGCGTGCCGCGGCTGGCTGGCCGCGCGCCCGGACTGCGCCGGCAAGACCGGGGTGATCGGGTTCTGCATGGGCGGCGGCTTCGCGCTCATGTGCGCCCCGCGTGACGGGTACGCTGCCGCGGCCGTCAACTACGGCGTGGTCCCGGCCGACGCCGAGAACGCGCTGGCCGGCTCGTGCCCGGTGGTCGGGAGCTACGGCGGCCGGGACACGATGGGCGTGTCCCATCCGGAGCGTCTCAAGGCCGCGCTGACCGCGCTGGGCGTCCCGCACGACGTGAAGGTGTATCCGGAGGCCGGTCACGGTTTCATGAGCCCCCGTCCGGCCGCGCTGGCGCCGCTGACCAAGCTGGCGCGGCTGCAGTACGACAAGGCATCGGCCGAGGACGCCTGGCAGCGGATCTTCGCATTCTTCGGTACGTACCTCAAGGACTAGTACCGGCGGTCCTAGGAGCCCTGGGTGACCTTGGGATCCAGGTCTTAGTGGATGAGGTGACGGGCGGCGCCGGGGATTTTCACAGTGGGTGGGCCTGACGTGTGAGTGATGGGCCATTATGGGCAGGGAACCTTAGCGCGGGAGGACGGATGGGCCGGCCGATTATCGGCATCACCGGGGAACTCGAGGCTGCCCGGTGGGGTAACTGGATTCGCGAGGCCGTCGTCTCGCCGGTGAGCTACACGCGAGCCGTCGAGCGGGCCGGCGGAACGCCGGTGATCTTGCCGCCGGTGCCCGCGGGTTCGGTGCCCGTGCTGATTGCCGGGCTCGGCGGCCTGGTGCTCACCGGCGGCCGGGATATCGATCCCTCGCTCTACGACGAGGCGCCGCACGCGCGGACCGACATCCCCGACCACCGGCGGGACCGGTTCGAGCTGATCCTCACCCGGGCCGCCATCGACGCCGACCTTCCCTTCCTCGCCATCGGCCGCGGCCTGCACATCCTCAACGTGGCCCGCGGCGGCACCATCACCCAGCACCTGCCCGATCGCCTCGGCAACGAGAGCCACAAGCCCGACCCGGTCAAGATGACCACCCATGACCTGCAGATCGCCGCGGCCAGCAAGCTCAGCGGCGTCCTGGGCGAGACGGCTCAGGTGCCCGCGGCCCACCACCAGGCGATCAACCGGATCGGCACCGACCTGCTCACCGCGGCCTGGACCCCGGACCAGGTGGTCGAGGCGCTCGAGGTGCAGGGGCACCGGTGGGGCCTGGGCGTGCAGTGGAACCCGGAGGACGGCGACGACCCCCGGCTGTTCGAGGCGCTGATCGCGGCGTCCAAGACCGCCGCGCAGGCCGCCGTCCCGGCCCAGCCCGAGGTGAACACCCGCTCCTCCAAGCGCAAGCGCCACGCCGCCCGATCCTCCTAGGCTGGCCTGCTCCTAGGCTGGTTCGTCCCCGGCGACTCCGGGATCCGCGGTAACCGGTCTTCGAGTTCCTGCACGTGCTGACGCGCCGAGTCGGCCATGGCGGTGATGAACCGGGTGATGACCTGCAGCTCCTCATCGGTGAAGCCGTCCAGGATGGCGTGCACGCGGTCGCCGAGCGAGCCGAAGAACGCCAAGCCGGTGGCCTTGCCCTGGTCGGTGTAGCGGAGGTGGACGACCCGGTTGTCGGCCGGGTGATCCCGGGCCCGGCGGATGTGCCCGGCCTGCTCGAGGCGGTCGATGACCAGGCTGGCGCCGCCGGAGGACAAGCTGAGCTGCTCACGCAGCTGCCCGGCGGTCAGCGGCGTGCCGTTGCCCTCGGCGCTCATGATCGCAACCAGGGCGCGCAGGTCGGCGGCCTGCAGCCGGTGCAGCTCGGCGAAGGCGTGGCCGATCCGGCCCGAGTCCGTGCCGTACCGGCGCAGCGCGTCGATGATCATCCACCGGATTCTGGCCTGGCCACCGCCGGCCGGATAGAAGTCAGCCACCTGGTTGCGTCATCTCCCTGCCCTCATTATATGCTCATCAAGTGAATCATTCATCGAGTGAGTCTTTTCCCGGGCGGCCTCCGGACACGGTGCACGGCGTGGCCCGGCTGGCCCGGTGGTCGCTCGCCCACCGATGGATCGTAGTCACCGCCTGGGTCGTGCTGGCGCTGGCCGGCGGCATGGCCGCCGCCCAGTCCGGCCACCGGCTTTCCTTCGCCTTCGACCTGCCCGGGCAACCCGCGTACGAGACCAACACGGCTATCGTCCGGGAATTCGGCACCGGCGGCGACAACCCGCCGCTGGTCGTGGTGGTCCGTCTGCCGCCGGGCCGCACGGTGGACTCATCCGGCGTTCGGGCGCAGCTCGCCGCCGCGTTCGGGCAGGCGGCCGCGGCGCTACCCGGCGCCCGGGCCGCCTCTTGGGTCAGCACCGGCGACCGGGCCTTCGTCTCCGCCGACGGGCGGACCGCGTTCCAGCTGCTGTACCCGGTCCCGGACTTCGCGAGCAGCGACCCTTACGCCGCCGCGCTGCCCCGGCTGAACCGCGCCGTGGCCGGCCTGCGGGTGGACGGGACGCCGGTCCTGGTCACCGGGGCCAGCATCCTGTCCTCCGGCGGCTCCGGCGGCGGCAGCAGCGTGCTGGCCGAGACGCTGCTCGCCGGGGCGGGGGCGCTGGTCATCCTGGCCGTCGTGTTCGGCTCCCTCATCGCGCTGACGCCGCTGCTCATCGCGGCGGTCGCGATCCCGTCCGCGTTCGTGTTCATCTACGCCCTGACCTACGCGATCACCGTGTCCACCCTGGTGCAGAACATCGTCGCCCTGGTCGGCCTGGGCGTGGCCATCGACTACGCGCTGCTCATCGTGACCCGGTGGCGGGAGGAACGGGGACGCGGCCTGGACAACCGCGCGGCGGTGCTCCGGGCCTCGGCCACGGCGGGCAGCTCGGTGCTGTTCTCCGGCATCACGGTCGCGGTGAGCCTGGCCGCGCTCGCCCTGACCAGCGTACCGTTCCTGCGCAGCATCGGCCTGGCCGCCATGCTCATCCCGCTGATCAGCATCGCCGTGTCAGCCACCCTGCTGCCGGTGGTGCTGGACGCGGCCGGCCCGGCGCTGGAATGGCCGCGCCGCCGGCCCGCCCGGACCGTCAGCCCGCTGTGGACCGGGATCGCCCGCCGGGTCACCGCACGGCCAGGATGGTCAGCCGCCGGGGCGCTGGCCGTCCTGGCCGTGCTGATCGTCCCGGTCTTCTCGCTCAACCTCGGCGAGCCCCAGGCCACCGCGACGGCGGCCACCGCCCCCGCCCCCGCCCGGGCAGGCCTGGATGCCCTGGTCTCCTCCGGCATCGGCCCCGGCGTGCTGCGGCCCGCCGAGATCCTGCTCCCGGCGGGCGCCGCCGTCCCGGCCGTTCACGGCGTGATGGTGACCGCTCCCGGCGCCTGGGCGCGGGGCGGCCGGCACATCGCGAACGCCTGGCCGCCGGACGATCCCTCGACCGCGGGCGGCAAGGCCGCGCTGGCCGCGATCCGGTCCGCCGTGGCCGCCGTGCCCGGCGCCAAGACCGGCGGCTCGCCCGCCCAGGACGCCGACTTCATCACCGCCCTGTACGGCCCGAACCTGGCCATCATCATCGCCGCCATCGTCATCGTGACGTTCGTCCTGCTGGCCCGGGGGCTGCGCTCGCTGTGGCTGCCGGTCAAGGCGCTGCTGCTGAACCTGATCTCGCTGGCCGCCGCGTTCGGCGTGCTGACCTTCGTCTGGCAGGAGGGCCACGGGACCACCGCCCTGTTCTCCAGCCCGGCCACCGGAGCCGTCACGCTCTGGGTGCCGCTGGCGGTCTTCGCGCTGCTGTTCGGGCTGTCGATGGACTACGAGGTGTTCATCCTGACCCGTATCAACGAGGAGTACGAGCAGGCCGGCGACGTCCGCGAGGCCGTCGTGCGCGGCATCGGCCACACCGGCCGGCTCGTCACCTCCGGCGCGCTGATCCTCTGCCTGGCCTTCATCGCCCTGGGCGGCGTCCCGGTCACCGACGTGAAGATCCTGTCGACCGGACTGGCCGCCGGGATCATCATCGACGCCACCGTCATCCGCGGCGTGCTCGCCCCGGCCCTGGTCGCCTTGCTCGGCCGGGTCAACTGGTGGCTCCCCCGCCCGGCCGCCCGGCTGCTGCGCGTCACCCCGCTCGTCGGCGGGGCAGCCCACGACTCGCCCGCTCCGCCCGGTGGCGTCCGGCCCGCTTCCCGGCGGTGACGCCTAGATGGGGGGTGAGTAGTTGCTGACCCAGTGGACCTGGAGCCAGGCCATGAAGGTGGACCAGGCGCCAGTCACCTCGAGCAGGCCGACGCAGACCAGCATGGCGCCGCCGACCCTGGTGACCAGGCGGGCCCGGCGGCGGAAGAACGCCGAGGCGCGCATCGCCACCTGGAAGCCGAACGACACCAGCAGGAACGGGATCCCGAGGCCGAGGGCGTAGACGAAGGCGAGCAGGGCACCGCGCGATACCGTCCCGGTGGAGGCGGACAGCGCCAGCACGGCGGTCAGCGTGGGCCCGATGCAGGGGGTCCAGCCGAGCCCGAACATCACGCCGAGCAGCGGCGCCCCGGCCAGGCCCGCCCGAGGCCGGGCGGAGGGGCGCACGATGCGGCCCGCGAACGAGAACCGGTCGAGCGCCCCGGCGAACAGCAGGCCGAGGACGATGGTCACGGCGCCGAGGATCTGCGTCAGCAGCCGGGCGTGCCCGGTCAGCAGGTGCCCGAGGCCGCCCAGGGCCGCGCCGTACGCCACGAAGACGAGCGAGAACCCGAGCACGAACAGCGCCGTCCCGGCGACCACCCGGCCGCGGGGCGGCCCGGCGGGGGTGACGGCGAGCGGGGGAGCGGCGATCGCGACCGCGGAGCCGGCCGCCGCCGAGGCAGCCGGAGCCGTGGCGGCAGCGCCGTCCGCCGTAGCGGTGGCAGATCCGCCGGCCCCGGCCATGCCGGTGACAAAGGACAGGTACCCCGGCACCAGCGGCAGGCAGCACGGGGACAGGAAGGTAACCGCGCCGGCCGCCGCGGCCACCGGCAGCGCCAGGATCAGCGGGCCAGAGGTCACGAGCTGCCCTACTCCGCTCACTGTCGCCTCCCGGGGGTCAGCAGGTCCCGCATTCACTATGCCATGCCCGTCTCAGCCGCTCGACGCCGGCTACTACATCACGTAGTGGACCATCCCGCGCCTCTTGGGCCAGAACCCCGGCCGGAGCCGCTAGGGTTGGCGAGGTGAGATCGGTCCTCACCCGTCCGCGCACGCCCGCCGGGGAAAACGACGCGCCCCGCCCCTGGCTGCTGCCCGCTGGCCTGGGCGCGTTCGCGCTGGCCCTCGGGCTCTACGTGATCTACATGGTCATCCACCCCAAGAGCTTCACCATGGACCCGGTGGACCTGGCCGTGTACCGGTCCGGCGGGCTCATCGTCCGGCACGTCAGGCCGCTGTTCGACCCGCGCCTGGCCGCGCCGCTCTACGACTGGGTGGGATACGGCAAGCTGCACCTGCCGTTCACCTACACGCCGTTCGCGGCCATCACGTTCGCGCTCATCTCGTTCGTGCCGTGGTGGCTGTCCCAGCAGCTGTCGGTGGCGGTGGACATCCTCGCGCTGCTGACCTCGCTGTGGCTCATCCTCGGCGGCCTGGGCTACCGCCGGGACCGGACCCGGCTGGGCGTCACCCTGCTCGGCGCCGCCGCCGTCTTCTGGACCGAACCGGTCCTCCGCACCATGTACCTGGGCCAGGTCAACCTGGTCTTGATGGCCCTGATCAGCTGGGACCTGTGCCAGCCGGACACCGGTAAGAGCCGCTGGTGGAAGGGGTTCGGCACCGGCGTCGCGGCCGGCATCAAGCTGGTCCCGCTGATCTTCATCCCGTACCTGCTGCTGGCCAGGAAGTTCCGGCAGGCCGCGATGGCCTGCGCGGGCTTCGTGTTCACCGTCCTGGCGGGCTTCGTCATCCTGCCGACCGACTCGCGCACGTGGTGGTTCGACGGCCTGTTCTTCCAGGGCGGCCGGACCGGCTTCACCGGCTGGGCCGGCAACCAGTCGCTCGACGGCCTCATCACCCGGCTGGCCGGCAGCGTCAACGGCGCCAAGCCGGCCTGGATCGCGGCGGCGGTGGCGGTCGGCGCCGCCGGGGTGATCGCCGCCGCGCTGCTCGACCGCAAGGGGTATCCGGTGGCGGGCCTGCTGACGGCCGCGCTGACCGGGCTGCTCGTCTCGCCCGTCAGCTGGGACCATCACTGGGTCTGGATCGCGCCCGGCGCGCTGGTGGCCGCGCACTACGCGGTGCGGGCGGTCCGGCGCGGCGACAAGATGGCCGCCTGGGGCCTCGGGGTACTAGCCGCCGGCCTGCCCGTGTGGTTCGGGGCCTGGCCGGCCCGGCTGTTCACGGCCAAGCTCAACCTCGGCAACGACTCTCTCGGCCTGCTCTGGATCCCCAGGAACACCAACCCGGTCTACTACCAGTGGTACGGGGACCGGCCCTCCTTCGTCGAGTACCGCTGGCATTTCCTGTCCCTGATCGAAGGCGACGCCTTTGTCCTGGCCGGCCTGGGCCTGCTCGGGCTGCTGGTCGCGATGTCGTTGCTGCTCTCGCGCGGCCCTGGGGCGCAGAGAACTAAGGAGCAAAACGATGAGCCTGGGAGAGCTCAGGGAAGTCTGCGCGGACGTCTACGCCTACCTGCAGCCTGACGGCAGCTGGTACCTCAACAACACCGGCTTCCTGGTCAGCCGCGACGGCGTGATCAGCGTCGACACCACCTCCACCGAGGCGCGCACCCGCGCCTACCTGGACGCTATCGGCAGCGTCACCTCCAGCCCCGTGCGCACGCTGGTAAACACCCATCACCACGGCGACCACACGCACGGCAACTACCTGATGAGCGGCGCCACCATCGTCGGCCACGAGAAGTGCCGCGACGCCATCCTGGATTCCCCGATGCCGCCCCCGCCGGGCATCTGGACCGAGGTGGAGTGGGGGCACCTCGAGCCGGCCCCGCCGTTCCTGACCTATACCGACGGCGTCACCTTGTGGTCCGGCGACCTGCGCTGCGAGGTCCGTTACGTCGGCACCCCGGCGCACACCACCAACGACTCCATCGTCTGGATCCCCGAACGCGAGGTCGTGTTCGCCGGCGACCTGCTGTTCAACGGCGGTACCCCGTTCGCGCTGATGGGCTCGGTCAGCGGCTGGATCGAGGTGCTCGAGACCGTGCTGCGCCCGCTCGGCGCCCGCACCCTGGTGCCCGGTCACGGCCCGGTCTGCGGTCCCGAGGTCATTGACGACCAGCTCGCCTACCTGCGCTTCATCCAGCGCGCCGCCGAGCAGGCCAAGGCGGCCGGCCTGGCGCCGCTGGAGGCCGCCCGCCAGCTTGACCTGGGCGAGTTCACCGGTCTCCTCGATGCCGAACGGGTGGTAGGAAACCTCCATCGCGCCTACCTCGAGCTGGACGGTGCTGAACGCGGGGCCCCGGCCGATCTCGCCCGCGCCCTCGGCGAGATGATCGCCTACAACGGCGGCCGGCCCCTGGCCTGCCACGCATGAACGAGCAGGTCGCTGCCCTCCTGCGCGAATACGCGGAGCTGACCGTGATCACCGGCGGCGACGTGTTCCGCGTCAGGAACTACGAGAAGGCCGCTCGTTCCATCCGCGGCTGGCCGGAAGACATCGCCCAGCTCGACCTCAAGGCGCTGCGGGCCATCCCCGGCGTCGGCGCCTCGATCGCGGCCAAGATCGCCGAGTTCAGCCAGACCGGCGCCATCGGGGCCCTCGACGAGCTGCGCGCCAAGATCCCGCCCGGCGTCCTGGAGCTGACCCGGGTGCCCGGACTCGGACCCAGGCGGGCGATGCAGCTCAGCCGCGAGCTCGGCGTCCAGTCGGTGGACGACCTGGCCGCGGCGATCAAGGCGGGCCGCCTGGACGGACTGGCCGGGTTCGGGGCCAAGAGCGAGGAGCGGATCGCCAGCGGCATCGAGGTGTACCGGCAGGGCCGCGAGCGGGTCCTGCTCGACGTGGCGCTGCGCACCGCGACCGCCATGGTGGACGAGCTCACCCCGCTCAGCCAGCGCTGCGCCTACGCGGGCTCGCTGCGCCGGTGGCGGGAGACCATCGGCGACATCGACATCCTCGCCGCGGCCGGCGACTCGGCGCCGCTGATGGCGGCGTTCTCCGCCGGGCAGGAGGTCGTGGGCAGCGGCCCGGCCAAGACCACGATCCGGACCGCCAGCGGCCTGACCGCCGACCTGCGGGTGGTGCCGCTCGACGCCTGGGGCGCGGCGCTGCAGTACTTCACCGGCTCGACCGCGCACAACGTCGCCATCCGGCAGATCGCGATCAGGCAGAAGCTGAAGCTGTCCGAGTACGGCCTGTTCGAGGCGGACACGGACCGGCTGATCGTGTCGCGGACCGAGGAGGAGGTCTACGCGCGGCTCGGGCTGGCATGGATACCCCCGGCCCTGCGCGAGGACCGCGGGGAAATCGAGGCGGCGGCACAAGGGCGGATACCCGGCCTCGTTCGGGACAATGATCTTCGGGGTGACCTGCACACCCATACCGACCTCACCGACGGGACGGCCTCGCTCGAGCAGATGGTGGCCGCGGCACGGCGCCGCGGCTACGAGTACTACGCCGTCACCGATCACGCGCCCGACCTGATCATGCAGCGGATGACCGACGAGAAGATGCTGGCCCAGCGGGACCAGGTGCGGGCCCTCGGCGCTGGCCTGGAGCTGTTGCACGGCACCGAGCTGAACATCGGCCCGGACGGCTCGGTGGACTGGGAGGCTGGCTTCCTGGCCGGGTTCGACATCTGCGTCGCCTCGGTGCACTCGCACTTCGAGCAGCCGCGAGCCGAGATGACCAGGCGGTTCGTCACGGCCTGCGAGAACCCTTACGTCAACGTCATCGGCCACCCCACCACCCGGCGGATCGGCAAGCGGCCGCCGGTCAAGGTGGACTTCGGCGAGCTGTTCCGGGCCTGCGCCCGGACCGGCACCGCGCTGGAGATCAACGCCTCCCCGCAGCGGCTCGACCTGCCGTCGGACCAGATCCGCGCGGCCCGCGACGCCGGGGTCAAGTTCGCCATCGACAGCGACGCGCATTCGGTGTCCGAACTGGGCAACATGCCGTACGGCACGGGTACCGCCCAGCGCGGCTGGCTCACCCCGGACGACGTGATCAACACCTGGCCGCTGGAGCGGCTGCGTGCTTTCCTTCGCAAAGACCGGTGAGAATCGGCGGGCTCGCCGGTCTATATAGACATGAGCACGCCAATGGGCGCCACCGGGCTGCTGGCTGGCGCGATCAGCTACGCGCTCGGCGCGTGCGCGCTGATCGGCCCGGGAGAGCTGACGCTGCCCACGCCGTGCCCCGACTGGGACCTGGCCATGCTGCTCGTCCACCTGGGCGATTCCATGGCCGACCTGGAGACGGCCCTGCGCACCGGGTGCCTGGATCCGGATCGTCCGCCCGGCCCGCCCGGAGCAGACCTGGTCGAGGAAGTCCGCGACCGGGCGGCCCAGCTGCTGTGCGCGGCCTACGGCTACATGGGCCCGGAGCGCTTCGTTACGATCGGCGGCCTGCCGGTGCCGGCCGGCCTGGTGGCCTGCACCGGGGCGGTGGAGATCGCGGTCCACGGCTGGGACGTGACGGCGGCCCGCGCCCGGGCCGGCTGCTCCAGCGGCCCGCCGATCCCGGCTCCCCTCGCCACCCGGATGCTCCGGATCTGCCCGCTGCTCGTGGCCGGCCGCGAGGGCTTGTTCGCCGTCCCGGTCGCGGTTCCGGCGCAGGCCAGCCCCGGTGACCGGCTGGTCAGCTACCTCGGGCGGCACCCGGCTGAGCAGTAGCCAGCAGAGCATTAGTTACGGCTCGGTCAGGCTGACCGGTGATCGACGATGCGGCGCATCTTGCCCACCGACCGCTCGATGGAATCCGGGGCCAGCACGCTGGTCGTGACGGTGACGCCGATCGTCGCCTTCACCCGCGCCGACAGGGTGGCGCCCGCCTCGGCCGCGGCGGCCTGCGCCGCCCCGGGCCGGCGCTCCACGTGGACCGCCATCTCGTCCATCCGGCCCGTCCGGGTCAGGTGCAGCTGGAAGTGCGGGGACAGGACCGGGATGCCCATGATGAGCTCCTCGATCTGCGTCGGGAACAAGTTGACCCCGCGCAGGATGATCATGTCGTCGGTGCGGCCCGTGATCTTCTGCATCCGCCGCATGGTGCGGGCGGTCCCCGGCAGCAGCCGGGTCAGGTCGCGGGTCCGGTAGCGGATGACCGGCATGGCCTGCTTGGTCAGCGAGGTGAAGACGAGCTCGCCCTCCTCGCCTTCGGACAGCACCTCCCCGGTGAGCGGGTCGATCACCTCCGGGTAGAAGTGGTCCTCCCAGATATGCAGGCCGTCCTTGGTCTCCACGCACTCCTGGGCCACGCCCGGGCCGATCACCTCGGACAGGCCGTAGATATCGGTGGCGTCGAGGCCGGCCCTGGCCTCCATCTCCGTCCGCATCTCGTTGGTCCACGGCTCGGCGCCGAAGATGCCGAACCGCAGCGAGCAGGCGGCCGGGTCGAGGCCCTGGCGTTCCATCTCGTCCGCGATCGCCAGCATGTACGACGGCGTCACCATGATGATGTCCGGCCGGAAATCCCTGATCAGGGTGACCTGCCGCTCCGTCATCCCGCCGGAGACCGGGACCACGGTGCAGCCGAGCCGCTCGCCGCCGTAGTGCGCCCCCAGCCCGCCGGTGAACAGGCCGTAGCCATAGGCGTTGTGCAGCACGTGCCCCGGCCGCCCGCCCGCCGCCCGGATCGAGCGGGCCATCACGGTGGCCCACACGTCGATGTCGTCCCGCGTGTACCCGACCACCGTGGGGCGCCCAGTGGTGCCCGAGCTGGCGTGCACCCGGACGACCTGCTCCCGGGGGACC
>JAJKHX010000019.1 GCA_021154785.1 Nocardiopsis sp.
CGCGCCGAGCGCGACCGCGCGCGGGCCCAGCGGGCGGGCCGCGACGGCGCCCGGGCGGCCTGGCCGCTGCGTCACGTCCGGTGCCCGGTCAGCCGGCCGGGCTGTCGCCCGCGCCGGTGCGCGAGGACCCGGTCTGGGCGGGCTCGGCCTCGCCGCTGACGTCCGGCTCATCGGCGCTGCCGCTATCCCGCGGCTCCGCGGGGAGCCCCCCGGCCGGCGGCGCGGTAAGGCCGTAGCCGCCGGCGTCAGCGGCGGGAACCGGCCCGGCCGCGAACGCCTGCGGCGGCGTGAAGAGCATCCACACGCACGAGACGACCAGCACGATGAGGAACCCGCAGTAGATCCAGAACGCCGGCGTGACACCGGAGCTGATCGTGAGCCCGAGCTGCCTGGCCTGCGCGCCGGAGATCCCGAACTGGGCGGGCGAGGCGGGCTGGCCGGCCTGCACGAGGGCCGAGATGGCCTGCGCCGCCATCGGGATGGCGACCCCGGCCAGGAGCACGCCCCCGTGCCGGACCGGGCGCCAGAACGCGGCTGCCACGACCGTCACGGCGACCGCGAGCATCACCAGCACGTCGCCCGCGATCACCAGGCCCGGGGTGGTGCTGGAGAAGGCATCACCGAGCGTCAGCGACTGCGTCTGCCCAGCCGCCGTGCGCAGCGTGAAGCTGTCCCAGGCCGGGGCGAACGCGGCGGCCACGCCGAGGCCCGCCAGGATCATCATCACGGCGGGGCCGATCGCGGCGCCGCTCGGCCGTCCCAGCGAGCCGGCCCGGCCGGCCGCAGCCGGGCGGAGCAGGAACGCGAGGACCGTGCCAGCGGTGCAGGCGAGCCAGCCGACGGCGGACAGGATCAGCCCGGTCCCGCCGGGAGCTCCCGTCCCGGAGGTGGCCAGGCCGATGTCGGAGAGGAACAGGCCGAACGTGATCGCGCTGAGGCCCAGGCTGAGCAGCGCGCCGATCCGCAGCCGGGCGCCACCGAGGACGATGAGCACCGCGCTCAGGGTCCAGGCACCCAGGTAGACGGCGTGCGGCAGAACCTGGTCGCTGCGGTCAGCGAGGCTGACACTGCCCAGGTACCGGGGGAAGAGCCCGGCCACGCCCAGGATGACGCCCACGCCGAGCAGCGCCGCCGCGACGACGGCGCCGCCGGCTTTCCCGCCGGACGCCGGGGACCCGCTCGAACCCACGGGGGGATTGCTCCGTCCCACCGGGACGATCGTGCCCGGCGCCTCCATGCTCGCGAACCGGGTCCACGCGGCGTTCCAGCCTTCGGGGGTCTCCGCCCACTGCTGCAGCGGCTCATGCCGGGGCGCGCCCACGGCCCACACGCCGTAGAAGCCCCGGCCCTGGCCTAGCTCGTACCCGGCACCCCGGTACGCAATAGTGACCTTGTCAAACACGACTCAAGCCCTTCCTGACTCCTGCCACAGCCCGCACCGTTATCTCGCCGAACCTTACCGAAACTTAGAGAGCCCGCCTGGAGGCTGGCTGAGCAGTCTCTCAGGCCTTGCTGACTTTCTCATCCGCGGCGTACCGATGCCGGCCAGGCACCATGCACGTCGCCGGCGCGGTTGGATAGTCCCATGAAGATCCTGATACTCGGCGGGACCGCCTGGCTGGGCCGTGAGATAGCCGGGCAGGCGATCCGGCGCGGGCACGCGGTGACCTGCCTGGCCCGCGGTGACAGCGGCCCGGTCGCCGACGGCGCCGTTCTGGTGGCCGCCGACCGGCGCCGGGACGACGCCTACGACCAGGTGCGGGGCCAGGACTGGGACGCGGTGCTCGAGGTCTCCTGGCAGCCCGGTCTCGTCCGCGGCGCGCTGGCCGCGCTCGGCGGGCGGGCGGCGCACTGGACCTACGTCTCCTCGGTCAGCGTCTACGCCTCGCACGCCAAGGCCGGCGCCGGCGAGTCCGAGCCGCTGCTTTCCCCGGACGAGCGCGACGAGGTCAGTGCCGAGCAGTACGGCGAGGCCAAGGTGGCCTGCGAGCAGGCCAGCGCCGCGAGCGTGGGCAGCCGGCTGGTGATCGCGCGGGCCGGGCTCATCGGCGGCCCCGGCGATCACAGCGGGCGGACCGGCTACTGGGTGGCGCGGGCGGCGCGCGACCCGCGGGGCCCGATGCTCGTCCCCGCCGTCCCCGACATGGCGACGCAGGTCATCGACGCCCGCGACATGACCGGCTGGCTGCTGGACTGCGCGCAGGGCGGCATCACCGGAACCTACGACGCGGTCGGCCCGGTCGTCCGGTTCGGGAGCTGGGTGGAGCAGGCCCGGGCGATAGCCGGGCACACCGGGCCGGTCGTCGAGGCGGACCAGGCCTGGCTGGCCGGGCAGGGGGTCGCCGAGTGGGCGGGCCCGGAGTCGCTGCCGCTGTGGGTCGCCGAGCCGGGCTGGGACGGGTTCGCCACGCGCAGCGGCCAGGCCGCCGCCAACGCCGGGCTGCGCCACCGTCCCCGAGCCGAGCTGCAGGCCGACACGCTGGCCTGGGAACGTGAGCAGGGCCTGGACCGGCCGAGGAAGGCGGGCCTGAGCGCGGAGCGCGAACACGAGCTGCTGGCCGCCCTCGGGCAGTCCTGAGGGCACGCATCCGCCCGCCGTCAGCATATGTTGACGATGCTGGCATGTCAGCATATGCTGACGAACTATGGAACCCGTACTCGAAATCGCCGAGGGTGCCACCAGCAGCGACCCGGATGTCGGGCTCCGCGCGGTGGCGGCCCTGCGAGCCCTCTCCGAGCGGCTGGAGGTGCTCCAGGTACAGGCCGCGCGCGAGCTCGGCTGGTCGTGGCAGGACATCGCGGAGCGGCTGGGCGTGACCAAGCAAACCGTGCACCGCAAATACGGCCGTCGGATCGGGAGGCGATGATGTTCGAGCGCTTCGACGCCGACGCCCGTACCCTCGTCGTACAGGCCGTCGAGCACGCCCTGCGGCTGGGGCACCGCTACGTGGGCAGTGAGCACATCCTGCTCGCCGCCGTCTCGACCGGCCAGCCGGCCAGCGCGGTCATGCGCGCGCAGGGGGTCACGCCGAAACTGGTCGAGGAGGAGATCGTCCGCCGGGCCGGGCTGGGCGCGGGAGGAGGCCTGTTCGCCGGGCTCGACCGGGACGCGCTGGCCACCATCGGGATCGACCTGGACGCGGTACGGGCCAGGATCGAGGCGTCGTTCGGGCCGCAGGCGCTCACCAGTGCCGCACAGGCGGCGCAGGCGGCGCAGGCGGCACACCTGGGCCGACGCGGGCATCCGGGTCCCCGGCCGTCCCGGATCGTGCGCGACTGGCGCCGCAGGCGCCGGGCCCGGCGGGTCCTGGCCCACGCGCCCGGAACCAGGCCGCTGCGGGATGCCCCGCCCGTGACCGGCCGCTACTGCGCTTCTGGGCCGCTGCCGAGCGGGCATATCCCGTTCACCCCGGTGTCCAAGAAGATCCTCGAGCTCACCTGGCGCGAAGCGGTCGCCATGGACGACACGCAGGTCGGCGTGGAGCACATCGCGCTCGCCCTCACCACCGTCGAGAGCGGGCTGGTGCCGTCCATCGTCTCCGCCGCGGGCGCGCAGGCGACCGCGCTGCGGGCGGCAATCCTCGACCGGTACCGGCAGGCCAGCTGACGCGGCGCCCGGTCACGAACCGCGGTACAGGGCGGTGAGCAGCCCGACGGCCGCCGCCGTGGCCGGGTGCGCGTCATCGCGCCACCAGGCCAGCCGGACCGGGACGGGCGGCGCGTCGCGCAGCGGCCGGTAGACCACGCCCGGCCGGGGGTACTGGGTGACCGTGGACTCGGGGGTGACGCCGACGTAGCGGCCGGTGCTGATGGCGGTGAGCCAGTCGTCGATGTCGCCGGTGTACTCGATGGCCGGCCGCGCCCCGTCCGGCCACAGGTCCGGGGTCGTCGTGCCGGTGCGCCGGTCGATGACCAGGACGCGCCCGCTGATCTCGGCCAGCCGCAGCGAGCGCCGTCCCGCCCACGGGTCGTCGGCGGCCATCGCGCAGTAGCGGCGTTCCAGGCCGACGATGGCGTCGCGGAAGCGGTGCCGGTCCGGCTCGGTGCGGATGACCGCGACGTCGCAGGCACCCTCGGCCAGGCCGGCGGTACCGGAATTGGTCCGGATCAGCTGGAGCTCGGTGTCCGGGTGCTCGGTGGCCCAGCGGCGCTGGAACGCCACGGTGTGCCGGCCCATGGCCGACCAGGCGTAGCCGATGCGGAGCCGGGTGTGCCCGGCGGCTGCCTCGCGGGCCACGTCATCGGCCGCGGCCAGGGCGCGCCGCGCGGGCCCGAGCACCCGGCGGCCGGCCGCGGTGAGAGCGACCTCCCGGGTGGTGCGCCGCAGCAGCCGGACGCCGAGCGCTGATTCGAGCGACGCCAGCGTGCGGGACGCGGCCGCCTGGGAAATGCCCAGGTCGACGGCGGCATCGGTGAAGCTGCCCGCGTCCGCGATGGCGACCAGGCAGCGCAGCTGGCGCAGCTCCACATTCATAAGTGAAGTGTATAGATGATGTTCGCTATGCATTTTACGCAATCACCGCAGCGGGGCAGCCTGGCGATATGACCGCTACGTCCGACGTTCAGCTGGCCCTCGATGGGCGCCCCGGGGCGGGGCCGGGGATGATGCTGGGCGGCGCCCTGTCCAATCAGCTCGGCGCGGCGACCGGGGCGCTGGCGTTCGGGACCATCGGGCCGGCCGGCGTGGTCGCCGTGCGCCAGTGGATCGCCGCCGTCGTGCTGCTGGCCGCCGGGCGGCCCCGGTGGCGTTCGTTCACCGGGGCGCAGTGGCGTCTGGTGCTGCTCCTCGCGGCGGTATACGCCACCATGAACCTCTCCCTGTACAGCGCGATCGGGCGGCTCGGCCTCGGGCTCGCGGTCACGCTGGAGTTCCTCGGGCCGCTCGCGGTCGCGCTGGCCGCATCGCGCCGCCGGGCGGACCTGGCGTGCGCGCTGATGGCCGGCGCGGGCGTGGTCGCGCTGACCCGCCCGCGGCCGGCCACCGATTACGCCGGCCTCGGCCTCGGCTTGCTAGCCGCGGCCTGCTGGGCCGGCTACATCCTGCTCAACCGGCAGGTCGGGCGACAGCTGCCGGGCGCTGAGGGGCCGGCCGCGGCCGCCGGCGTCTCGGCGCTGTTCTTCGTGCCGGTCGGCATCGTGGTGCTGGTCCGCCACCCGCCGACGGCGGGGGCGCTGGCGTGCGCCGCCGCGGCCGGGGTCTTGTCCTCCGCGGTTCCCTTCCTGCTCGACCTGCTCGCGCTGCGCCGGGTTCCGGCCGGCTATTTCGGCATCTTCATGAGCGTCCACCCGGTCCTGGCCGCGCTCATCGGCCTGGTGATCCTGCGGCAGCCGCTGTCCTGGCAGGCGTGGCTGAGCATCGCCGCCATCGTCGCCGCCAACGCGGTCAGCGCCGCGGTTCGCGCGCACGGTGATGATCACGGCCGCGCCGATGGCGGCGGCTCCCGCGATCCCGGTCGCGCTCAGCCGCTCGCCGAGCAGCAGGTCCGCCAGGACCGCACCGGTCAGCGGCTCGAGCAGGGCCAGCAGGGCGGCCGTGCCCGGCGCGGCGGACCGCAGGCCGCGGAAGAACAGCGTGTAGGCCACGGCGGTCGGGCCGGTGCCCAGCGCGATCAGCAGCCCGATGGACGCGGGGGCCGGCCGGAACGCGATGCCCCCGGCTAGCTCCGCCAGCGGCATCAGGGCCAGGCCGCCGATGGTGAAGCCGAAACCGGTCATGGTGAGGTCGTCCAGACCCGGCACCGGCCGGGAGGCGGTCAAGGTGATCGCGGCGAAGCCCGCCGCGGCCAGCACGGCCATGCCCGCGCTGGCCAGTACCGCGGTCTCGCCGAACCCGGAGGGCAAGCCGACGAGCAGGCCGAGCCCGGTCACGGCCAGGGCGGTGGTGGCGGCCGCGTGCCGCCCGGCCGGCCGGCCGGTTACCCGTGACGCGGCGAGCACGATGACCGGGGCGGAGCCGATCGTGACCAGCGTCGCCAGCGGTACCGAGGTCAGCGAGACGGCCGTGAAGTAGCAGCTCTGGTAGAACGCGGCCAGCAGGCCGATCACGGCGATCCGGGTCCAGGCCGCGCGCCCGGCGGGCCGGGGACGGCCGGCCAGCGCGCGGAAGGCCACGATCAGCAGGCCGCCGGCCGCGAGCCGGTAGGCGGCGACGGCGATGGCGGACAGGCCGGCCTCGCGGCCCAGCAGGCTGCCGGTCAGCCCGCCGGTACCCCACAAGAGCCCGGATATGACAAGAAACGGCAGGCCAGAACCGGGACGGCGGCGGACAGCCGCGAGCCCCGTGGTGAAGACGTGCATCGGGAAATCGCTCCTGCGACGAGAAGGGAATGGTCGCGGAAGCGGGACGTGCCCGGCTCGCCCATGCGGCAAGCACACGACGGGGCGGCGCTAGCAATGTCCGGGCTGGTTATGCCCCGGTGCTGCGGACCCGGCGTGCGCGGACTCTCGCCCCGCTAGGAGCGGGGCGGGGTGATGGGGAGGCACCGGTGCACGAGGTCATCATATCCCGGTTAGGATCGCGCTGAGATGCTGCTGACGTTCGGGCACGGAACCGCCACCGCCGGGCAGATGACCGAGCTGCTCCGGACCGCGGGCGTGACCGCGCTGGTCGACGTCAGGACCGCGCCCGGCAGCCGCCGCCATCCGCACGTGGCCCGGGCCGAGCTGGAACGCTGGCTGCCCGCGGCCGGCCTGTCCTACCGCTGGGACAAGCGGCTCGGCGGCCTCCGGAAGGCGGCCCCTGACTCGCCCGATACCGCCTGGCGCGAGGACATGTTCCGCGGCTACGCCGCGCACATGCGGACCGCCGGGTTCGGTGCCGCGGTGGCCGAGGTGCTCGCCCAGGCGGCCACGGATCCCACCGCGGTCATGTGCGCGGAGAGCCTGTGGTGGCGCTGCCACCGGCGGCTGCTGGCCGACTTCGTGGTGGCGGTCCGCGGCGTCCCGGTCCGCCACGTCCTGCCCGACGGGCGGACCGGGGAACACCGGCTCTCCCCCGGCCTGCGGCGGCGTGACGACGGCCTGCTCGTCTACGACGCCGGCCAGCAGAGCCTGCTGTAGCGGACGGGGTTCCGGGCTAGGCGGGCTGGATGACCAGGAGCGCGGGGTGGGAGGCCAAGGGCCCCGTGCTGCGGGTCAGCCCGCGTAGCGGGCGAAGCCGCTGGTCTGCCAGGTCGCCCCGGCCGCGGTGATGGCGAACGCCTCGAAGCCGTCCAGGCCTTCCAGCCAGTCGCGGGCGCCGGACCCCATGGCGAAGGCCGCGGTGGCGTAGGCGTCCGTCTCGGCCAGCCTCGCTCCCACCACGGTGAGGCTGGCCAGGCCGGCCGGCGGCTGCCCGGTGTACGGGTCGATGATGTGCGCGCCGCGCTCGGCGACACCCGAGGTGGCCACGGCGAAGTCCTGGCCGGTCACGACCAGCGCCAGCCGGCCCGGGCGCAGCGGGTCGGCGATCCCTACCCGCCACACCCGTTCGCCGGTGCACTGGACGTCGCCGCCGCCGTTGACGCTGTGCTCGGCCGACCCGGCCGCGGTCAGGATGGCGGCGGCCCGCTCGATGGCCCATCCCTTCACGTAGCCGGAGGGGTCGAAGCTGCCGCCCGGCGTGGTGGTGAAGTACCCGCCGCTGCGCGCGCTGATAGCGGCGCACGCCTCGAGTACCTCGGCGAGCTCGGGCGCGCATTGCGCCAGCGGCCGCGCGCCGCGGCCGAACTGGCTGACGTCGCTGTCGTCCCGGTACGGCGAGAAGGTGGCATCGACCCAGTGCAGCCAGCGCACCGCCCGGCCCAGGGGCCCGTCGCCGCGAGGCTCGCCGGCCCGGGCGGGCACGTCGAACGACACGACCGTGCCCATCACGTGCTCGGCGTGCTTGCGCCGGGCAGGTCCCGCCCCGCTGTCGTTCACCGGGTCAGTGCTGTTTGTCCAGCGCGCTCTGCAGCGACTGGACGTAACCCGCGCTGGTGTAGGTGGCGCCGGACACCGCGTCGATCTTGGCGTCCTGCGCCGTCAGCGTCTCGCTGATCAGCTTGGGGAAGGCGAACTTGCCGATCTGGATGTCGTTCAGGGTGTTCAGCGGCTGCACCAGGACCGCGACCTTGACGATCTTCCCGCTGCGCTCGATCAGCTGGATCTGGACCGGACCGTATGAGGTACTGGCCACCTTGCCGTTGACCGCGGTCTCGCCCGCCGGCAGGGTCCCGGCTAGCGACCCCTGCGGGAACGCCCCGGGGACGGCCTCGGTCTGCCCGCCGCCTCTGGGCGGCGAAGTCGAGGCGGAGGAAGGGGAAGAGGCAGACGACGAACCGCTGCCCGGGCCGCCGGCCGTCGCGGCCACCGGGCTCGACGGGACGTGCGACTTGAATGACAGCAGGGCCACGAGACCGGCGATGGTGCCGGTGACGGCCAGGATCACCCGGCGCATAGTCGCGGATCCTCCTCAGAACTCGAACGACTCGAAGTGGATGCGGCGCCTGGGCACCCCGGCGGCGCGCAGCGCCGCGACCGCGGCCGAGGTCATTCCGGGCGGCCCGCAGACGTAGGCGTCCTGCTCGTCTAGGCCGGGCACCAGGGACCGCAGCATCCGGGGGGACAGCGGGTCGCCGCCGATCTCGGCCCGCGACCCGACCAGGTAGTGCACGGTCGCGCCGCGGGCGGCCGCGATCGCGTCGAGCTCGTCCCGGAACACGATGTCGCGCTCACTGCTGGCCCGGTAGATCAGCGTGACGTGCCCGGGCAGCGTCGCGAAGATGGCCCGCAGCGGGGTGATGCCGACCCCGCCGGCCAGCAGGACCACCCCGCGATCCGAATCGCCCGCGGTCAGCGCGCCGTAGGGCCCTTCGGCGAAGATGCGGGTCCCGGGCTGCAGCCGGGCCAGCGCCTGGCTGTGATCCCCCAGGTTCTTCACGGTAATCCGCATCATGTCGGCGCCCGGCGCGGCGGACAACGAGAACGGGTGCGAGGACCACCACAGCGACCTGGTCAGGAACCGCCAGCGGAAGAACTGCCCCGGCTCGGCGTCCAGCTCGTCGAGCCGCCTGCCGCCGATGTAGACCGAGATGACGCCGGGCGCCTCCTCCTTCACCCCGAGCACCTCGAACCGGTGCCGGCGGAACGCGCGCAGCGGCATGGCCACCCGGTACCACAGCACCAGGACCAGCACCGTCAGGTACATCGCGGACCACCAGAACCGCGCGGCCAGGTCGGTGACGAAGGCCGCGCCGTCGGCGAGCTGGTGGCTGAACGCCAGGGCGATGGCCAGGTAGGTGTAGAAGTGCAGGAAGTACCACGTCTCGTAGCGGAGCCGCCGCCGGGCGGCCCGCATCGAGACGATGCCGATGCCGAGCAGCAGGAACCCGGCCACGGTCGCCATCAGCACGTCCGGGTACTGGGTGAGCAGCGTGGCGCTCTCGCTCAGCACGTTGGCATGGGCCGTGACCGCATAGCCCCACACGATGAGCAAAGCGTGCGCGACCACCAGGCTGACGACGTACCGGCCGCCCATGGCGTGCCAGCGGGCCAGCCTGTCGGTGCCGAGGCCGCGTTCCAGCGGCGGCAGCCGCGCCATCAGCGCGACCAGGATCACCACCCCGTAGCCGCAGAACAGGCCGAGGACCTGGCCGGCGCCGGTCAGCCAGCCGCCGAGCCCGTGCACACCGGGCGTGCTGTGCCACCACAGGCCGAGGACCGCGATCGCGCCGGCGATGATCACCGTCAGCAGGCCGCGCTCGCTGACCCGGGCCAGGCCGGGCCCGCGCCGCACGGGCGCCGTCCGCGGCTGCGGACGGCGGGACGGATCCGGGCGGGGCACCGCGGCCGGCCGGGTCCCGGGGGATGCCCCCGGAGATGCCTGGGCGCCGGCGTGGCGAGCCGGGCCCGACCGCCTGGCAACGCTGGTCACCCGCACCTCCTGGTAGGTCGCACTCAGCTGGATCGTATGCGCATCCGGGCCCGATGGACCCTTGTCCCTAGTTACGGCTACGTAGCACGGTCCCGCATGGTTCAGCCGGTTCCTGTAAGCGCTTCGTAATTAGCGCCCCCGGCGGCGTCAACCCGGATTGACACTCCCTGTCTGTCAACGTAGATTGACAGATATGGAGAACGCACCCGCCCTGGCCGCCGCGGCCGACAGCTCGGATCCGCGGACCGGGCTGCGCGCCGTCGCCGCCCTCGGCCGCCTGCTGGAGCAGCTGGAGGCGCTCCAGGTCGACAACGCACGGGCCAGCGGCTGGTCCTGGCAGGAGATCGCGGAGATCCTCGGCGTTTCCCGGCAGGCCGTCCACAAGAAGCACGCGCGGCGCGCGCGCTGAGCCGGAGGGGATACTGACGATGTTCGAGCGATTCACCGATAAGGCCAGGGCCGCCGTAATCCAGGCCCGGGCGACGGCGGCCGGGCGCGGCGACCGGATGATCCGCCCGGCGTACCTGCTGTACGCGCTGGCGGCCGGGGACGGCGTGGCGGCCCGGGCGCTGGCCGGCCTGGGCGTCGGGGCGGCCGGGATCGAGCGGCAGCTGGACCGGGCCGCGCCGCTGGGCAACCCGCTCGCGGGCGAGGCGGACAGCGCCGATGCCGAGGCGCTCGCGGCCATCGGCGTCGACCTGGACGAGATCCGGCGCAAGGTCGAGGAGGGCTTCGGGCCCGGTGCCCTCGGCCGGATGCCGTCGCCGCCCCGGCGCCGGGCCGGGCGGCTGACCGTGACCGGGGACGTGAAGCAGGCGCTGATGCTGGCCGTGACCGAGGCGCGCGCCCTGCACCACGATTACATCGGCACCGAGCATCTCCTGCTCGGCCTGCTGGCCGCGGCCGGGCGCACCCCGCGCGGCGACTTCACCCCCGAGACCCTGCGCGACTTCGGCATCGACCCGGACCAGGCCAGGCAGCGCGTGCTCGATGAACTGCGGCGGGCCACCGCCTGAACGGGAAGCCCGGCCTCCTGGACCTTACTCACAGGTTAGCTTTTGCTAGCCAGAAGGATAGCTCAATCTGCCGTTACCGAGAGTATCTATTTGACTACATAGAGCCATAACCTGTCTTTAAGGACATCACGGATAGGATATGGTCAAATGCTTAGAGTAAGCGACATATGGGAACGGGCGCTCCACACACCCGCCGTAGCCGCCGGTCAGGCAGGCGACGTCATCGTCATCCGTTCCGGCGGCAGCTATGACGGCAAGCAGGGCATGAGCCTGGCCACCGGCGTGAGCCGCCAGTCCGCGGGCGCTCAGGCACTGTGCCTGCACCTGGTGACGATTCCCCCCGGGACCCGGGGCGTGCCGCACGTCCACGACGGGCACGAGTCCGCCATCTACACGGTCAGCGGTGAAACCGAGGTCTGGCACGGCGAGGGCCTGATGCAGCGCACCGTGGTCCGCGCCGGGGACTTCATGTACGTGCCGCCCGGCATCCCGCACCTGCCGGTGAACCGCAGCGACGTGCTGACGGTGGCCGTAGTCGCCCGCACCGACCCCCGGGAGCAGGAGAGCGTGGTCACGCTGAGCCTGCCACCGCACCTGGCCGACCTCGACGACCTCCCGGTCGCCAGCGAGTAACCACAGCGTGCCGTACGCGGCGGCCGGGATCGCGGTACCCGTTCCGATCGGCCCGGCCGCCGCTTCCCCACCGCGCCCGCCCGCCTCCCGCGGCCGCGAGCACCGCATCTCCTCCCAGTGCCCCGTCCCAGGGCGCAGCGGGGCTCGCGGCCGGGGCGGGCGTGAGGACGCCCTCAGTCCTGGAACGCTTCGGGCGGGGGGCAGGCGCAGACCAGGTTCCTGTCGCCGTATGCCTGGTCGATCCGCCGTACCGGCGGCCAGTACTTGGCGCGGCGGTCCACGCCGGGCGGATAGGCCGCCTCTTCCGGGTCATACGGGTGCTTCCACTCCCCCGCGATGAGCATCGCGGCCGTGTGCGGGGCGTTCTTGAGCGGGTTGTCGACGGCGTCGTACTCGCCGGCGGCGATCCGGGCGATTTCCGCCCGGATCGCGATCATGGCGTCGCAGAACCGGTCGACCTCGGTCAGGTTCTCGCTCTCGGTGGGCTCGATCATCAAGGTGCCCGCGACCGGGAACGACATCGTCGGAGCGTGGAACCCGTAGTCGGTCAGCCGCTTGGCCACGTCGTCCACCGTGATCCCGGTATCGCGGGCGAGCGGCCGCAGGTCGATGACGCACTCATGGGCGACCAGGCCGTTCCGCCCGGTGTACAGCACCGGGTAGTGCGGCGCCAGGCGCTTCGCCACGTAGTTGGCCGACAGCACCGCTACCTGGGTCGCCTGCCGGAGTCCGGCGGGCCCCATCATCGCGATGTAGGCCCACGAGATGGGCAAGATGCCGGCCGATCCGTAGGGCGCGGCCGCGACCGGGCCCGACTCGCCCCGGCCGGGCAGGAACTCGGCCAGGTGCGCGCGGACCGCGACCGGGCCGACACCGGGGCCGCCGCCGCCGTGCGGGATGCAGAACGTCTTGTGCAGGTTCAGGTGCGACACGTCGGCGCCGAAGGCGGGCAGATCGGCCACCCCGACCAGCGCGTTGAGGTTGGCCCCGTCGATGTACACCTGGCCGCCCGCCGCGTGCACGACCGCGCAGAGGGCGCTGACGTTCTGCTCGTAGACGCCCGCCGTGGACGGGTAGGTGATCATGACCGCCGCGACGTGCCCCTCGTGCGCCTCCACCTTGGCCTGCAGGTCGGCGAGGTCGACGGTGCCGCTGGGGCCGCACTTGACCACGACGACGCGCAGCCCGGCCAGCACCGCGCTGGCCGCGTTGGTGCCGTGCGCCGACTCCGGGATCAGGCAGACGTCCCGGGTCGCATCGCCCCGCGAGGCGTGATAGGCGCGGATGGCGAGCAGGCCGGCCAGCTCACCCTGGGAACCCGCGTTCGGCTGGACCGAGACGGCGTCGTAGCCGGTGAGCCGGGCCAGCCGGACCTCGAGCGACTCGATCAGCTCCAGGTAGCCGCCGGCCTGCGCGACCGGCGCGAGCGGGTGGATCCCGGCGAACTCCGGCCAGCTGATCGGCTCCATCTCGGCCGCCGCGTTGAGCTTCATCGTGCACGAGCCGAGCGGGATCATCGACCGGTCGAGGGCGATATCGAAATCGGACAGCCGCCGCAGGTAGCGCAGCATCGCGGTCTCGCTGCGGTACTCGCGGAACACCGGGTGGGTGAGGAACGCCGAGGTGCGCCGCAACCCCGCGGGCAGCTCGCCGCCGGCCCCGGAAGGCTCAGCGAGCTCCACCCCCGCGGGGTCGGCCACGAAGCACAGCGCGGCCACGAGCTCCCGCAGGCGCTCGTCGGTCGTGGTCTCGTCGCAGCTGACCTGCAGGGCGTCGTCCGGGGCGAGGTAGAGGTTGTACCCGGCGACGCGGGCACGTTCCAGCGCGTGCGCTGCCTCATCGCGTCCGCCGGGGAAATGAATCCGGATGGTGTCGAAGAAGTCACCCGCACCCGTTCGGTGCCCGAAGTCGCGCAGCGTCGCGGACAGGACAGCGGCGCTACGGTGCGCGCCCCGGGCGATGGTGGCCAGCCCGTCCGGGCCGTGGTAAGCGGCGTACATCGCCGCGGTCACGGCCAGCAGGACCTGGGCGGTGCAGATGTTGCTGGTCGCCTTCTCCCGGCGGATGTGCTGCTCGCGGGCCTGCAGCGCGAGCCGGTAGGCGGGCTGGCCGCCGGCGTCCACCGACACCCCGACCAGGCGGCCGGGCAGCTGGCGCTTGAGCGCGTCGCTGACCGCGATGTAACCCGCGTGCGGGCCGCCGAACCACAGCGGCACCCCGAACCGCTGGGTGGAGCCGACCGCCACGTCCGCGCCCGCCTCGCCGGGCGGGCGGAGCAGGGTCAGCGCGAGCGGGTCGGCGGCCACCGCGGCCAGCGCGCCCTGGGCGTGCGCCGCCTCGATCAGCGGCGCCGGGTCGCGGATCACCCCGGACGCGCCGGGGAACTGCAGCAGGACCCCGAACAGATCCTCCTGCCGGCTGATCGCCTCGGTCGTGACCGGCTCCACGACGAGGTGGATGCCGAGCGGCTCGGCGCGGGTGCGCAGCACGGCCAGGGTCTGCGGCAGGCAGTCGGCGTCGGCCAGGAAGACATGCCCCTTCCTGGTCGCCCGCCGGGTCAGCGTCATCGCCTCGGCGGCCGCGGTCGCCTCGTCCAGCAGTGAGGCGCCGGCCCAGGGCAGCGCGGTCAGGTCGGAGATCATGGTCTGGAAGTTCAGCAGCGCCTCGAGCCGGCCCTGCGAGATCTCCGGCTGGTACGGGGTGTACGCGGTGTACCAGGCCGGGTTCTCCAGCACGTTGCGGCGGATCACGGCGGGCGTGATCGTGTCGTAATAGCCGAGGCCGATCATCGAGGTCAGCACGTGGTTGCGGCTGGCCATCCGGCGTAGCTCAGCCAGCGCCTGGGTCTCGGTCAGCGGGTCGGGCAGGTCCAGCCTGTCCGTCCGGTGCAGCCCTTCGGGCAGGGCGGCGGTGATGAGCTCGTCGAGTGATGAGTACCCGAGGCTGTCGAGCATGTGCCGCTGCTCGGCAGTTGTCGGGCCGATGTGGCGGACGGCGAAGCCTGTCATGGAGCCTCCCGGAAGCTGCGTGGTCGCTGCCTGGCTCCCCGTCTGTCACGGCCCCGTGCCCGCATCACGTCGATGCGGTACCACGGCCCCGCTTCAGAGCTGCCTGTCCCGCCCGGTTCGTGTGCCTGAGAGGTTCCGGGGATGTTGCCCCTTCGGCGCCCGCGGCTATGCGGAGACTCTCCCGGCCGGTGTCATCGGCATCTGCAATCCTACCCGAGCGAGAACCAGATAGTGGGACGCGGGACGGCAAGGCGCCCCGGCCCTGCGCCAGTGAGCCAGCAGCGTCAGCTGGTACGGCGCAGGCGGCGCTTGGCCAGGTCGTCGGTGAAACCGGTGCCGCCCGGCGGCACCGCGACGAGGCCGTCCTCGGCCCGGACGGCGGGCAGCACGGCCAGGTCGCCCTCCACCTCGCGCCAGACCCGGCCCAGCGCGATCCCGAACACGCCCTGGCCGCCCGCCAGCAGGTCGACCACCTCGTCGGCGGAGGTGCACTCGTACACGCTGACCCCGTCGCTCATCAGCGTCACCTGGGCCAGGTCGGCGCTGCCGCGGTCGCGCAGGTGCTGGACCGCGGCCCGGATCTGCTGCAGCGAGATCCCCGTGTCGAGCAGGCGCTTGACCACCTTGAGCACCAGGATGTCGCGGAAGCTGTACAGCCGCTGGGAGCCGGAGCCGTGGGCCGCGCGCACGCTCGGCTCGACCAGCCCGGTCCGGGCCCAGTAGTCGAGCTGGCGGTAGGTGATCCCGGCCGCGGAGCAGGCAGTCGGCCCGCGGTAACCGACCTCGTCCGGAGCCGCACCGGATTGAGCGGACATCTCGCTCTGGGCCGGGATGCCGGGGTCGCCGGGCAGGCCCGGGATTTCGCTGTCGTCGAACAGCGTGCCCTGCGGGCCGACGGCGGAGGTTCCGGTGCCGGGCACCTTGTCTCCGTCGTTACCCCTGGTTACCGCCACGCCCACCTCCACCGGAGCTGACTACCCACGGTACTCGCACCGTAAGCCGCCCAGGCAGCGGCGTCAACGACCCCAGGCGGCGCGTCGTGACATTCGGGCGGGCCGGTGTCATTCCAGGCACGCCGCCCGTCAGGTGGCCCGGCCGAAGTCCTCGGGCGAGATCGTGTCGAGGAACTCCCGGAACTTCTCGACCTCGTCCTCTTGCTCGTCGGGGATGGCCACGCCCGCCTCGTCCAGGATCTCGTCGCTGGCGAAGATCTGCGCGCCGGTGCGCAGCGCCAGCGCGATCGAGTCCGACGGGCGCGCGCTCACCTCGGCCCCGTTGGAGAAGACCAGGTCCGCGTAGAAGATCCCGTCCCGCAGCGCGGTGATGTTCACCGTGCGCAGCTGGACGTTCAGCACTTCGAGCACGTCACGGAAAAGATCGTGCGTGAGCGGACGAAGCGAAACCATGCCCTGCTGGGCGAAGGCGATCGCCGTCGCCTCTACTGCCCCGATCCAGATCGGCAGGTACCGATCCCCCTGCGCCTCTTTCAGCAAGACGATGGGGCTGTTCGATGGCATCTCGACCCGGACGCCGATGACCTCCATCTGCCGCACTACAGCTCCGTCCTCACGTGCCTGGGGAACCTCTGCTGGCCACCACTCCCTTTGCCAAGGTACACCCGTAATCGTCCGGAGGCCGAGCGCAGCCCCCCCGTGACGGGCCCGCTGACAGGCACGGGGGCGTGCCTGGTGGCGTCCTGAGCGGCCCCGGAACCGGCCGCGCTCAGGGTTTCGAGTTCCAGGACACGGGCGCGCAGCGGGGCCGAGGCCAGCCCGGCCTCGGCCAGCGCGGACTCCATCAACGTCGCGTGCAGCCGCAGGGTGAGGTCGGCGATCTGCCAGGCCGTCCGGGCCGCCGCGTCGCGCGCGCCGGCGTCGCGCTGCCGCAGCTGGGGCGCCACGACCTGCTCGACCAGGTTGGCCTCGCGGTCGGCCGACGCCTTGACCGCACGCAGGTGCCGGGCCTGCACGCCGTACTGGCGCAGCGCGGCGACCGCCCTGGCCACCGCGAGCGCGTCGGCGCCGTACTGGCGGCCCACCCGGCGGATCAGGCCGTAATCCTCGAGCTCGGTGAGCTCCGCGTCGCTGATCTCGGCCGCGTCCAGCAGCTGGCGGCGGGTCATATCGGCGGCCGCCCGGCCAGCCGCCTGCTGGCCATCGGACGCCTCGGCGCCGTCGGCCAGCCGCTCCCTGATCACCCGCAGCGGCAGGTAGGAATCCCGCTGCATGGTCAGGATGTACCGCAGCCGCTCGATGTCGGCCGCGGAGAACCGGCGGTAGCCCGAACGCGACCTGGCCGGCTCGATCAGGCCCTCCGCCTCCAGGAAACGGATCTTGGACGTGCTGATGTCACGGAATTCCGGCCGCAGCTGGGCGAGTACCTCGCCGATGCCGAACTGACCGCCCGCCTCCTGGGCGCTCACTCGGTACCCCCGCGTGCCGGGAAAGCCTGGGCCCGCACGTACCTACGCATAGTCCTGGGCGCCTCTGCCGCGCCGGTCGGCAGAGGGCGTCCTCGGGTCCGGCCCGACATCCTGGCTGGTCAGGAACAGCAGCCGGAACTTGCCGATCTGCACCTCGTCCCCGCCGGCTAGCTCGGCCTCCTCGATGCGCTCCCGGTTCACGTACGTGCCGTTGAGGCTGCCCACGTCACGGACGGTGAACCTGGCGCCATGCCGGTAGAACTCGGCGTGCCGCCGGGACACAGTCACGTCATCGAGGAAAATGTGACTGTCCGGATGGCGGCCGGCCGTGGTCAGCTCGCCGTCGAGCCGGAACCGGCTGCCCGCGTTGGGACCGCGCATGACCAGGAGCAGCGCGCTCCCTGGCGGCAGCGCGCCGAACGCCGCGGAGTCCGGGAAGAGATCTTCGCCGAGATCGTCCTCGGTCCGGCCCAGCGAGATCGTCGACGTGGTCTCGCCCGGGCGCTCGCCGGGACCAGCCGGGCCGGCCGGCATCCCGGATCCGGGCGGTACCGGCGCGCTCAGCTGGGTCCCGCAGTAGGAGCAGAACCTGGCCCCGTCGGGATTCGGCCGGCCGCACCGGGCGCAGTAGACGCGTGGCATAGCCCCGCTCGGCCTCCCCTGGTCGTACTCGTCGTCTTCGAGCGATTCAGCCCACGGTACGCGAGAGGGGGCAGGACGGTCTATGCGCCACGCGAACAGCCCGCGCCGTCCGCGTCGGCTATTTTCGCCGCGACGCTTCCGCCACACCGCCGAATCACCTCCGCCGTGCACCCGCGCCATGCACTATTGCCCTGCCCGGGCCCGTCGCCGGGTCCGTCCCGGCGGGCGGCGGCCGCCGGGCGAATCGCAATGCGCGCGATTCTCTCACATCCGCGAAAAACGCGTGGGTCGGCGTCTTTCGCTCGCGTGAGGACATAGCTTACCTGGCCGCGGCGTGAATATCCGGGGACCTAACCGCAGTATCCAGGACAGCCGCGGGTTACCGCCAGCCCCTGGTCAGGGAGCTTTCCTCAGCGTCCTGCCTGCTCAACCACCGTGGCCCACTCCTCGAGCAGCAGCTGGGCGGTGTCGGCATCGTTTCCCTCCGCCCACAAGTTGGTGACCGCCTCGGCCGGGTCGGGCAGCACGAGGACCCAGCCGCGGTCACGCTCGATCACCCGCACGCCGTCGGTGGTGTCGATCTCATGGTCGCCGGCCGCCTCGATCACCATGCGCATGACGCCGCCCTTGGCCGCCCACGGCGTCGGGATGGACCGGCGGAGCAGGTGCGCGACCGGGATCCGGGCGTCGATCTGGCTCAGCGTCAGCCGGGTCCGCGCGACCAGGCCCAGCAGCCGGACGAAGGCCGCGATGCCGTCGACGGTCCGGGCGCACTCCGGCACTACGAACCCGCCGTGGCCGTCGGCCGCGAAGATGACGTCGTCCTGGGCCGCGGCCAGCGTCAGCGCGTGCATGGTGGTGGGCGTCCATTCCACCTGGACGCCGTGGAACCGGCACACCTGCTCGGCCACCCGGGTCGTGGTCACCGGCAGCGCGACCCGGCCCCGCTTGCGCTCGGCGGCGACCAGGTCGAGCACCGCCAGCAGGGCGCGGTCCTCGCTGACCAGCTCGCCCTTCTCGTCCACGAGCTGGATCCGCTCCCCCACCGGGTCGAACCTGACGCCGAACGCCGCCTTGGACGAGGACACCACGTCGGCCAGCCGCTGCAGGCCCGCGCGCTGCTGCGCGACGGTCTCGGTCGGCGACACCTCGTCCAGCCGGTTGTTCAGGGTGAGCACGTCCACCCCGATGGTGCCCAGCAGGCTGGGCAGCACCAGCGACGCGGTGCCGCCCGCGCAGTCCGCCACTACCTTCAGGCCGGCCTCGCGCACGCCGCTCATGTCGAGGCAGCGGATCAGCTCGCGGGTGTAGGACTCCACGACCCGGGGCGGGTAGCTGAGCTCGGCGATCTCGCCCGGGAAGGCCCGCCGGAACTCCTGCCGGGAGAAAACCCGTTCCAGCTTGCGCTGATCGGCCTGGGACAGCTCGGCGCCCCGTTCGTCCAGGAAGATGATGTCGACCGACTGCGGGTCCCCCGGCGTGGTGCGCAGCGCGATCCCGCCGCTGTAGTGGTCCCTGGCGGTCTCGTACCTGGCCACCGGCAGCGGCTGGGCCTCCAGGTCCACCACGTTGATGGCGCTGGCGTTGAGCGCGCCCTGCACGGCCCGCTTGAGCGTGCGGGCGGCCCGGGACACGTCCCGGGAGGTGGTGACGGTGGAGCCCTTCCGCAGCATGGTGGCGTACGCGCTGGCCAGCCGGACCGCGAGCTCCGGGGTGACCTCCACGTTGACCAGGCCGGACACGCCGCGCGGGCCGAACAGCGTGCGCTGGCCCCGTGATTCCCAGATGACGCTGGTGTTGACCACCGCGCCGGCCTCGATGGTCTTGAACGGGTAAACCTTCACCCCGGCGGACAGGTAGGCCTCGGGCTCGATCACGCACTCATCCCCGACGACGGCGCCTTCCTCGATCCTGGCCAGCCGCATCACGTCGGTGTTCTTCCCGATCACGCAGCCGCGCAAGGTCACGCCCTGGCCGACGTAGACGTTGTTGTGCACCACGGCGCGGTGCAGGAAGGCGCCCTCCTTGACCACCACGTTGCTGCCGATCACGGTGTACTCGCGCAGGTGCGCGCCCGCCTCGATTTTGGCGTAGTCGCCGATGCACAGCGGGCCGGTGAGGACCGCGTCGGTGTCGACCTCGGCACCGGGGGCGACCCACACGCCGGGCGAGACCTCGAAGCCGGCGATGTCGGTCTGGACCCGCCGGGCCAGCACATCGGCCTGGGCCTTGAGGTAGCTCTCGTGGGTGCCGACGTCCTCCCAGTAGCTGTCCGAGACGTAGCCGTACAGCGGCGCCCCGCGGGCGAGCAGCTTCGGGAAGACGTCACCGGACCAGTCCACCGCCTCGCCCGGCGGCACCTCGGCGAGCACCTCGGGCTCCATCACGTACAGGCCGGTGTTGACCGTGTCCGAGAACACCTGGCCCCAGGTGGGCTTCTCCAGGAGCCGCTGGATCTGGCCGTCCTCCTGGGTGATCACGATGCCGAACTCGAGCGGGTCCGGTACCTTGGCCAGCGCCACCGTGACCAGCGCGCCCTTGTCCTTGTGGAACCGGACCAGATCGGTGAGGTCCATGTCGGTGAGGGCATCGCCGGAGATGACGAGGAAGGGCTCGTCCCGCAGCGCCTCCCCGGCGTTCCGCACGCTGCCCGCGGTCCCGAGCGGCATCTCCTCGGTGGCGTACTGCAGGCTCATCCCGAACTCCTCGCCGTCGCCGAAGTAGTTCCGGACGAGGGCGGCGAGGAACTGGACGGTCACTACGGTCTCGTCGAACCCGTGCCGCTTGAGCAGCCGCAGCACGTGCTCCATGATCGGGCGGTTGGCCACGGGGAGCAGCGGCTTGGGCTGGTTCGCGGTCATCGGCCGCAGTCGCGTCCCCTCGCCCCCTGCCATGACGACGGCCTTCAATGGCTTTGCGGCTCCTTTCCGGTTTCCGCCATTATGTGCACCCCGTCGTGGGCGGAATCAAGGACGCGCGTGGTCACCTAACGAAGTAGCGATGTCACCGATCAAGCTTTTGACCTGGCTCAGGTACAGCATCGCGGCCCACCAGTACAGGACAGTCCCCCAGGTCGCAAAGGCCCAGCCTAGTATCCGGGCCAGCGTCCCGCCCCAGCCGGGGTGATCGCCAAGAAAGAGCAAGGGAAACGCATAAAGCAAGCAAAGAGTGGCGGCCTTGCCGACGAAGCTGACCTGGAGGGTGCCGAACCCGGCCCGCCGCCGCAGCGTCGCGAGCGCGGCACCGACGGTGAGCTCGCGCAGGGCCAGGACGGCGACCAGCCACCACGGGATGACGTCCCGCACCGCCAGCGCGACGATGGTGGCCGCGATGTACAGCCGGTCCGCGGCGGGGTCGAGCAGCTGGCCGAGCCTGCTGGTCTGGTTGAGCGCGCGGGCGATCTTGCCGTCCAGCCAGTCGGAGATGCCGGCCGCCATGAGCACGCCCACCGCCCAGTAGTCGGCGGTGGCGCTGCGCGGGCCCAGCACCAGCCACAGGAATAGCGGCACGCCGGCTAGCCGCAGTGCGCTGATCCCGTTCGGGATCGTCAGGACCCGGTCCACGGACCCAGTATCCTGGAGGAAATGACTATCGCGGAAACGGGGGCGCCTCCGCGGGCGGCTGACCCCAGGGTGCTCGCTGAAGCGGGCAGGCGCCGCGCGTTCGCCGTCATCAGCCACCCCGACGCGGGTAAGTCCACCCTGACGGAGGCGCTGGCGCTGCACGCGTCGGCGATCACGCAGGCGGGCGCGGTGCACGGCAAGGCCGGGCGCCGGGGCGTGACCTCCGACTGGATGGCGATGGAGCGTGCCCGCGGCATCTCGATTACCTCGGCGGCGCTGCGCTTCGACTACGGCGACATGGTGCTCAACCTGCTGGACACCCCCGGCCACGCCGACTTCTCCGAGGACACCTACCGGGTGCTGTCCGCGGTGGACTGCGCGATCATGCTGCTCGACTCGGCCAAGGGCCTGGAGCCGCAGACACTCAAGCTGTTCGACGTCTGCCGGAGCCGGGGCGTGCCGGTCATCACGTTCGTGAACAAGTGGGACCGTCCCGGCCGGGAGCCCCTGGAGCTGCTCGACGAGATCGAGCAGCGGATCGGGCTGCACCCGGCGCCGGTGAACTGGCCGGTCGGGGTGGCCGGCGACTTCCGCGGGCTGATCGAGCGGGCCACCGGGGAGTACGTGACCTTCGAGCGGACCCCCGGCGGCGCCGGGCGGGCCCTGGAGACGGTCCTGGACCCCGCGGCGGCGCAGGCCCGCGACGGCGCCGCCTACGCCGCGGCGGAAGAAGAACTCGCGCTGCTGGACGAGGTCTACGGCACCGCGGTCGACATGGAGACCTTCCTGGGCGGCGTGACGAGCCCGGTCCTGTTCGGGGCCGCGCTGCCTAACTTCGGGGTCCGCAGGCTGCTGGACGCGGTCACCACGTACGCCCCCGCGCCGTCTCCCCGGGACGACGTCAAGGGCGAGCCCCGGCCGGTCGGCGCCCCGTTCTCCGGGCTGGTGTTCAAGGTGCAGGCCAACATGGACCCGGCCCACCGGGACCGGATGGCGTTCGTGCGGGTGTGCTCCGGCCGGTTCGAGCGCGGCATGGTGCTGACCCACGCGGCCACCGGGCGCCCGTTCGCGACGAAGTACGCGCAGTCGATGTTCGGCCAGGACCGGGAGACCGTCGAGGAGGCCTTCCCCGGCGACGTGATCGGCCTGGTCAACGCCACCGCGCTGCGGCCCGGCGACACGCTGTACGCGGGCGAGGCGCCGGTCGAGTTCCCGCCCATCCCGAGCTTCGCCCCCGAGCACTTCGCGGTGGTGCGCGGCAAGGATGCCGGCAAGGCCAAGCAGTTCCGCCGCGGCATCGAGCAGCTGGACACCGAGGGCGTCATCCAGGTCCTGTCCTCCGACCTGCGCGGTGACCAGGCCCCTGTGCTGGCCGCCGTCGGGCCGCTGCAGTTCGACGTGGTCCTGCACCGGCTCGAGCACGAGTTCGGATCCCGGGCCGAGCTCGACCACCTGGACTACAGCATGGCCCGGCGCACCGACGCCGACGGCGCCCGCGCGCTGGCCGGCCAGCGCTCGGTCGAGGTGCTCACCCGGCGCGACGACGGCGCCCTGCTCGCCCTGCTCAGCGACAAGTGGCGCCTCGCCCAGGTCCAGCGCGAGCACCCGGACATCCTGCTCGAGCCCCTGATCGCCGGCTGAGCCCGCCGGTTCGTCGCTGCCCGCTCGTCATCGCCCGCTGCGAGCATCAGCCCTGGCGGGCGCCGTCGATCTGGTCGAGGTCGCCGTTGAAGCCGCCGATGCCGTTGGTGACCCCGCCGCCGCCGGACCACTGCCACATCAGGGCGAACCGGCTGGAGCTGGTCTGGCCGCCGAAGAACCGCGCGCACCCGCCGGACTTCAGGCACCAGCCGGTCGGGGCGTTACCGAAGTTCGTCGTCTCGGGCTCGTAGGTCCACTCGTAGGTGTTCGGGATCGAGGCCGCGCTCCCGGTACCGAAGACCGACGTCCAGACGCCGGCCGAAGAGTAGACACCGACCTTGTACTTCGAGTGCGCGGTGAGGTACGAGGCGAACCCGTTGAAGTCGGCGCGGTCTACGGCCGCGGACACGCCGCGGGTCCTGACGACGCCGCTGCACGGCGAGGTGTAGACGGTGTTCCAGCCGTTGTCGGCGGCGGGCCCGATGCCGGGCAGTTCGATGTCCGCCCAGACCACGGGGTAGTCGAGGGGACCGCTGGCGATGTCGGCCAGCGCCCGCGCCGCCTGCCGCGCGCCCCACGCGCTGGCCTCGGCGGCCGTCCCGTTGTAGTGCGGGTCCACGCCCGGGCCGCCCATGAACCAGTAGACGCCGTCGCCTATGCCCCGGTGATAGGTGACGAAGTCGGTGTGCGCCTGCTTGGCGTTGGCCGCGGAGAAGGCGATGAAGTGCTCCCGGCCCCGGCAGCCCAGCCAGTAGGCCCAGTTGCCGGTCATGCCGATGTAGCCGCCGTAGGCGCCGCCCAGTCGCGGCATGCTGTACGGCGCCCTACCGGACACCGTGACCGGCCAGCTGTCGGTCCCCC
>JAJKHX010000020.1 GCA_021154785.1 Nocardiopsis sp.
GGCCGGGCCCGCGGCCTCCGGCGCGCTCGCCCAGCACATCGGGCTGGGCGCTCCGCTGCTGGTGTCCGCGGCGGGCTTCGCCCTGATCACCGCCGGGCTCGCCTTGCTCCGGGTCCCGTCCGGGCCGGCCACTCCGCGGGCGGGGAAGCTGCCCGGCCTGCGGTCCGTGGCGGTGAACCGCGACCTGGTCGGGGCCGCCGCCGCCGTCGTGACCGCCGGGCTGAGCACCGGCGTCTGCGCCTTGCTGGTGCCGCAACTGCTGCATGCCGCCGGGGACTCGCCCGGGCGGATCGGCCTGGACTTCGCGGTGTCGGGGATCTTGTTCGCGGTCGGCAGCGCACTGACCGCCGCGGCCGGCCGCCGGGCGGTGACCCTGCCGGTGACCTGCGGCGGCATGCTCGTCGTGGCGGCCGCCCTCACTCCCGCCGTCCTCGGCGCGTCCCCGCTGGCGCTGATCGCGATGCTGTGCGTCACCACCGCGGCCCGGTCCGTCCTGTGGACCGTCAGTTACTCGCTGGCCGCCTCGGCGGGGCAGAGCGGCACCGCCCAGGCCGGCGCCAGCCAGCGCGGCTCCAGCCAGGGCAGCTCCAGCCAGGGCAATCCCGGTCGGGCCGGCGCCGGCCGGGGCAACTCCACCCTGGGCGCCTCGATCGGGCTGCTCAACGTGATCTGGGCGGCCACGGCGGTACTAGGCCCGCTCGGTGCCGGGCTGGCCGCCGGCCGCCTCGGCGCGGGCGCCGCCTTCGGGCTGACCCAGGCCGCCTGCGCCGCCGCGCTCGCCGTCACCGTGGCGATGATGTGGCGCGGCCGCCGCGGCGCCCGCGCCAGGACCCGTCCGGAAAAGCTGTCGCTGGTCGCCCAGCAACCGGCCCGGCGCGGCTAACCCACGTCTCCCAGATCACGAAGCGCCCAGCGCCCAGGCCATGACACACTGCCGCTCAGCTTGTCGCGGTCGCGTTCATGATCGCGGGCAGTTCTGGCTCCGATCTGGCCAAAACTGCCCGCGATCATGAGGTCAGCCCGGCCGGCCGCCGGGAGCGTCCCGGTTGCCGGGATGCGCTGGCCCTCGTGGCCGGGTGTGAGTGACGTAAGTGACGCAACACCAACATCAATTTAAGCTAAGGCGCACAGGGCCATAATGTGGCCTCGGCGTCCCGCCAGCACGGCGTAAAAGCCGCCCTCAACCTCGTCCGTCCCCTGCGCACCATCTCGATTCAGTGGTTGTGGCGCCCTACCGAATAGGGGCGGTAGGTTGCCACAACCACTGAATTTCAGTGAAGGTTAACTGCCGCAACCACCGAATTCCAGCGCTGGCGAAAGGCATCTCGCAGGACAAACCTCAGCCCGCGGGCCGGGCCAGGTTGGTCACCGATTCGCGGTTGAGATCGAAGACAGTCTCCGTCCGTCCGGCCGAGCCGATCCGCAGCGCGCCGCTCTCGTCCAGCGTGCCGACCGCGGCCGCCGCCAGCCCCCGGCGACCGAACGCCCGCAGGCACTCCTCTTCCCTCCCCGGCGGAACGCACAGCAGGAACACCAGGCACGGGAAGCAGGAAACCCACTGCTCGACCGTCACCCCGGCCGGGACGGGCAGCGCGTCCAGGTCGACGCTCACCCCGAGCGTGTTGCACTCGAGCAGCATCGCCAGCGAGCCGATCAGCCCGGCCATGCTCACGTCCTTGGCCGCCGCCACCCACCCCGCCGACGCGCCCTCGGCCAGCAGCCGGACATCCCCGGCCAGTTCCCGGCCGCGCTCGTCGTAGGAGGGGAAGAACGGGAAGTCGGGCCGCATCTGCCCGTCGATGCTGCCGCCGACGACCAGTGTCTGGCCGGCCTGGGCGGACTGCGCCGACAGCGGCCGGTCGGCCCGGCCGAGCCCGAAGGCCGACAGCCCCGGCGGCCCGTCGGTGACCGTCAGGTGACCGCCGACGACGGGCACCTGGTAGAGGGCGGCCGCCCACCGCATGCCCTCGAGCACGCGCCGGATGGTCTCACGCGGGCCCGTCACGGTGTCCACCAGCGCCAGCGGCCAGGCGCCCATGGCCGCCAGGTCGTTGAGGTTGGTGGTGACGGCGGCCACGCCCGCCCCGTAGGGGTCGGCGGCCACGAACGAGGGCAGGATGGCCTCGCCGCCGACCACCAGGGACTGCCCCTGCTCCGTGACGACCGCGCCGTCGTCGCCCGGTCCGGCCAGCCAGTCGGTGCTCTGGAAAATCTCGCTGACCAGGCCTATCGCGGCCTTGGCGGCCACCCCGGGATGGGCGCGCACCGTCCGGGCCACGGACTCCAGGTCTACGCTCTGGGCCGCTCTCGCGTCTGCCATCAGGTTCCCGTTCTTGCACTAAAGTGTAGGAATATCTATTATAGCGATTATGGCTGGCCCCGGAACGAGCTGCCGGTGAACCTGGTTCCCGGCCAATATCGCGAGGTCAGCGTGGCCGAGGTGCCGGTGCCGCTGACCGCAGAGGCGCTCACCAAGTACCTGACCGGCCGGGACGTCTACCGCCGGACCCGGTACGTCATCGCCCGGCGCCAAGACGCCAGCGCGGTGGCGGAGGTCACCAAGCAGTCCGAGCAGCCGCTCTTCTCTCCGGTGACGACGGTACGCCTGCTCGCCCGGGCGGACGAGACCGCGCTGGTGGACGCGCCCGACACCGACACCGGCGTGCCCACCCAGCTGGCCCGGGTCGCGCTCACGCAGGCCCCGGGCGCCCGGTGCGTGATCGTGCGCGGGCGCTACGGCCACGTCAACTTCATCCTCGACCCGGCCCCGATCCGGGTCCGGGTGCTCGAGGTGGTGCCGCCCTGGCCGCCCAAGCTGGTGGACCAGCTGACCCGGGTGCTCGACCTGGCCGAGGACCTGCCACCGGTCGAGCTCGTCCCCGAGCTCGTCGACCTGCGGGACCTGGCCGGCCGCCTGCCCGCCGAGCGCTACCTGTTCCCCTGCCGGGCCGGGCAAGCCAGTCATGACCAGGGGACCCCGGTCTCCTACCTCGACGAGGTCCCCGAGCGCGAGCCGTGGACGCTGGTCGGCTGCGCCCGCTCGCGGGGCATCCACGACTGGTTCTACGGCGGCGACGTGCCGATGGTCGACATGTGCCCGCGCAACCTAGCCGCAGCCAAAGCCGGAACCGGAACCGGAACCGCATCCAGCCAGCATGAGGCCCAAGGGCCGCTGATAACCAAGTGCTGCCTGCTCGAAGACCGGGTGGCCGCCGACGGGGACACGGTAGTCGTGCCCTGGGGCGCCAGCCTGGCCCAGATCAGCGAGGGACTAACCCTGGCCCTGGCCGCGCAGGCCGCCGACCCGGTCCCGCGATGACCGACCGGATCACGGACTCGGTCCTCTACCGGCACCTGTGGGGGACGGACGAAGCCCGGGCCGTGCTCGGCGAGGAAGGCCGGCTGCAGGGCTGGCTCGACGTGATCGCGGCGCTGGCCCGCGTCCAGGCCGAGGCCGGCCTGATCCCGGAGCAGGCCGCGCGCGAGATCACCGAACACGCCCAGGCCGCCCTGATCGACCTCGGTTACGCGGCCGGGCAGACCCGGCAGTCGTCCCATTCCATGCTCGGCCTGATCCGGGCCCTGCAGGCGGTATTGCCCGAAGACGCCCGCGACTACGTCTACGCCGGGGCCACCGTCCAGGACATCACCGACACCGGGACGGCGCTGGCCCTGCGCCGGATCGGCGGCCTGGCCTGGCGGGACCTGCGGCGAATCGAGGCCCGGCTGCTCGAGCTGGCGGTCGAACACCGGGACACCGCCATGCCGGGCCGTACCCACGGCCAGCCGGGGAGCCCGGTGACGTTCGGCTGGAAGGCCGCGTCGTGGGCCGATGAGATCCGCCGTCACCTGGACCGGCTGCGCGAAGGTGCCCCCCGCTGGCTGGTCGGGCAGCTCGGCGGCGGGACGGGCAGCCTGGTCTTCTACGGCGATCAAGGCCCGGCGATCCGGGCCCGGTTCTGCGCCGCGCTCGGCCTGGCCGACCCGGGCATCTCCTGGCTGACGGCGCGCGACCGCGGCGCCGAGTTTACCCAGCTGCTCGCGCTGATCTGCGGCACCCTGGCCCGGATCGGCGGCGAGGTGTACGAGTTGCAGCGACCGGAAATCGGCGAGCTGCGCGAAGCCGTCAAGGATGGCACGGTCGGCAGCATCACCATGCCGCACAAGCAGAACCCGGAAGCCAGCGAGCACCTGGACACGCTGGCCCGGCTGGCCCGGTCCAGCGCCGCGGTCATGTCCGAGGCCGTGGTGCAGCAGCACGAGCGGGACGGCCGGGGCTGGAAGGCCGAATGGGTCGCCTGGCCGGAGACCTGCCTGCTGGCCACAGCCGCGCTAAAGATCGCCATCGGCCTGACCGAGGGCCTGATCGTCGACGCCGAAGCGATGCGGCGCAACCTGGCCCGTCACGGCGGCTACCAGGTCAGCGAGCGCGCCCTGGCCTTGCTCACGCCCCGCCTGGGCCCCCGGGTGGCCCAGGACCGGCTGCAGCGCGCGCTCGCCGGCGGCCGGGCGGCCGGCCGGACCAGCAGCCAGGCCCTCGTCCAGGACGGCCTGTTCAGCCCGGCCGAAGCCAGCTACCTGACCGCGGAACCCGACACGGGCAGCTGCCAGCAAATGACAGACCTTATTACCGAACGGGCCAAGCTGGCGCGGGCCGCCGAACCTCAGGAGTGGCCGTGACCCCGGCGTCCGCCCCCGCCTGCGCGGGGCGCCTGATGGCGGCCGGCCGCGCGCTGCCCCGGACGCGGCTGGCCGTGCTCCCCACGCCGCTGGTCCCGGCGCCCCGCCTGGCCGAGGCGCTAGGCCTGCGGTCGCTGCTGGTCAAGCGGGACGACCTGACCGGGTTCGCGTTCGGCGGGAACAAGGCCCGGCTGCTCGAGTTCCTGATCGCCGGCGCGGTCGCGGACGGTGCCGACACCCTGCTCACCGGCGGGGCGCCCGGCTCGAACTTCTGCGCTGCCACCGCGGCCGCCGCCCGCCGGGCCGGCCTGGGCTGCGAGCTGGTCATCGCCGGGATACCTGGACCATCGAAGTCTCCCGCCCTGGCCCTGGCCCGCTCCTGGGACGTGATCGTGCACTGGACCGGCACCCCGGACCGGGACAGCGTGGACGCGCGCCTGCCCGTGGTCGCGGCCGGGCTGACCGCCCAGGGCCGCCGCCCGTACCTGATCCCGCGCGGTGGCGCCAACGCCCTCGGCGCGGTCGGCTACGCCCTGGCCGCCGCCGAACTGCACGAGCAGCTGGGCGGCCGCCGGGACGTCACGGTGGTGGTCCCGACCGGATCCGGCGGCACCCTGGCCGGACTGGTCGCGGGCCGCCTGCTGCTCGGCCGCCCGTGGGCCCTGACCGGCTGCTCGGCCAGCAGGCCGCCGCAGGCCGCCGCGCGCCAGGTCCTGACCCTGGCCAGCCAGTGCCTGCGCCTGCTCGGCACCGGCTCCGGACCCGGGCCGGGCGACGTCACGATGGTCGACGCCCGCGGCCCTGGTCACGGCGTGCCCTCGCCGGCCGGCCGGGCGGCGGCGGCGGAAGCGATGCGGACGGAGGGACTCATGCTCGATCCGGTCTACACAGCCAAGGCGCTGGCTCTGGCGCCGCCGGGCCGCGACGTGGTCTTCTGGCACACCGGCGGCGTGCTCGACGCGGTGGCGACGGCGCAGGACACAGCGGCGCAGGACACAGCGGCGGAGGAGCGGTCATGACCATCGTGAGCCGGCCCGCCGCGGGCCCGCCCGCCGGCCCGGCCGCCCCCGAGCTCATCGCGGCCGGCTTCGAGCTCGAGAACGCCGACGCCCCGATCCTGCACCACGGGATGAACCTGGCCGACATCGCGCACCTGCTCGACCTCGGCGCGACCGGGGTGATCCCGCCGGAGGCGGCCCGCCGCCTGCTGGCGCTGCTGCTGGCCACCCTGGACATCCCGGCCGAGGACTTCCCCTACGATCCGGCCAACGGCGAGCCCTACAACTCCCGGGAGCGCTACTTCGTCAGCCAGGCCGGGGACGTGGCCGGCTGGCTGCACGCCGGGCGGCCGCGCCGGGAGGCGGTCCGGGTCGCCTTCCGGCTGCGCCTGCGCGAGGACCTGACTGACCTGATCGAGGCGACCGCGGGACTGGCGGCGGAGATCGCCCGGGTGAGCCAGGAGCACGCGGGCACCCTGATGGCCGACCAGACCTACCTGCAGCACGCGCAGCCGTCCACGTTCGGCCACTACCTGCTGTCCTTCGCCTTCCCGGTGCTGCGGGCCGGGAAGCGGCTGGACGAGGCGCTCGAGTGGACCGACGCCAGCCCCGGCGGCGCGGGCTGCGTGAACGGCAGCCGCCTGCTGTCGGACCGCGCGCACGTCGCGTCGCTGCTCGGGTTCCGCAGCGTCGCCGAGCACACCCGGGACGCGATGTGGCAGGTCGACGGCCTGTTCGACATGGTCAGCGCCGCCGCCGGGCTGATGGTCACCCAGTCCAAGCTGGCCGAGGACCTGGAGATCTGGGCCAGCCAGGAGTTCGACTACGTGACGCTGGCGGACGGCTACAGCCGGGCCAGCGTGCTGATGCCGCAGAAGCGGAACCCGTACGCGCTCTCGATCATCAGGGGAGCGGCCGGGACCCTGATCGGCCGGCTGTCCGGGCTGCTCGCGGTGGCCAAGACCCCCTCGGCGCGCAGCGACAACCTGATCTTCGCCTACGGCGAGGTGCCCAAGGCGCTCGACCTCGCGGTCCGGGCCACCCGGCTGAGCACCGGCGTGGTGCGCACGCTGGAGGTCAACGCCGAGCGGATGCGGTCCTCCCTCGACTCGGGCTTCTCGCAGGCCACCGACCTGGCGGAGTACATCATGCAGACGTGCGGGATCGACTACCGCAGCGCCTACCGGGTGGTCGGGCACGCGGTCAGGCAGGCCAGCGCCGCGGGCCTGCGCGGCACCGACATCGACGGCGCCCGGCTCGACGCCGCGGCCACCGAGATCACCGGTCACCCGCTCGGCCTGACCGGCCGCGACCTGTCGGCGGCGCTCGACCCATGGCAGATCGTGGCCAGCCGGACCCTGCTCGGCGGCGCCGCCCCGGGCGAGGTCGAGCGGATGGCCGCGGGAGCCGCCGCCGACGCGGCCCGGCTCGCGGACGAGGCCCGCCGCTGGCGGGCGGTTTACACCGAGGCCGAGGAAGCGCTGCTCACCGCCGCCCGCCAGATCACCGAAAATTAGCACCAAACGGGAGATCCGATGCCTGACACCGACCCCGCCACGCTGACCCTGCCGGAGCGCGTCGGCGTGGTCAACGTCGGCCTGTCGCTGTTCGCCGACGCGATCCGGGAGCAGGGGGCGCCCGTCATCTCGGTCGACTGGCGCGTCCCGGCGGGCGGCGAGCCCGGTGCGGTCGCCGCCCTGGGACGGCTCTACGGGATCCACGCCGAGCGGATCGAGGCGGCCAACGCCGAGGTGCTGCGCCGCCTGGACGAATCCTCGCCGCTGCTCACCGCGGTCACCACCGTGCGCCGGGCGGTGCCCGGCCTGCCGGACCGGACGCTGCTGCACTGCGGGCCCGCCCTGGACTACGCGCAGGCCCCGGACCCGCTGCGCCGGTCGATGCGGGCCGCGGTGGTGGCCGAGGGCTGGGCCGGTCACCTGGAACAGGCCGATGCCCTCCTGGCCGGCCGGGAGGTAGGACTCGCCCCGGCCAACGAGCACGGGGTGGTGGTGCCGATGGCCACCGCGCTCGGGGCCAGCGCCCCGCTGTACGTGCTGGAGAACCAGGCCGGCGGCACCACCGGGTACGCGCCGCTCTCGCAGGGACCGGGGGAGGTGGCCTGGTTCGGCGTGGCCAGCGAGGCCTCGGTCGCCCGGCTGGTGTTCCTGCGGGACGTTGCCGCCCCGGTGATCGGCCGCATCCTGGAGCGGACCGGCCCGCTGGACGTGCTCTCCCTGGCCGCGCAGGCGGTCGCCATGGGTGACGACGTGCACGTCCGCACCCAGGCCGCGACGAACCTGCTGATCCGGGCCTGGCTGCCGTCGCTGACCGAGCTCGGCGGCCCGGACGGCGTCGCCTTCGCCCGCTTCCTGGCCGCCAACCACCTGTTCTTCCTGACCCTGGCCATGGCGGCGGCGCGGTCCGCGACCGAATGGGCGGCGCAGGTTCGCGACGCGTCGATCGTGACCACGATGGCGCGCAACGGGACCACGTTCGGCATCCGGCTGGCCGGCGCGGACCGGTGGTTCGTGTGCGAGGCGCCCGCGGTCGGGCACGCGCTGTACTATGCGGGCCAGGGCCCGCAGACCAGCGCCAGGGACATCGGGGACAGCGCGGTGCTCGAGCTGTCCGGGCTCGGTGCCGCCGCCGCCGCGGGCTCGCCCGCGGTCGCCCAGCTGCTCGGCGGCGACCTGGCCGCGGCGGCCGAGCTCACCGGGCGGCTCGCCGCGGTCTGCGCCGGGCGCTCGACCCGGTTCAAGATCCCGGTGCTGGAGAACGCGGGCACCCCGCTCGGGGTGGACGTCCGCAAGGTGGTGGAGCTGGGCATCACACCCGCGGTGACCACCGGCATCCTGCACGTTTCCGCGGGCACCGGGCAGGTAGGGGCGGGCGTCGCGGAGGCGCCGCTGGACTGTTTCGCCGAAGCCCTGATCGACCTCGACCGCCGCCTATCCCAGGCAAACCTCGACCGGCGGTGACAGCGCGATCGTGTTGGACACGTAGCAGGCCCGCAGCGCGGGCTGGATCAGCCGTTCGACCTCTTCGGCCGGGGCGCCACAGGTCACCGTGAGCTGCAGCCGGCTGAACTTGGGGCCGTCGTAGGTGCCGGTGGCGGTGACGGCCAGGCCCGGCAGGCTCATGCCCCGCTTCCTGGCGGCCCAGTTGAGCGCGAGGGCGTAGCACGAGGCCATCGCGGCCAGCAGGTACTCCGTCGGCATCGGCCCGGTGCCGGTCCCGCCCGATTCCGGCGGCTCGTCCACGATCAGCTCGAAGCCGCCCGCCTGCACCCGGCAGCGCCAGCCGCCCTCGTGCCGCGCCACCACCGAGTTGGTCTTCGGTTGCTCCTGGCCGGGGCCGCTCACCGTGAGCGGCCCCGGCCGGCCATGGGGAGCGTCAGACCGTCCACGTGTTGAGCTGGAAGGCGCCGGCCCGCCAGGCGGTCAGGGCCGAGTCGAGGACGTCGAGCGGGCTGAACGCCTTGACGCCGTCGATGAGGTCTTCCTCGCGGAAGCCGTACAGGGCGCCCATCGCGAACCGGCAGGCGTAGATCGTGGCGCCTTCCTTGAGCAGCGTCTCGAGCTGCCGGTTGCCGGCCAGGTTGCCGGGGAAGCCCTCGGTGCCGATGGTCGGGTAGCCGCGGTGCCGGGACGCAAGCAGCACGCCGGGGCCGTACAGGATGATCGACACGTCGAAGCCCTTGCGCACCAGCCGGGTGGAGGTGAGCAGGTTGACCAGCGACACCGAGCCCTCGAACGGGACCGAGTGGATGAACACGAACGCCTTCTCGCCGGGGTTGGCCCGGATGTCGTCGAAGACCTTCTCCTCGGTGTTGTACAGCGAATCGACGCCGGCTTCGCCGCGCGGCGAGCCAATGGTGATCGGCATGAAGCCTCCTGATGGTTGTGAGTGCCGGATAACTGCGGTGGCCGAGTGGGACGCTGGGTCCTGGTCCACGTCATGCGGTGGCTGCCCGGCATGCGGCGCATGATGACCGAGCGCACGGACCAGGGCACGGCCCGGTAGGCGGGGACGTAGACCCGCAGCCAGAACCACTCTGCCCCCTTGGGCCGGGGCGGCGGCGTGACCTGGTACTTGGCCGCCATCTGCTGCTGCGCCCCGACCATCAGGTAGTGCTCGGAGGTGGCGCGCAGCCAGCGGGCGAACGAAACCCTGGCCATGTCAGGATCCCAGCCCGGCCAGCAGGTTCTGGGCCGCCAGCGCGATCGGCTCGTTCAGCGCCCCGATCGGCGGCGAGTAGACGTTCTCCATAGTGGCGAAGTCGTTGATGGTGATCCCGGTCCTGACCGCCATGGCCAGGAAGTCGGCCCGCTCCTTGATGCCCTCGCGGCCGACGAGCTGCGCGCCGATGAGCCGCAGCGACCTCGGCTCGGCCAGCAGCTTGACCCGGACCTTCTCCACCCCGGGGTAGTAGCGCGCCCGCGAGATCCCCTCGGCCACGCCGACCACGTGCGGGATGCCGAGCGCGGTGGCCAGCGTCTCGCTGAAGGAGACGCCGCCGATCATCCAGTCCCCGGCCATCATCCCCCAGGGCACGCTGACCGGCTGGTACCGGCGCTCGCCGCCTGCCGCGTTGGTCCCGGCGACCTTGCCCTGCGCGTAGGCGTGGCTGCCGGACAGGCCCTGGATGGGGATCTGGGTCACGCTGTGCGGCACCTCGATGCAGTCGCCCGCCGACCAGACGTCCGCGGCCGAGGTGTGCATCCGCTCGTCCACGATCACGCCGCCCGCCGAGCCGATCTTGATCCCGGCCGCCCGGGCCACGGTGGTGTTGGCTTCCTTCTGGGTGCAGACGACGGCCAGGTCGCACGCGATGTCGCCGCCGGAGGTGCGCACCGCGCTGACATTGCCCGAGCCCGCGAAGCCGGTCAGCTTGGTGTTGAAGTGCAGCGTGGCGCCCTTTTCCTGCCAGGACTGCTGGACCGGGGCGACGATGTCCGGGTCGGTGGCCACCGACAGCGCCCAGGCGCCCGGGTCCACCAGGTGGGTCTCGATGCCACGGTGGCACAGCGCGGTGACCATCTCCAGGCCGAGCGGGGAGGCCTCGACCACCACCGCGGCCCGCACCCCGTCCAGGACCTTGTCCCACTCGATCGCCCGGCGGATGTTCTTCACGTAGTAGAGGTTGCCGAGGTCGGTGCCCGGCACCCCGGGGTCGGCGTAGTCGAACCCGGTGGCCACGATCAGCTTGTCGTAGCCGACCTCGCCCTCGCCCTCCACCGACACGGACTTGCGGTCGGGACTGAAGCCGCTGACCCGCCGCTCATAGTGGATGTCGATGCCGGCCTTTTCGTACGTCTCCCTGGTCGCCATGAACAGGCGCTCGAAGTCGGGTATCTCCCGTCCGTGCACGTAAGGGATCCCGCACGGGCTATAACCGACGTCCTCGAACTCGGTGTAAACCCGGACGTCCGCCGAAGGGTCGGTGCCCTTGGCGGCCCCGGCCGCGCCGATGCCCGCGGCCCCGCCGCCGATCACTACGATCCGTTGCGCCATAAGTAGTCTCTTCTCATCACAAGACGGACGCGACGTTTAGTATCCGTTATGAGTCGTACACTATACTGGCGGGAGCTAACCTGAACGTCAAGGGACGATCAGCTGTGAACCAAGCTGAGGACGGATGAGCCGCGTGCCACGGACCCAGGGACCGCCCTGCCTGGACGCCCAGGCGAGCGGCAAGAACGACGGGGCGGGGGATGTCGAGCGCATCGTCGGATCCATCGGCCTGAAGGTGTTCAGCCACCGCAAGCGGATGGGCCTGTCCCTGCAGCAGCTGGGCGAGCGATCCGACGTCTCGGCCGCGGCGATCCACAAGATCGAGCAGGGCGGCATGGTGCCGACCATCACCACGCTGCTGAAGCTCGCCACCGCGCTCGGCCGGCCTGTTTCCTACTTCGTGGAAGAGGACATCGGCCTGGACGACGTGGCCGTCTTCACCCCGCCCGACGAGAACCGGCCGGTCTTCACCTCACACCAGGGCATCGAGCTGAACAGCATCTCCGGTCCCTACGGCCGGTTCCTGCTGGCCGGCGCCCGGGCCTGCGTCGTGTCCGGGGCGAGCAGCGGCCGCAAGCCGATGCAGCACCCGGGCGAGGAACTCGTCCACGGCCTGAGCGGCGTCATCGAGTTCAGCGTGAGCGGGCAGCCCTACCGGGTGGTGCCCGGGAGCACGCTGCACTTCCAGGGCGACCAGCCGCACACGTGGCACAATCCCGGCCCGGACGAGGCGCACGCGATCTGGATGGCGCTGCGTCCCCAATAGCGGATCCGGCCCGGGCGGATCCGGCCCCGATCCCGCAAGCGAGCGGAGCAGCCGCCGGTCATGACCGTTACCGGACCAGTCCCGCGGACGCGGGACGGCCTGATCAGCCGCATCCTGCCGTCGGCCGCGGTGGCCGCGGAGTCCTTCGGCGACCTGCCCCCGCCGGGCCTGGGGCTGTATCCCGCCGAGGCGCGCGCGGTCGGCACGGCCGGCCCGTCGCGCCGGGCCGAGTTCACCGCCGGCCGGCGGTGCGCGAGGACCGCCCTGGCCGGCCTGGGGCTGCCCGCCGTCCCCGTCTTGCCCGGCCCGGCCGGCGAACCGGGCTGGCCGCCCGGCGTCACCGGCAGCATCACGCACTGCCCCGGCTACCGGGCCTGCGCGGTGGTCCGGACCCGGGACCTGGCCGCGATCGGCATCGACGCGGAACCGGACGAGGAACTGCCCGCCGGCCTGCTCGACGCGGTCGCCACCGGCTGGGAACAGGCCTGGATCGGGCGGCAAGCGGCCGCCGGGCCACCGGTCCGCTGGGCCCGGCTGGTGTTCAGCGCCAAGGAAGCCGCCGCCAAGGCGTGGTACCCCCGGGCCGGCCGGTGGCCGGACCTGGCCGAGATCAGCGTGGCCGCGACCGCGGCGGGCCGGCTCAGCGTCCGCCTGACCGGGGCCGCCCCGGGCCTGCCCGCCACCCTGACCGGCCGCTGGCTAGCCCGCGACGGCCTGATCGTCACCGCGGTCGCGGGCCCGCCGTGCTGATGCCGCCGCCCGCTGCCGACCTGCCTCCGGCCGCCCGCCTCATGCTCGCCGGACTACTGCTTCGGGTCGTAGAGGGCCGCGAAGTTTCCGCGCAGCATCGCCTCGGCCAGGTCGCCGTCGCCCGCCGCGGTCCGCATCCGCGCCACCTCGCCGCTGAAGTCACCCCAGGGCTCGTCGCTGGCGAACAGCACCCGGTCGTGCCCGATGCCGCGCTTCTCGATCTCGCTCGCCAGCCAGCGCGGTGCGAAGCCGATCGCCCAGCTGGTGTCGGTGTAGACCTGCTTGCCGGCCTCGATCCAGTCGAAGAACTTGGTGCTGATCAGCTTGATGTGGCCGCTCATGCCGCCGCCGAAGTGCACCAGGTGGATCTTGGTGTCGTCGCCGTACTTGTCCACGAGCTGGCCGACCTCGTTGATGTCGGAAGTCCCGCCGGGCGAGGTGTGCACGTGCACGACCAGGCCGTGTTCCCGCGCCGTGCCGAAGATCCGGTCGAGCTGCTGCTGGCAGGCCTCGTCGTCGACGCGGCCGCCGAGCAGGAAGCTGGTCTTCAGCGCCACCACCCCCGGCTCGCCCGCCAGGGCCAGCGCCTCGGTCGTGAGCTCGGCGTCCTGCGGGCGGGGCGAGACCCACAGGCCGCACCGGACCCGGTCGTCGGCCGCCGCGGCCTCGAGCACCAGCGGGTTGAAGCTGAACGAGACCGACGCGTCGGGGACCCCGTAGTTGGGCAGGATCAGTGCGCGCTCGACGCCCTCGCGGTCGAGGTCGGCGATCAGTTCGGCGGCGCTGCCCCGGGCCAGGATGTCCGGATTACACGGCGGGCCGCCATAGAAGGGGAAGGCGGGCATCTTGCCCAGGTGCCTGTGAGCGTCGTTAACCAGTTGCGTTCCCATGCGGGGATGCTAATCCTCTGGCGTTTCCGATACAAGATGTTCGTCTCTCATAGGAATTGACGGCGGGATCATTTTCTCCCGGTCAGGGTGCGGGCGGCCCGGCCGGGCGCGCGTGTGGAATCCTGATGCGGTGCACCTGCTGCCCGCCGACCGGTCCGATCACCGGGTCATCGACGCCGAACGGATCTGCCAGGCCATCGCCGCCCTGGAGCCGCCCGAGGCGATCGCGGCCCGGGCCCGGCAATTCGCCGTGCTCGGCGACCCTACCCGGCTCACGCTGCTGATGGCCATCAAGGCCGCCGGACCGATCAGCGTCTCCGACCTGGCCGCGGCGACCGGGATCAACGACACCACCGTCTCCCAGACGCTGCGCTACCTGCGCGCCAGCCAGACGGTCATCGCCGAGCGCGACGGCCGGGTGGTCCGTTACCGGCTCGCCAGCACCCCGGTCACCGGCCTGCTGGCGATCCCGCCGGTGCCCGCCCCGTGACCGACCTGGTGCTGGTCAACGCCAGCGTGCTCACCATGGACCCCGCCCGGCCGCGGGCCTCGGCGGTCGCCGTCGCGGGCGGCCGGATCACCGCCCTGGACTCCGTTCCCGAGGGGGCGCAACGGGTGGTGGACCTGCGCGGCGCGACCGTGCTGCCCGGATTCCACGACGCCCACAACCACATGACCGGCTTCGGCATGACGCTGGCCGAGGTCGACCTGCGTTCGGACGCGGCGGGCACGCTGGACGAGGTGTACGCGGCGATCGCCCGCCGGGCCGGGGTGACGGCGCCGGGGGAGTGGGTGGTCGGCTCCGGCTACGACCAGAACAAGCTCGGCGGCCACCCGCACCGCGACGCGCTGGACCGGGCCGCACCTGGGCGCCGGGTCTGGCTGCGGCACACCTCCGGGCATATGTGCGTGGTGAACAGCCAGGTCCTGGCCGACCTCGGCGTGGACCCGGCCGTCCCCGGGATACCTGGCGGCCGGGTCGCCGTCGACGCCGCCGGCCGCCCCACCGGCCTGCTCGAGGAGCGGGCCCAGCTGCTGGTGGGCAGCCTGGTCTACCCGTATCCGCTGGCCGAGCTGGCCGACGCGATCGCCCGGGCCGCCGCCGAGTACCTGAAGGAGGGCGTCACCAGCTGCACCGAGGCCGGCATCGGCGGCGGCTGGGTGGCGCACAGCCCGGCCGAGCTGGCCGCCTACCAGCTCGCGCGGGATCAGGGCAGGCTCGGCGTCCGGGTCGAGCTGATGACGGCGGGCGAGGTGCTGCACCCGCTCGGCGCGCACGCCGGCGACAACCTGACGGCCGGGCTCGACCTGGGCATCAGGTCTGGCTTCGGCGACGACTGGCTCCGCCTCGGCGCGACCAAGATCTTCGCCGACGGCTCCCTGGTCGGCCGGACCGCCGCGGTGAACGATCCCTACGCCGGGGATGCGGACAACCGCGGCTACCTCCAGACCGACGAGGCCAGCCTGCAGGCGATGATCATCGCCGCGCACCGCTCCGGCTGGCAGGTCGCTACCCACGCGATCGGCGACCGGGCCATCGACGTGGTGCTCGACGCCTACGAGCAGGCACTGGCGCAGTACCCGCGGCGCGACCCGAGGCACCGGATCGAGCACTTCGCCATGGTCGGCCCGCAGCAGCTCGCCCGGGCCGCCGCCCTCGGCGTCATCGGCGTTCCGCAGGGCCGGTTCGCCTCCGAGCTGGGCGACGGCATGCTCGCCGCGGTCGGGCCGGACCGGCACGGCTGGCTGTACCGGCAGCGCTCGCTGCTCGAGGCGGGCATGGTCCTGCCCGGCAGCTCGGACCGGCCGGTGGTGGCCGGGGCGCCGCTGCTCGGCATCGCCGACATGGTGAACCGGCGGACCAGTTCCGGTGCGCCGTTCAACCCGGACGAGGCCGTCACCGCCGGGCAGGCGCTGCGCGCCTGGACCTGGGGGTCGGCCTACGCCAGCCGCCAGGAGCACGTCAAGGGCATGATCGCCCCCGGCCTGCTCGCCGACCTGGTGGTGCTGTCCGAGGACCCCACCGCGGTCAGCCCGGAGCGCATCGCCGGCCTGGAAGTGCTGGCGACTATCGTCGGCGGCGAGGTCCGGCACGGAAGCCTGGACTAGCTCCCGGCATTAGGTCACGCCCGCCGGGTAGCAGCCGGGCATGTTCGAGGGTTTCACGCTGGACCGCGTCGACGTCGGTGACGCCGTGCTCCGGGTCCGCCACGGCGGCTCGGGGCCGCCGGTCCTGCTGCTGCACGGTCATCCGCGCACCCACGCCACCTGGAACAAGGTCGCGCCCCGGCTGGCCGGGCGGTTCACCGTGATCTGCCCGGACCTGCGCGGCTACGGTGAGTCGTCCAAGCCCGCCACCACCCCCGACCACGCCCCGTACTCCAA
>JAJKHX010000021.1 GCA_021154785.1 Nocardiopsis sp.
GAAGAACACCGTGCCGCGGGCGGCGACGCCGATGGCGCCCGCGAACTGCTGGATGGCGTTGAGCAGTCCTGCGCCGGTGCCGACTTCTTCGCTGGAGGCGTCGCCGAGGATGAAGCCGAAGAGCGGGACGAACACCAGCCCGGAGCCGAAGCCGGTGAGCAGCAGCGCGGGCGCGAGCTTCATCAGGGTGAGGCCGGTATGCAGCGGTGTCCAGCCCATGCCCAGCTGCAGCAGCAGGTTGATGACGAGGACGAACGCGCTGAGTGAGGCGAAGAACCCGGCCACGATGCCCAGGCCGACGACGAAGCTGCGCTTGCGGAACAGCGACGGGGCGATAACCGGGTGCTGGCTGTGGCGTTCGGAGACGACGAACAGGGCGAGCAGGACGACCGCGGCGGCCATCATGACGTAGGTCCAGGCGGGCCAGCCGAGATCGCGTCCCTGGATGAGCGGGATGATGAGCAGGGCCGAGGCCGCGGTGAGCAGTCCGACGCCGGTGAGATCGAGGCGGGCGGCCGGGTCCTCGCCGCCGCGGCGGGGCAGGACGCGCCAGGCGAGCGCGGCGGCGATGATGCCGAACGGGACGTTGATCAGGAAGATGGAGGGCCACTGGCTGCCGAACAGGTCCAGGTGGAGCAGCCACCCGGCCAGGATGGGCCCGGCTACGGTGGCCACGCCCATGACCGGGCCGACCGGGGTCAGTGCCTTGCGCAGGTTCTGGGGCGAGAACACGACCGTCATCAGGGCCAGGCCCTGCGGGATCATGACCGACCCGCTCGCGCCCTGCAGCGTGCGGGCGACGATCAGGGAAGCCACATCGGAGGCGAGACCGCAGGCCAGCGAGGCCAGGGTGAAGCTGGTCATGCCGAGCAGGAACAGCCGTCGGCGGCCGAGCAGGTCCCCGAGTCGGCCCGAGGTAACCAGGCCGAGCGCGAAGGCCGCGGTGTAGGCGCTCAGCACCCACTGCACCGTGACCTGGCCGTCACCGAGATCGGCGCGGATGGACGGGCCGGCGAGCTTGGCGATGCTGGAGTCGATCAGATCCATGATGTCGGCGAGGACCACGACAACCAGAACGAGCCATGCGGTGCGCAGCGGCAAGTTGCTGGTGGTAGACGCTTGGAATGAGTGCTGGTCAGTGGACACGAACACCGTTCTACGTCAGATCAGTGTTCTGGTCAATACGAACATTGTTCTTTGTGATGTAGAACACCGTTCGCTTGTCGGGTAACATGCTGGCATGCCTCCTACTCCGTTGCGACGGCGCGCAGAGCGGCACCAGCAGGCCGACCCCGGCACCAGCACTCCCGCGGCCCGGCGCGGCCCGTCCGGGGGGACCAAGAAGCCGATCACGGTCGACGCCATCATCAGCACCGCCTTCGGCATCGTGGAGCGAGAGGGATACGAAGCCCTGACCATGCGGCGGGTAGCGACCGCGCTGGAGACCGGCCCGTCGTCGCTCTACGCTCACGTGGTCAACAAGGGGGACCTGGACGAGCTGCTCATCGGCCGTCTGTGCGCCGGGATCGACCTGCCCGCGGCGGACCCCGCTACCTGGCGACAGCAGGCCATCAGCGTCTGCGCCCAGCTGCGCGACCAGTACCTGCGGTACCCCGGCATTTCCCGGGCCGCCTTCGCCGTCGCCCCGTCCAACCTGGACATCATGCGCGTCAGCGAGGGAATGCTCGCCATCCTGCTCGCCGGGGGCGTCGCCCCGCAGACTGCGGCCTGGGCGATCGACTCGCTGTTCCTCTACGTCAACGCCTACAGCCTCGAAGTCTCCCTGGTGGACGACCACGATGAGAACACCTGGGTCGTCAGCCGGGCGGAACTCATGCGCCGGTTCGCCGCCCTACCCGACACCTACCCGCAGAGCAAGCGCTACGCCGCCGAGCTGACCGCCGGAACCGGCCACGACCGCTTCGACTTCACCATCGGCCTGATGATCGACGGTCTCGCCGCCCTTAGGAAAGGCCCCTTACCGGACCTTGGCCGCCAGGGCTTGATAGGCGGGGAGGAGCTCGGCCCACCGTGCCTCGACATCGCAGCGCTCCCGCCGGCGATGCGGGCGGCGAGGATGGCGTCGATCGTGGCCTGGGGATGGGACACCATCGAGACGTGCGAGCCCGCGACCTCGGTGATCGTCGAGCCGGCCCGCTCCGCCATGCTGCGCTGGGTGGCCGGGGGGATGACCCGGTCCTCGGTTCCGATCACGGCCCAGCTCGGGATGGTCTTCCAGGCCGTGGCCTCCGTCCCCGCGGTGTTCGCGCCGAGGGTGACCGGGCGCTGGCTCGCCGCGATCAGCCGCCGGTCCGCCTCGGGCAGGTCCTGCGCGAACGACTCGTGCACGGTCGCTGGCTTGAGGAACGCCTCGGCATCGCCTTCCGGGGCTCCGGGGTAGCCGACGATGTCGAAAACGGCGGCCGGGTCGGAAACGTCGAACGCGGAGCCCGAGCCGCCGAGGATCTGGAAGGTGGTCTCGCCCACTTCGGGGATGAACGCGTCGACGTAGACGAGCGTCTTGACATCGCCGCCCGCCGCGCCGGCGTTCGTGATCACCACGCCCCCGTAGGAGTGGCCCACCAGGACGACGGGACCGGTCGTGCGCTGGGTGAGGAACGATGCGACGTAGGCGGCGTCTCCCGCCACCCCGCGCAGGAGGTTGGGCGGGGTGAGGACGGTGAAACCCTGGCCCTGGAGTTCGGTCGACACAACCCGATGGCGGGTATCAGGGTAAAATACGCAGGTGACGAGCAGACCCGCGGAGGCGGAGCACCTGCGCGATCTCGCGCGGCTGCGCCGTGTCCGTGACCGGATCGACCGGGAGTACGCCCAGCCGCTGGACGTGGAGGCGCTCGCCCGCGGCGTGCACATGTCGGCCGGGCACCTCAGCCGCGAGTTCAAGGCCGCCTACGGCGAGTCGCCGTACTCGTACCTGATGACGCGGCGGATCGAGCGCGCGATGGCGCTGCTGCGCCGCGGCGACCTCAGCGTCACCGAGGTCTGCTTCGAGGTCGGCTGCTCATCGCTGGGCACCTTCAGCACCCGCTTCACCGAACTAGTCGGCGTGCCCCCCAGCGTCTACCGGCGCGACGGGGCGGCCCTGACGGCGGGCATGCCGGCCTGCGTGGCGAAGCAGGTGACCCGACCGGTCAGGAATCGAGAAGCTTCCGCCCGGTGACCGCCGGCATACTCCTGGAAGAGGCAAATCGATAGCCGCAGCGATCCGGCCGTCGACCTGACCAGCGACCTGAGGAGTGACCAGTGACCAGCTCTTCCACCCAGGGCATCAAGACCGTCCTGCATCCCGTGACCGACCTGGACAAGGCCAAGGCGGTCTACGCCGCCCTGCTCGGCATGCAGCCGCAGCACGACGCGCCCTACTACGTCGGCTTCGACGCCGAGGGCCAGCACATCGGCCTGGTGCCGAACGGCGCCCAGCAGGGCATGACCTCCCCGGTGGCCTACTGGCACGTAGCGGACATCGAGGCGAAGCTGGCCGAGGTGACCGCCGCCGGTGCCGCCGTGAAGGAGGCTCCGCACGACGTCGGCGGCGGCCGTCTGGTGGCCACCGTCACCGACCCCGACGGCAATGTCCTCGGGCTGCTCCAGGACCGATGACGACCGTTCCCCGGCTAGCCGCACGCTGACTAGCCGGGGATCTAACCTATGGAGACACGATGAGCAAGGCCACGGGGACGAGCACGCAGCACGCGGCCGACAGTCACGACCTGATCCGCGTGCACGGCGCGCGCGTGAACAACCTCAAGGACGTCAGCCTCGAGATCCCGAAGCGCCGGCTGACGGTGTTCACCGGCGTCTCCGGCTCGGGCAAGAGCTCCCTGGTGTTCGGCACGATCGCCGCCGAGTCGCAGCGGCTGATCAACGAGACCTACAGCTCATTCGTGCAGGGCTTCATGCCGACGCTGGCCCGGCCCGACGTCGACGTCCTCGACGGCCTGACGACCGCGATCCTGGTCGACCAGCAGCCGATGGGTGCCGACCCGCGCTCGACGGTGGGCACCGCCACCGACGCCAACGCGATGCTGCGCATCCTGTTCAGCCGCCTGGGGCAGCCGCACATCGGCTCATCCCAGGCGTTCTCCTTCAACGTCGCCTCGATCAGCGGAGCGGGCGCGGTCAAGCTGGAGCGGGCCGGGAAGACCGTGCAGGAGCGGCGCAGCTTCAGCATCACCGGCGGCATGTGCCCGCGCTGCGAGGGCCGCGGCTCCGTCACCGACATCGACCTGACCCAGCTCTACGACGACAGCAGATCGCTCAGGGAGGGCGCCATCACCGCCCCCGGCTACACCGGGAGCGGCTGGAACTCGCGGCTCTACATCGAGTCGGGCTTCTACGACCCGGACAAGCCGATCCGCCAGTTCACCAAGAAGGAACTGCACGACTTCCTGCGCCACGAGCCGGTCCGGATGAAGATCGCCGGCATCAACATGACCTACGAGGGGCTGGTCCTGCGCATCCAGCGGTCGATGCTGTCCAAGGACAAGGAGGGGATGCAGCCGCATATCCGGGAGTTCGTGGACCGGGCGGTCACCTTCACCACGTGCCCGGACTGCGGCGGCACCCGGCTGGCCGGGCATGCCCGGTCCTCGAAGATCAAGGGGATCAGCATCGCCGACGCGTGCGCGATGCAGATCAGCGACCTGGCCGGCTGGGTCCGCGGCCTAGACGAGCCGTCGGTCGCGCCGCTGCTCGAGGCGCTGCGGCAGACCCTCGACTCGTTCACCGAGATCGGCCTGGGCTACCTCAGCCTCGACCGGCCGGCGGGCACGCTCTACGGCGGCGAGGCGCAGCGGACCAAGATGATCCGTCACCTCGGCTCCTCGCTCACCGACGTCACTTACGTCTTCGACGAGCCCACCATCGGCCTGCACCCCCACGACATCCAGCGGATGAACGACCTGCTGCTCCAGTTGCGCGACAAGGGCAACACGGTGCTCGTCGTGGAGCACAAGCCGGAGGTGATCGCGATCGCCGATCACGTCGTCGACCTCGGCCCCGGCGCCGGCACCAAGGGCGGCGAGGTGATGTTCGAGGGCGGCGTGGACGGGCTGCGGGCCAGCGGCACCATCACCGGGCAGCACCTCGGCGACCGCGCCGCGCTGAAGGAGACGATGCGGACGCCGAGCGGCCAGCTGGAGGTCCGCGGGGCCAGCACCCACAACCTGCAGGCCGTCGACGTCGACATCCCGCTCGGCGTGCTGGTCGTCGTCACCGGGGTCGCGGGCTCGGGCAAGAGCTCGCTGATCCGCGGTTCAGTGTCCGGCCGGGACGGGGTGGTGTCGGTCGACCAGGGCGCGATCCGCGGGTCGCGGCGGAGCAACCCGGCGACCTACACCGGCCTGCTCGACCCGATCCGCAAGGCGTTCGCGAAGGCCAACGACGTGAAGCCGGCCCTGTTCAGCGCCAACTCCGAGGGTGCCTGCCCTAACTGCAACGGCGCCGGCGTCATCTACACCGACCTGGGGATAATGGCCGGCGTCGCCACCACCTGCGAGGTGTGCGAGGGCAGGCGGTTCGCGGCGGAGGTGCTCGAGTACCACTTCGGCGGCCGGGACATCAGCGAGGTGCTCGCGATGCCGGTGACCGAGGCGCTGGAGTTCTTCGGCGACGGCGAGGCCCGCACCCCGGCCGCGCACGCCATCCTCGAGCGGCTCGCCGACGTCGGGCTCGGCTACCTCAGCCTCGGCCAGCCGCTCACCACGCTGTCCGGCGGCGAGCGGCAGCGGCTCAAGCTCGCCACCCGCATGGGGGGGAAGGGCGGTGTCTACGTCCTCGACGAGCCGACCGCCGGCCTGCACCTGGCCGACGTGGAGCAACTGCTCGGCCTGCTGGACCGGCTCGTCGGCTCCGGCCAGTCGGTCATCGTCATCGAGCACCACCAGGCGGTCATGGCCCACGCTGACTGGATCATCGACCTCGGCCCCGGGGCCGGCCACGACGGCGGCCGGATCGTCTTCACGGGCACCCCCGCCGACCTGGTGGCCGCCCGCTCCACCCTCACCGGCGAGCACCTCGCGGCCTATGTCCGCTCCTGACCGGGGCGCATGCTCTCGTTCCCCTGTTTGAGATCGGCGTGGATACCTGCGCCGCCTGGCGCTGGCGGGCACAATGGGGCATGGTCCGAGGCTGGAGGAACCGTGGGTGAGCTGACCTGTCTGGAGATCTGCGCCGGCGCCGGCGGTGCGTCCCTGGGTCTCGAGCAGGCCGGATTCAGCCACGCGGCGGCGGTCGAGCTGGACCCGGACGCCTGCGAGACGCTCCGCCTCAACCGCGGATCCGAGTGGAAGATCATCGAAGATGACGTCCACAACGTGGACGGGCGCGCGTTCTCCGGTGTCGACCTGCTGTCCGGCGGCGTGCCGTGCCCGCCCTTTTCCATCGCCGGCAAGCAGCTGGGCCAGGAAGACGACCGGGACCTGTTTCCCCAGGCGCTCCGGCTGGTCGCGGAGATCCGCCCGCGGGCCGTCCTGCTGGAGAACGTGCGCGGGCTGGCCGCCCGCCGCTTCGATACCTACCGGGCCCAGGTGCTCGAGCAGCTCCACAGCCTGGGTTACCAGACCTGGTGGGACATCGTGCACGCCAGCGAGCACGGGGTACCGCAGCTGCGGCCGAGGTTCGTGCTGGTGGCCATCGCCGGGCCCTGGGCTGCCCACTTCCACTGGCCCGCGCCATCCGCGGTCCCGCCTCCTACCGTCGGTCAGGTCCTGCGCGACCTGATCGCCGAACGAGGCTGGCCGGGAGCGGACGCCTGGTGCGAGCGGGCCCACGGGATCGCCCCGACCATCGTCGGCGGCAGCAAGAAGCACGGCGGGCCCGACCTGGGCCCCACCCGGGCCCGGGAGGCGTGGAAGCTGCTCGGCGTCAACGGGCTCGGGGTCGCCTACGACCCGCCCGCAGCTGACTTCCCGCTGGACCAGATGCCCAAGCTGACCACCCGGATGGTGGCCCGCATTCAGGGTTTCCCTGACAGCTGGGAGTTCTCCGGCCGCAAGACCGCGGCCTACCGCCAGGTGGGGAACGCCTTCCCGCCGCCGGTGGCCCGGGCCCTGGGGGACGCGATCCGCCGCGCCCTGGAAACCGCCAGCCCGGCCCCGGGCGCCACCGACCTGGGGCACCACGCGAGCCTGGCCGTAGCCGCTGACTAGGCCGCCGCTGACTAGGCCGCCGCGGACCGGCTCAGCGCCCGGTAGAGCAGCCGCGGGTCGCCGAGGCGCCGGCGCAGCTCACGTTCGAGGCCGGAGATCGGGTAAAGGTTCTGCGGGGCGCGGGGATCCTTGTACCGGGTGGAGGAGAACCGGACCAGGCAGGTCTGGCTGAGTCCGGCCAGCCGGATCACGTCGGCGACCGCGAGGTCGGCGGAGCACTCCACCCGGACCACGCCGGCCCACGGCGGGCCGCCCGTCCGGGGCAGCCGCAGGTACCAGCTGTGCCGGTCCCAGCTGGTCCCCATCAGGAACACCGGGGTCCGCTGGCCCGGCGCCAGCGTGCTCACCAGCGCGTTCAGGTCCGGCGGCAGGTAGCTGCTCCGGTGCGACTTGATGTAGCCGAGCGCGCGGGGCAGGTGCTCGCGCTGGCGGAGCGGCCCGTCCACGATGAGCAGGTCGTCGCCGTCACCGATCCCGTGGCCGGCCAGGGCGGACCGGGCCCCGACCGCGACTGTCACCTCGAGCTCGGTCAGGCGCCCTTGCAGCAGCTGGGACAGCGTCTGGGCCAGCGGCCGGCCGGCCGCCGGCTTGGTCCGCTCCGCCGTGTAGGTCCCGGCCCAGGTGGCGATGTCGGCCGCATGCGCGGCGACGGTGAACAGGCCACGTCGCGGCTCCGCCTGCACGAGGTGGGCCTGGCCGCGGCAGCAGCAGACGACCCCGGCGGCGTAGGAGGCGCACAGCGCGGCGCTCGCCTCGTGCGCCGGGGTGCCGTCCGGAGTCTCGTCGTCGATCCAGACCCGGGCCTCGACGCGGCGCACCCCGTCGACGAACAGCAGCGCGGCCGGCGGGACCAGGCCCGGCGGCGGATCGACCGCCCGCCAGCGGGCGGCCGGCATCTCCACGGTCACGTCCACCCGGGCGGTGGATTCGCCGAGATCCTCCTCCGGGTCGCTGCTGGTGCCGTAGCCCGGGTCCCACCCGTCCACGCTGAACCGCATGACCGGGCCGGTCCCCGGGCCGGTCACCGGACCGCCTCCTCGGCCGCGGGCAGCCCTTCGCGGACCACGCTGGAGGTCTTGGCGTCCCGGGAGACGTGGAACCGGACGGGCACCCGCTCGGCCAGCGCCGCCACGTGGGTGATCACCCCGACCATCCGGTCGTCCTGGGCCAGGGTTTCCAGGGTGGTGGCCACCACGTCGAGGGTTTCCGGGTCGAGCGTGCCGAACCCCTCGTCCAGGAAGATCGAATCCAGCCGGGCGCCGCCGGCCGCGGCCAGGCTGGACATCTGCGAGGACAGGGCCAGCGCCAGGGCCAGCGACGCCTGGAAGGTCTCCCCGCCGGACAGGGTGCGGACGGACCGGCGGGAGTCGGCGTCGGCGTGGTCGATGACGTAGAACTCGCCGTCCTCGTGCGTCAGGTCGAACTGACCGCCGGACAGGCCGGCCAGGTTGCCGGACGCGAACTCCACCAGGGTGTCCACGGCGGCGGTGACCAGCCAGCGCGGGAACTGGTCCGAGCGGAGCAGGCCGGCCAGCATCCTGGCCACGCCCTGCTCCTCGCGCGCGGCCTCCCACCGGGCCGTCAGGTCGGCCGCCTGGGCGCGCCGCTCGGCAATCCGCGCGGTGGCCGCGCGGGCACGCTCCAGGGCCGCGGCGGCCTCACGGGACGCGCTGGCCAGAACCGAGGCCGGCGCCAGGTTCAGGCCGGCGGCGGCCAGCTCGGCCCGTAGCCGTCCCGTCAGATCGTCGACGACCGAACGGGTGGCGTTCACCTTCTCCCGCCCGGACCCGATGCCCTCGTCCCGGGCCGACGCCGCGCTGGCCGCCCAGTTCCCCAGGGCGGTCCACGCGGCCAGCAGGCTGGCGTCATCCAGCGCGGGCGCGCCCAGCACGACCAGCGGGTCGCGGGCCGCGGACAGCCGGGCGCGGGCCGCCGATCCGGCCCGTTCCAGCTCGGCCAGCGCCCTTTCCGCGTCACCGCGGCCCGAGCGGGTCGTGAGCAGGTGCTTTTCGGCGTCCGCGGCGGCCGCCTCGAGCTCGTCCCGCCGGGCCAGCTGGGCCATGATCTCGGCCTCGTCCGGGGCGTCGCCCAGCAGACGCCCGAGCTCGCCGATCCGGGCCGTCAGCTCCTCCAGCCTGGTCCGGGCGTCCTGGTGTTCCCGGGCCGCCCGGGCCGCCTCGGCGCGGAGCCGGCCCAGGCTGGTTTCCGCCGCGGCGAACCGGTCCCGCATCTCCCGCAGCTCGTCCTCGGCCGCCCGGGCGGCGGCCCGGGCCCCGGTCAGCTCGGCCGCCCGTTCCCCGGCTTGCGCCGCGGCCCAGGAAGACAGCGCGCTCCAGGCGGCCGCCAGGCCGGCGTCATCGGCCGGCGGCGCGCCCAGGCCGGCCAGCCGGTCGCGGACCGTGAGCAAGGCACGGCGCGCCTGGGCCGCCTCGGCCTGGACGGCTTCGAGTGCGTCCCGCGACGCCTCGGCCCGCCGCCGGGCGGCGTCAAGCCCGGCGGCCGCCGCCCGGACGGCATCGTCCAGCCCCCGGCGAGAACCCAGCGCCACGCAGACCTGGGCCAGTGCGGCTTCGACCGACGGCCCGGCCCGGCCGGCCGCACCACCGCCGGCACCGCCGTCGGAACCGGCCAGCTCGGCCACGGCGGTCAGGTCCGCCCTTGCCAGCGGCCCGGACAGCAGGGCGGCGAGCGCCTTCAGGTGCCGGGCGCGCTGGCCAGCCAGCGCTTCCAGGCCGGAGGTGGCCTTCGCCTCCGCCGCCGCGGCCGCGGCGGCACGCTTGCGGGCCACGTCGGCCGCCGTGGCGGCCTGGTCGAGACGTTCCTGCGCCGTCTCGATGGCCAGCCGGTCCAGGGGCGCCGGGCGCGCGCTGACCGGCTGGTCGCAGACCGGACAGGGCTGTCCAGGCTCCAGCTGGGTGCGCAGGTCGGCGGCGAGATGCGTCCGGCGGGCCTCGTCGAGCTGGTGCTGGCGCTCGCGGCGGCCGGACTCGGCCGACTCGAGGTCCGCGTCCGCGGCCTGCCTCTCCTGGGCAGCCCGCGTCACCGCCGCCTGCGCCGCGGCCTGGGCCGGGACGAGATCGGTCAGGTCGCGCAGGTCACGCTCGGCCCGTTCCAGCGGGCCGAGGCCCACGGCGGCATCGACCGCGGTCCGGGCCTCGCGGTCGGCCTGCTCGGCCGCGTCGAGCCGTTCGCGGGCTTCCCGCTCGGCCGCTGCGGCCGCCCGCTCGCGCTCGTCGAGCCGGCTTACGCCGTCCGGGATGGCGACGGCGGCCAGGGTGGCGTGCACGGCGCTCAGGTCGCGGACCGCCTGCCCGGCGGTCTCGGCCGCCCGGGCGGCCTCGTCCCGGCCGGTGCGCAGCTGCTCAAGAGCGGCTTCGGCCCCCGCGACCGCGTCGCCGGATTGGCGGGACACGCCGCCCATCCGTTCGGTATCTCGCTCTAGCCCGGGCCGCCGGGCCGCGCGCTGGCTCAGCTCCTGGCGGCGCTGACGGGCGAGTTCCAGCGGTGCCCGCTGCGGGCTGCCGGCCAGCGCCTGCCGGGCCGCGGTGTCGGCTTCGGCGGCCTGCCGCTCGGCCGCGCGGGCCTGCTCCAGGCCCGTCCGGGCCCCGGCCAGGCGGGTGTCCAGGGCGGCGGTGCCCTCGGGCACGCGGATAGCGGCCAGCGCGGCTCGCTCCCGCTCGAGCCGCTCGAGTTCGGCCGTCGCGCCGGCCAGGTCCCGGTGCGCGGCGTCGATCTCGGGCAGGGTCTGCTTCACCCGTTCGTTCAGGACGGTCAGGGCCTTTTCCGCCGCCTGAGCCTCGTGCTCGGCGTCCGGGGTGGCGTCGGCGAAGGTGGCCGCGGTCTCGCCGAGCGCGTCGGCGCGCTGCCCGGCCGCGCTGGCCCGCTGGTTCGCCTGCACCATCATCTGCTTGTAGTGCTCGGCGCCGAGCAGGCGCAGCAGGATCGCCTGCCGGTCGCCCGGCTTGGCGTGCAGGAACTGGGCGAACTGGCCCTGCGGCAGCACCACGCACTGGCAGAAGTCGTCGTAGGACAGGCCGAGCAGGCGCTCGACGGCGTCGGCGACCCCACGGTCCTTGGCCAGCACCTCCGTCGGCTCGCCCGGCCCGGCCAGGCCGTCCCGGCCGGCGATCCGCTCCAGCGTGGCGGCCCGCTGGCTGACCTGGGTGCCGATCCGGCGCAGCTCCCGGGCCACCACGTAGCGCTGGCCGGCCGCCTCGAACACCAGCCTCACCGTGCCCCGGCCCGTGGTCGGGGCGAGCGCGAGCGAGACCATGCCCCGCCGGCCCCAGCGGGGCACCGACCCGTACAGGGCGAAGGTCATCGCGTCGATGACGGTCGACTTGCCGGACCCGGTCGGGCCGACCAGCGCGAAGAAGCTGGCGTCGGTGAAGTCGACCCGGGCCGGCGCCCGGAAGGCGGCGAACCCGTTCATGTCCAGTATGACCGGACGCATCGCGGTGCTCCTTTCCTGAACGTCAGCCGGCGGTCCCGGCGCTGGTGACCTCGTCGTGCAGTTCGGCGAACAGCGCCGCGACCCGGGCGTCGGCCACGTTTTCCGCGGCGCAGTAGTCGGCGAACAGCTGCCCGGGCGTCTTCGTCACGTCGGCCGCGTCCGCGCGGGCGGACTGGACCGGGGCGGCGAACTCGGGGTCAATGCGGACCTCGAGGGCGTTCGGCAGGATGCCGGCCACGGTCTCGCGCAGGCCGGCCCGGGCCGGCTCGCGCACCCAGGCCCGCAGGTAGTCCTCGCCGAACGAGCCAGCCTGCGCCTCGAGTTCCGCCACCGTCCCCCGGACGGTGCGCAGCCGGCGGCCGGCCGTCACCGGGATGTCGGTGACCCGGGCCGGGGTCGACGGGGTCGCCTCGACCAGGCACACGACGCTCGCGTTGTCCTGCTCGCCGAAGTCGACGGCGATCGGGGACCCGCTGTAGTGAACCGGGCAGTGGGCCGGCAGCGTCTGCCGGCGGTGCAGGTGCCCGAGCGCCACGTAGTGGGCCGAGACGGGGAAGATGCTGGCCGCCACGCTGTACTCGAAGATCGACTGGGCGGCTCTCTCGCCGCCCCCGAAGACACCCCCGACGCAGGTCAGATGGGACATGGCCAGGTTTACCGAGTCCCCGGAGAACTCACCGGTCAGGGCGTCGACGAGGTAACGGATCTGGTCGTCGTAGGCGCGCACGTTCTCGGCCGGGGTGTTGGTCATGATCTCGGCCGCCTTGACGGCGTAGCGCGGGGTGAGGAAGGGCAGCACGGCCAGCTGGACGTCCTCCCCGGCACGGGTCCGGAAGCGGATCACCCCGCCCTTGTCCGGCCGGCGGGCGGCGCCGACCAGGGTGATGCCCACTTGCGTCATCAGCGGCCGGTAGGCCTCGAAGGTCGGCGCGTGATCGTGGTTGCCCGCGATGGCGATCACCTCGGCGCCGGTCCGCCGCAGCGCCAGCAGCGTCCTGACCACGAGCTGCTGGGCCGGGGCGGAGGGAGCGACCGAGTCGTACACGTCCCCCGCGATCAGGACCGCGTCGACCTGCTGCTCCTCGGCGATCTTGACGATCTCGCCGAGGACGGCGCGCTGCTCCTCGAGGCGATCGCGGCCCTTCAGGGTCTTGCCGGTGTGCCAGTCGGCGGTGTGCAGGAACTTCATGGAACCCCCTTGATGAAGGGCGGGCGTTAGAAGGGCGGGATGTCGTCGTCGTCCACGTCCGGCAGCCGGCGGAATACATCGGCGTTCGGGCTGTGCCCGTTGGCGGCGGCCGGCGCGCGCGGCGGGGCGGCGCATTCGGCCAGCCGGGTGGCCCAGGCCGGGAAGGGGAACTCGATCGCGAGCGGGACCGGGATCTCGGGCTGGGAGACGAACATGGCCCCCGGCTTGGCGAGCGTGGCCCGGGTCCGCTGCTGCGCGGGCAGGAACCCGTACTCGGTGCGCCCGGCCTCGGCCGGGTCGAGCCGGCCGACCACGCGGATGGCCGAGTTGGATACGATGCGCCGTTCGACTTCGCTCGCCGTCTGCTGCGCACCGATGAGGATGATCCCGAGCGACCGGCCCCGTTCGGCGATATCGAGCAGCACCTCCTTGATCGGCGAGCTGCCCTCGCGCGGAGCGTACTTGTTCAGCTCGTCGATCATGGTGAACAGCAGCCCGCCCGGGCCGGCCGCTTCCTTGCGGGCGGTCTCGGCCGCCAGCACCACGCCGACGACGAACCGTTGCGCGCGCTCCTGCAGGTTGTGCAAGTCGACCACGGTCAGCTGCTGGTCCTGGGTGGAAACTCTTTTCCGGGCGGCACCGCCGAGGTCCCCGCGGATGAGCGAGCGCAGCGGCCGCACCGACGAGCGCATCCGGCGGACGAACGCGTTGATCGTCCCCACCCCGGTAACCGGCCCGGCCCAGGCCTGCCGGGTCACCTCGTCGGTCAGCCGTTCGGTGATGACGTCGACGAGCCCCTCGTAGGTGGTGACCACCTCGTCGTCGATCCGCACCGCGCCGTCGTCGCCGTACGCGACGGCGTCCAGCCGCAGCCGCGCCGCGACCTGGTGGATCACGATCGTGTACTGGTTCCGCTCGTCCTCGGCGTCGGCGAACACGTACGGCAGCAGGACCTGGGCGCAGAACTCGGCGATGGTCCACCAGAACGCCTCGACACCGCTGGTCCGTCCGGTCACGTTCGGCCGGCCGGTGAGGTCGTCGGGCATCGGCGGGGCGTAGAAGCCCACCGAGGCGAACGGCTCGGCGGGCAGGCCGAGCTGGGCGTACTCGGCCAGCAGGTCGTCGTCCAGGCGCCGGTTGGGCTGGTCGAGGAACAGCAGGTCCTCGCCCTTCACGCTGAACACGAGGGCCTTGGCGTTGACCGCCCGGGGACCGAGCGCGCCCGACCGGAAGATCGAGTGCAGCAGGAACAGCGCGAAGCTGGTCTTGGTGGCCACGCCCGAGATCCCGCTGATCGACACGTGCGCGCCCCGGGTCCCGTCCAGGAAGTCCAGGTTGACGAAGATCGGGGCGCCGTCGCGGCCCCGGCCGACCGGCACCTTGCTGTCCATCCGGTCGAAGTACAGGGCCTGAGCGCGTTCGGTGCCGTGGGCCCGGCGGACGACCTCGCCCGGCCGCGGCGGCACGTAGACCTCGGGCTCGACCCGGGTGGTGCTCACCTCGGCGATCTCCTGCACCTGGGCGGGCAGCACGCCGTCGGAGATGAGGAAGACATCGGAGCCGAAGCTCGCGCCCTCGTGCCGGGCCCGGACCTGCGTCACGACCCCGCTGGTCATGACCGGGCCGATCCCCGGCACCTCCCGCAGGGTGACCACCACGTCGTCGAGCTGCAGGTACGCGCCTTCCCGCAGCGCCACGTTGAACTGCAGCGGGGTGGAATCCTCGGTTCCCACCACCTGTCCGACCAGGTCCTCGGTCACGGCGCCTCCCTTCCCCCGCGCTATCTTCTCGCACGATAGGTACTCTGGCCGCCATGACGGCGCCGTTTGCCCGTTCCCTGCTGGGCTGGAAGGCGAGCACGAAGAACAAGCTCCGCTGGCCGCTGGTCCCGAACTTCGCCGACGTCGACAACCCGGAGTCGATGCGGATCGCCGCGGGCGTCCTCGACGCGCTCGGCGTGCCGCCGGACGAGGCCTCCGACGTGCCCAAGGACCCCGGCGCCCCGCTGGAGCTCGCGGTCCGCGACGACCTGGCCGGCACGCTGCCCGTGCTCGCGGGCAGCCGTGACTGGATCGTGGCATGCGGCCAGATCATCACCAAGTTCGATCAGTACGCTCATCTCAGTGAAGTATACGAACTGGTACGCGGCTATCCCGAGCTTCGCGTCACCATCGGCACGGATTACCTGATCAAGCCGGACGTCACCGTCGCCCTGAACGACGTGTCCACCGAGTCCTGGCTGCCGCCGCTGCACGCGGCCATCTCGTGCAAGTGGACCATACGCTCCGACCGGGTGCAGAACATCCGGCACGAATGCCTGCAGATGATCCGCCACCGGCGAGGCCGGCAACCCCACCTGGTGACGGTGACCGCCGAGCCGCTGCCGAGCCGGATCGCCTCGATCGCCCGGGGCACCGGCGAGGTGGACGCGGTCTACCACGTGGCCTTCGACGCGATGGCGGCCAGCGTGGCCAGGCACGCCAACGCCGACCAGAAGGACGCCTGGACCGAGGTCGTCGGCCAGCGCCGCCTGCTCAGCTACGAGGCCCTGGCCGGCATCCTGGCCTCCCGGTGACGCCTACCCTCGCGGCATGACGCATACCCTCGCGGCATGACGCAGACGCTGAGGGCTTCGTGGACCTCCAGGAGCGGCTGACGCGCCGGTTCGGGCCCGGGGTCGCGGACTGGTGCGCCCGGCTCCCGGCCCTGGCTCGCTCCTGTGCCGGGCAGTGGATCCTGGATCTTGGCGAACCGTTCCCCGGCGGAAACAGTTCCGTGGCCATCCGGTGCACGCGCTCCGACGGCTCGCCCGCGGTCCTGAAGCTGAGCCCCGACCTGCCGGTCGTGGCCGAGCAGGTGACGACGCTCCGAGGGCTTGTACCGGCGATCCGTGCTTCGACGCCGTGGACTACCTGCTCGACGGCGCGGGCCGCGACGGGGCGCACGGGATCGGCGCCCGGTGCGCCGGCCTGGCCGCCGCGTCCGGGCTGGACGCCGGCCGCCTGCGCGACTGGTGCCGCGCCGTCGCCCCCATCGTGGCGATCACCTACCTCCGGCGCCCCGGCGCACAGGCGGCCGTCGCGGAGATGCTCGCCCTGGCCCGGGAATGAGGCACCCTCCCGGCCGGCAACCTCCGCCCCGGTGACCTCACTTATCCCAGCAACGGGCGGCAGCGTCGGCGCCAGAACCGGTTCGGTGGAACATTGAGCCGGCGATACGGGCTGTTGCGGAATTGACCGCTGGTCCGGAAGGCGCGGGTCACCTCAGTTGCCGTGGCGCTGGCGGTGCGGCCGGGTCGGGTCAGCTGGCCAGGCTGGCGAGGGCCTGGGGGGTGAGGTGGCCGGTGGTCAGGGCCTTGAACAGGTTGTGCACGGTGCAGGCGAAGGTCCATTCGGCGGCGGATTTGGCCTTGCCGCGCATGGACAGCTGCCGGAATCCCATGTTGTGCTTGATGTGGCCGTGGGGGGTCTCGGCGATGTGGCCGCGCTGGCGGTAGGCGGTGA
>JAJKHX010000022.1 GCA_021154785.1 Nocardiopsis sp.
GCCGCTCCGGCTTGTTCGCGGCCGCGGCGCGCTGCCCCGTAGCCTGCCGGTCACCGCCCGGCCCGCCACCCGCCTCGCACCGTGACCGGAGGAGCAGACGGTCCACCGGGCCACGCGACGACGCCGAACCGGTTCCGCCCCGCCGCGACCGGATCAGCGGAACATCGAGCCGGCTATCACCGGATCGGTGGAGCATCGAGCCGGCTCGTCCGGGCCGGCGGGTGGCCGACGGCCGTCACCTGCGTCCCAGGAGCCACCGGACCCCCGCGGAGGCCAGCTGGCCGACGGAGCAGAGCCAGCCGAGCCGGTGGCACCCCGGGATTGAAGACTGGTTACCTGAGTCGGGCCTTGTTAGTGCGCACTGCGCGTCCGTGGACGTGGCCGAGTGCCGCCGGAACGCTCGCCGCTGAAACGTGGCCCAGCTCAGGGCCGCACCGTCCCTTTGCTGGTCCACGTGACCCCTTTGTGGCGGCACAGGCAGAAGGGATGCCCGACCGGGTCGGTGTAGACCTGCCAGCCGTAACCCTCGGGGCCGGTGAAGTCCTTTTGCAGCGTCGCGCCGAGCTTGACGACACGGCGCTGTTCAGGCTCGATTTCGCCCACTTCGAAGTCAAGGTGGTACTGCTTGGGGTGTTCGCCGTCGGGCCAGCGCGGAGGGCGGTAGTCCGCCACCCGCTGGAAGGCCAGATCGACCTCGCCGAAGGTGATGCCGGCGAAGTTGCCGTCGCTGCCCTCCATGAGGGCGCGGCCTGTCACTTGTGAGTAGAAGGCCGCCAGCTTCATCGGGTCCGGGCAGTCGATGATGAAACCCAGGAGCTGCAGCATCAGGCGATCGTCCCACAGAGCAGGGGCGCGCCCGCAGGGCGTCGCCCAGGCGATACCGCTGACCGTAATTTCAAGTCGACAGGCCCCGCCAGACCCGCGGCTCGCCCAGCAGGGGGTACTACACCACGGGATTGAGGCGCACCGTGCCGGTGACGAGAGGGCAGGGATGGCCAGCTCGAACCTGCGGGCCGATCGCCTGGTTGGCCGCGGCGGAAGCCCCTTCGGGGAGGCGGACTAGGGAGTTTCTCTAGGGCCCTTTTCTCCCTATGAGACCGAAAGTAGAGGTGTCCGCTAGGAACAACCGACAAAGGAGGACCTGAAAATGGGCACGCATTACTACACCCCAGCCGAGCAGGCCAGCAGCCGACCGGGCACCGGCCGGATCGAGGGCTGGGACGCGACCATCAGACCAGTCACGCCGGAGGGCTCCCGCAGGCGCATCGGCGTGGGCGTCGATGCCGAGAAGCTGTGGGCGGGCGGGGCGGCCAGCGCGGTCATCGCCGGGCTGGTGGCCCTGGTCGGCGTGCTGGTCAGCCGGTGGCTGTTCAAGGTCCCGGTGCTGGCACCGTGACGGGACGGGGCCTTCGGTGACGTGCACACCACCGCCTTGATCCTGGCCTCCGTGGCGGCGGCACTTGCTGCCACCGGGCTGATGCACCTACTGATGCTGGGCACCTTGCGGCCGCTACTGTTCTTTGGCTGGATCGTGGGCCTGGTGACCACGATCACGGTCGCCTTTCCGTTCGGCACCGCCGCCGCGCTCGACGCCAAGATCGCCACGGCGATCGTCAGCCTGGCCATTGGCGTCGCGACCGGAACGCTTATCGGCGGGGTCGCAAGCAGCAGGAGGAAGGGTGGTGCAGGCATCTGGGGGAACCCCGGAACCCCCGGGCCCCGGAAAACCACGGCCTGGTTCCGAGGTTACCCCAGACCCCCTCCTGACCTCCCCAAGACCACGACACACCCCGCCGCACCGATCACCGTGGAAGGTGCGCGGCACTGCCGCCGCGCTCCACGCGGCACACGCTCCTACCGCGCTGCGCTCATCCGACGAGGAAGCCCGCAAGGTAGCTGGCCGCTCCTATAGGTCCTTGAGCGCCTGATGCACCCGGCGAAGCAATTCCAGATCGGTATTGGGCTCGGGCGCCAGCGTGGCGGGCGAACCGGGAGTACGGCGGGGCAGCCCGGCCGACGCTAACGCGTCCGGCTGTACGGCCAGCTCCGCCCATACGCACTTGCCGTCCTTGACGGGCAGGTAATCCCACCGCTCGCACAGCGCCGCGACGATGGGCAGACCCCGGCCGTTCTCGCTGTCCATCCCGGCGTCCTTGAGCACGGGCGCCGCAGGGTTGCGGTCCCAGACCGCGAGGACGACGCTGCGCTCGAACAGCAGGAGACGCACGTGGATCGTGGCCAGCCCGGCCAGTTGCGACCACCGGGGCTTGGCCTCGGTGACCCCGGTGGCCTGCACGGCGTTAGTAACCAGCTCGCTGATCACCAGCTCGCTGTCTTCCGCCAGGGACGGCAGTCCCCATTGCCGCAGGATGTGGTGCACGAACGTGCGGCTGAACCGCACAGCGCTCAGGACGGCAGCCAGCGTCAGGTCCTCGGCGGCGTGCGGTGTCACCGCCAGTCCCTCAGCAGGCGCCTGCCGGTCAGTTGGCACTCCCACCAGCGCACTCACCCTCCCCGACGACTCGGGTACCCGTACCTCACTGCATAGGCGAGGTATATGTTCGTCTATCATCCATCCGCTTACCCTTAAAACGCAAGGTAGTCGTTTGATAATCAGTCGAACGATTTAAGCCAGGCGAGACGTCTCGTCCGGTGACCAGGGACGCGGGTACCATCTAGGCGAATGAGAGGTCCGACAGTGCCTACCAAGCGGGCAAAGCCACCGACTGTCCGGCTCCGGCGGCTCGCCGCCGAGCTACGGCGCCTGCGCGGCGCCGCCCAGCTCTCCCGGGAGAACGTAGAGGAGCAGACCGGCATCAACGAAGGCACCTTGTACCGGCTGGAAACCGCCCGCGCCCGACCGCAGCGCCGCACGCTGATGACGCTGCTCGACCTCTACGGCGCGGAGGACTCCCTCCGCAAGGACCTGCTCGCCATCTCCCGCAGCGCCGATGACCAGGGCTGGCTGCGGCCGTACCACTCCGCCCTGCCCGAGGAATACACCGCCTACATCAGCTTCGAAGCCGAAGCCCGGTCCGTGCGCAACTACGAGTCGCTGTTCATCCCCGGCCTGCTCCAGACCGAGGACTACGCCCGCGCCGTCATCACCGGCGTCCTGCCCGGCGCCGCCCCGGACCAGGTCGCCCAGCGCGTCCAGGCCCGCATGGAACGCCAGCAGCTCCTGGACCGCGAAGACCCGCTCGAACTATGGGCGGTCATTGACGAAGCCGCCATCCGCCGCCGCGTCGGCGGCCCGAAGATCATGCATGCCCAGGTCGCCCACCTGGCCGAAGCGGCGGCCCGGCCCAACATCACCATCCAGGTCATCCCGTTCGAGGCCGGAGCGCACCCCGGAATGCCCGGCTCGTTCGTCCACATGGACTTCAAGGACCCGCTCGACCCCGAACTGGTCTACATCGACACCATGGCCGGAGACCTGTTCCTCGAAGCCGACGCCGACCTGCGCCGTTACCGGTCGATGTTCGATCACCTCCGCGCCACTGCCCTCAGCGCTGCCCAGACCAGTGACCTGCTCGCATCTACCGCCGCAACCATGAAAGGAGGATAGACATGGCCAACGAGACCGGCCCTGCCCCGCTCGCCTGGTTCACCAGCACCCGATCATCGGGCAACGGCCAGTGCATTACGTGCGCCCGGCTGCCAGGCGGCGGCATGGCCGTCAAGGACTCCAAGCACCCCCACAGCCCGGTACTGCTCTTCACCCCGGCCCAATGGCGGGCATTCACCCACGACCTCCGACGCGATGACCTTAGCTAACCCCTCACCCCAACCCACCACACCCTGAAGGCCGTCTTCCATCCCGAGAAGGCGGCCTTCCACGTCTCACCACGGCCCTGCCTGAACCCTCCTGCCCGGTTCATCGCTACCGCCAGCGGGGGCAGCGATGACAGCCTCCTACCTCGCTCGTCGCTTCAGGCACATATGAACCGTGGAACAAGGACGGCCGGCACGCTACCGTCCACGCCGAGATCACCGAGAACACCCTCCGGGCAGTGCCCGGCATCCTGGACCCAGACCAGGACGGCTACCACGACACCAACCCCGCACCCAGCGCAGATGAGACGGCCAATCTAGGACATTTTGTTCAGCACCCCTAGAAGGTACGCCGGGGGCACACCGAGTCCCGGGGGGTTGAGGGACTATCCGTCTCGGGAGTGTCCGGTTAGGGAAGCTTGACGAGGAGGTTGAGGACGCGGGTGAACTGGGTGGCGCTGAAGTTGTCGTCGCTGATCAGGGAGACGGCGGCCAGGCCGGGGCCGCCCACGATGGTCATGCCCTCGTAGTTGTCCAGCAGCGGGTTGGCCTGGGTTTCCCGGGACGGGGCGCCGAGGGTGGGGCACTGGACCAGGTTCGCCACCAGCTTCTTGCTTACCACGTCGCTGGCCGGGGCCTGCGACAGGTTGGCCACGTCGCTGACATCGGGCGCGGAGTCCGCGTTCTTGACCGCGTAGAGTTCCTCGGAGTTCCCGGCCGTGGTGGAGAACGCGGCTTCCTCGACGAGCAGGGAGTCCCTGCCGTAGGCCTGGACCTCGGGGATGCGGTTGCCGGTCTCGGTCCGGTAGGCGATCTGCCTGGTCAGCTGCCACGTCCCGGTCCGAGCCTGGTCGTAGACCAGGAACCGGTGAAGGGTGGCGTCGCCGCTGGCGGAGACGTCACCGGACAGGGCCCCCTCCATCGAGGAGATGATCTCGTGGCCGGAGCGCGAGATCGTGAGCCCTTCCAGGGTGGCGTTGCTGGTGGCCTGGCCGTCCGGGGTGGTGCCGGTCACCGCGAACCGGGCCGGGATGGGCAGGGAGGCCTTTTGCACGCCGTCCCGGCCGTAGATCCTGATCGACGGCTCGGTCTCGGAGCTGACCAGGTAGTCGCCGTCGGGCAGCACGGCGAGGCCCTCGTTGTCGGAGTTGGTCCCGTCGTAGGCGGTTCCGTCGGGCTTGCGCAGCACGAGGGGGTCCCGGGTCACGGCGGGGTGGGCCAGGTTGCGGAAGAACCAGATGCGCGCCGGGTCGGTGCCGTGGTTGTCGACCGCGGAGACCCAGGCGGCGGAGCGGGCGTCGTAAGCCAGCGAGGAAAGGCCGCCGAGTTCGACGCCGTGGTAGACGAGCTTGTCGAGGCTGTCGCTGAAGCTGACGGCGAAGCCGGCCGGCGGGCAGGCGCGCGAGGCGAGGCCCGTGACCGTGGCCTGCCCGATACTGGTGGCCGGCTGGGCGTTCGCGCTCACGGCCGGGGCCAGCGTCAGAGCGGCGGATGCCGCGGCGGCGGTAGCGATGAGCCAGGGTCGTGCGAGTGCCATGGTCAGCCCTTTCCGGTACGACAGAGGTGGAGAGTCCACGTCTATCGTGGCCGGGCGACCGGACGGCGTCACTTCGCCGAAGACGGACCGAACGTCACGGGTACCGGAGGCCGCCGGGGCTACCGGCCGGCCTGGTACGCGGGGATTTCCGGCCGGGCCATGGGCGGGCGCTCGAGAAGCTCGGTCAGGTGCTCGTCGAGCCGCAGGCCGCCGGGGGCGGCAACGGCGTGCAGGTAGGTCTCCGGTCCGGGCATGCCCCACGGGCCGGGCGACCGGGGCGCGGGCACCGGGTGGTCCAGGGCGGCAACCCGGCGGGCCAGCGCGCGCAGGACGGCGGAGCTCATCCTGGTCAGATCCCACAGCGGCTGGTGGCGGTTCTGCCGCGAGCCGAGATCGGTCTGGGCCATCGCGGGCAGCCCGGCGTCGCGCAGCACGTCGATCAAGATCGCGATCTCCACCGCGTAACCGGTCAGGAACGGGGTGCGCAGCAGCAGGTCCCGGCGGGCGGCGAACTCGCCGGCCAGCGGCTGGACGAACCCGGTGAGTTCGGGGAAGAAGAAGTTGAGCAGCGGCTTGGCGGTCAGCTCGGTGACCCGGCCGCCGCCGTCGGCGACGGATTCCTCGCCGCTGGCGAACGGGCGCCGGTACGCCGCCTTGCTGAACTGGACGCCGGGGATCATCAGCAGCGGGCCGAGCGTGCCGTAGATGAAGTGCTCGCCGAAATCACGGGTATCGGTGTCGGCGAACATGACGATGTCGCCGCGCGCCACGGACAGGGCGCGCCACATCGCGTCACCCTTGCCCTGGGCCGGGCCGTACTCCGGCATCAGCGCGTTTTCGGAGTAGACCTCGGCGCCGTGCGCCCGGGCGATATCCGCGGTGCCGTCCGCCGAATCCGCGTCGACCACCAGTACCTGGTCGATCAGCCCGCTGTGCTCGTTCAGCCGGGCCACCGTGTCCAGGATCGGGCCGATGGTGGCCGCTACTTCCCGGGTCGGCAGGATCAGCGTGACCGCCGGATGGCGCACGGCCGGCCCGGACAAGGCCAGGCGGCTAAAATCCCGGTGATGAAAAGATCTCTGCTCGAACCAGTCCCAGACGATCATTTCCATATGCGACCCTCGTTTCGGCCTGCGCATTTCGCATGATGAACCGGCGAAATGCCGCTGTGATAATTCCCCGTAATGCCGTACCGCTAGTTTTTCGCTTTTCGCTGTAGCGGATGGGATACGGTATCCCGGCAATGTTTATGCCGGACGACAACGTGTTACGTCCGAGTTAAATTCGCACGGAAGAATTTCTCCCAGGTGATCGGTTTCAAGGCAGCTCGCCAGGTTCTCCAGGCCGCAGATGCCACTGGCGCCTGCGCAATGGTCCATGCTGCGCCCCGCATCGCCGGGCATAGCATGGACCACCCTCATGCCGCTCGGACGGTCAGCCCGCGCGGGACAGCTTCGGTGACGGCCATGATGAGCTGCGCCACCTCGTCGGGATGGAAGACCATCGCCAGGTGCCCGGACGCGGGAGCGATGGTCGCGGCGCCCATGCGCTTGGCGAACTGACCCTCGACCGGAGGACCGCCCTGGGCGAGCAGCGCGCTGATCGATTCACCCTCGTCCAAACCGAACGTCGCGATGTAGACCAGGCCGACGGCATTCGGCGCTTCGGCCCCCAGGGCGGTGATGATCTGCCAGTGAGGATTCCGGGAACTGCGGTGCCGTGACTGTGTAGCCGTCGGCCTGCAGGCGCTCGATGACGGCACTCCAGCACGAGCCGTCGGCCCACGCGCCGTGGACGAGGACGATATTCGGTCGGGGATGGGCCGATCACGACCAGGGCCATCCAGCGTCGGTCGGCAGAGGCTGTCTGATGGCCTTGCGCGACAGCTGACGAAACTCTCCTGGTGAGCGATGTCCGTCGAAGCGCGGATCGCTACCGGGGCCTGAGGCAACGATTTGCTCCGTGAGCGGGGGATGGCAGTCCAGGCGGCGGCGCCTGGCTTCAGGACGGTGTGCTCGTGGCTGTCGCGGGCCCGGCCGACGGCCTGCCGTCGTGGAGGGCAGGTCGCGACTGGGCTTGGCCCTGACCGCGACGGCGGCCCTCGAGGCGGGCGGGGACAGGCCAGTGGACGCCGGTCGCCCAGCCCAGGCGCTCGAAGACGCGGATGACGGCGGCGGAGACATCGACCTGCCCGGGGTCGGCGCCATGCCGGGCGCAGGCCGGATCGGAATGGTGCATGTTGTGCCAGCTCTCACCGAGCGACAGCAGCGCCAGCGGCCACAGGTTGGTGGCCCGGTCGTAGCGGCGGGTGGTGAAGGGGCGCGCGCCGATCACGTGGCACAACGAGTTGACGCTCCAGGTGACGTGCTGCAGCACAGTCACGCGGACCAGCCCGGCCCACAGCAAGGCGGTCAGCGCGCCATGCCAGCTGCCGCCGATCACCCAGCCCAGGCCGAACGGCAGGCCGAGCGACACGGCACACAGGACCGGGAAGGCCGCCGAGATCGCCCGCATGGCCGGGTCCTCCGTCATGTCCGGGGCGTAGCGTGCGGCCGGGGTGGGGTCATCGCGCAGCAGCCAGCCCACATGCGCATGAGCCAGGCCGCGGAGCTGCCCGGGCAGGTGAGTGCCGTACCGGTACGGCGAATGCGGGTCCCCGGGACGGTCGGTGAAGGCGTGATGACGACGGTGGATGGCGACCCAGCCGATGACATCACCCTCGAAGCTCATCGATCCGACGATAGCCAGCGCGGCGCGGAGCGCGGGCGCCGCCGTGAAGCTGCGGTGGGTGAGCAGCCGGTGGAAGCCCACGGTCACTCCGAGCCCTGTCACCAGGTAAAAGGCCACCGCGAGCAGAACATCCGCCAAGCCCAGGCCGTGGCCCCAGGCCAGCCATACCGCTACGCCGAGGCCGGCGAACGGCACGGTGACGATAGCAAGCGTCACCACGACCTGGACCGCGTTCGCGACCGTGCGCGACGGGGTACCGCCGTCCAGGAATGGCTCGGTGCCTTCGTAATGAGCAGCTTGCTGACCGGTCATCGCGGTTGTTCCTTTCTGGGCGATGCCGGAACCGCACAACATGGCATCGGCCAGGCCTGGGTATGCGCGCGGCAGGGCCAGCGGGTTGCGCTGAATCGACAGGCCTGATTGTCGGCCGTGCCATTTAATCGCGTTGCGAGTATCGGCCGGGGGCTCCAGCCTTCCGCTGGCGATAGCTCCGCACCCGTCGTTCCCGGGCATGAAAAACTCCGGATCCCGTGGCAGAAACCCGCTACTTACCGGGCTGTCACCGCTGCCGGGGTCCGAAGCAGCACTTTTACTTTACCCTGTATTTTTCCTCGCAAACGCGGAGTAAGGCGGCTCTGCCGGCGGGGCAGTGAGCCGAGCGCATCGAGCGAGACCAGCACGCGGGTGGCAGCCGTCAGGCCCGGTCCGGGCGCGCTGAGGACGCAGCCCGGCCGAAGCGGCAATGCAGCGTTATGGCGGCGCTGGAAACAGCCGCCCACCCGCACCACACCGAAGCGAACCCGGAAATGGTGAGGCGGGCGATGATGACGACGGCAATCAAGTTGACGACGCCGAACAGCACGACGTTGCGGTAGCCCGACATCAGCAGCGGACCGCAGACGGCGACGACGTAGAGCGAGACGATCACCAGGCCAGCGGGCACACTGATGCCGTAGGAGAGGTGGTACGGGGCCAGCCTCACCCCGACGGGGCCACGGATCATGGCCGCGAGCAGCGTCACGGCGATCACGGCCCCGATCAACGCGAAGGGGGCCATGGCCTGCTTTCGTCTCCGGACCGGCTCCGCCGCGATGACGGCCAGGGGGACGAATACGGGCAGCACGACGAAAGCGATCAGCAGGTAAGCCCACAATGCGACATGACCGATCCCGCGCGGCACATGGCCCTGGAGCCATAGCCAGACAAGTGCCTCGATGAACTGATGGGCACCAAGCAGCGCGGGGATCCACGCCAGAGCGATGAACTCGCGGCGCCTGCCGATATGACGGACGGCATCGACGCCGATGGCGCATATCAGCAAACCGCCGCTGACGTCCGCCTGGGGTGAGAAGCACACGCGGTTCCCTCTCTGGCTGGGGTGCGGTGCCAGGGGTTACGGCCGGGGCGGTTGGCTGGCCGACCACGAGCATACGCGCGGCGGGGCAGCCGGATTCGCCGTCAGCGGCGCCCGATGCGCTCACGACTACGGCACCGGATGCGGGACTAGGACGCAGTCCCCGCAGTAGCGGGCGGTCCCGGGCGGCGACAGCCGGTAGATCAGGCAGCAGTTCCGGCGGCGGAAGCCAGCTCCTGGGCTCCCCCGGTAGGTACCCGTCAGGGCCGGGTAGCGCAGCATCGCCGTCGCGGCGCCGGCCGCCGAGGCACCCAGGCCGGGCCGGGCCTTCGTGATCATGGTGGCGGCGCCGTTGACGGCTGAGGCGACGTTGCCCCAGAGCACCTGCGGGGAGACCGCCATCGCCTCGACGGCCCGGGTGATCTGCTCGACGGGACCGGCTAGCAGGCCGCGGCACGCCGCCTCCGGGGTCGCCGGGCCTGGCGGAGGCAGCTCCGGCAGGGACAGCCGGAAGGGGCCGCCGAGTGCGGGGATCCAGCGAGCCTGGGCGGTGTCGACGGGCAGCGCCCAGCCGATCGCGGCGGCGCCGAGGACCGGTGACAGCAGCCGGGCGCACAGCCCGAGCTGGGCGACCGAGGCCGCCACCCGGAACCCGACGTCGGCGGCCGCGCACCCGGCGGTAGCGGCGAGCCGCTCGCGGACCTCGCCGATCCGGGCGGCCAGCGCGCCGGTCAGCTCGCCGAGCGGGTGCCACGGCGGGCACAGCGGCGAGCCGGGCGGATGAACCTCCACCGCGAAGTAGGGGCCGAGCGCGGCCAGCTCGCCGAGCAGGCCCGCGGCGGGGATCGCCCGTTCCCCTCCATCCGGCCAAGGTGCCGGATCAGCTGCCATCGGGGTAGCCGCCGCGGTGCCGGGACTGCCCGGCTGGCCGCAGACCAGAAGTGGAGGCGGAGCTGGGAGCGGAAGCGGCCGAGGGATCGCGGGCAGACTGCGGACCGGCGGTTGCCGTGAGCAGGCCGGCCGAGCGGAGGCGCTCGTCGGTGGCCGCTTTCCCGCTGGCGTCCGCTTTCCCGTCGGCGTCCGCGACCGGCCAGCCGCTCCGGGCGAGCAGGTCCTCGGCCTGGCCCGTCTCGAAGGTGGACCTGACCGGCTCCCCCATCGCGGCGACCGCGGCCTCGAAGCGGGCCCGGTTCCCGTCGTCCGGCCGGGACACGGACGCGCTGATGGCCAGCTGGCTGCCGGGCGCGGCGACTTGGCGGAACTGGACCAGGACGCTCTCCAGGACGGCGAGCTCGAGGTAGACGGCTACCCCTTCGAGCAGGAACAGGCTGGGCGCATCCGCGTCGAGCCCGGCCTCACGCAGGCGGGCCGCCACCGGGTCCCGGGTGAAGTCGGCTTCGACGAACCGCACCCCGGCCGCGGCGATGCCGAGCCGCTTCAGCCGGGCGAGCTTGTCCCGCTGAGTCGCGGGGTGGTCGACCTCGAACCAGCGGACGCCTGGCTTGGCGTAGCGGAGCGAACGTGCGTCGTATCCAGCCGCGCCGACCACGATCTGCCGCCCGCCGCGGTCGATGGCGCCGGTCACGGTCCGGTCGAAGAACGACGTGCGCGCCGCGAGGTAGTCGCGCATCCGGCTGGCCGAGACCACCAGGCCGTCCGCGACGTCGGCGGCCAGCGCCTCGTCGGCGGCCGGATCACCGTAGTCCGTAGCGACCCGGGTGAACCCGAGCCGGTGCGCCGCGACCCGCCGCGCGGTGACAGAAGGACCCCCGTCTTTCATTTGGCCCATTGTGTCACGGCGCTACTGTGGCCAGCATGGCGACAGACTCCGCGCACCGCCGCGTCCGGCTCGAGCGCATCGAGAACGGCACGTTCCTCGTCACCAACGACCGCGGCGGCCAGCTCCGGATCAGCAGCGGGATCAGCGGCAGCAGCGACTTCACGCCGGTCGACCTGCTGCTCGCCGGGATCGGCGGCTGTACCGCGATGGACGTCGACGCCCTGACGACACGCCGGGCCGAACCGGACGCGTTCGAGGTCGCCGTGGACGCGGAAAAGGTCCGCGACGAGGCCGGCAACCACCTGACCGACATCGTGGTGACCTTCCGGGTCAGGTTCCCCGACGGCGAGCAAGGCGACAAGGCCCGGGCGCTGCTGCCGGACGCGGTCAAGAAGTCGCACGACCGGCTGTGCACGGTGAGCCGGACGGTGGAACTCGGCACCCCTATTGAGGATCGCATCGGGCCCTAGCTGTGCCAGCGGAACCGCCAGACGGCGACGGCGGTGCCGGCGACGGTCCACAGTCCGAGGTTGACCAGGTCCCAGGCCGGGAACGGGCGTACCGCGTAGGTATTCTGCAGTACCCCGGCCAGCGCCTTGACCGGAAACGCCGCGACCAGGCGGGACAGCCAGCCCGGCAGCCCGCTGAAGGTGGGGTCGAATACGCCGGAGATGATCGCGATCGGCAGGAAGCTGGCGTAGGTGACCGGGCCGGCGGATTCGGCGCTGCTGATGACCGAGCTGATGGCCAGGCCGAGCGCGGCGAAACACACCGTGCCCAGGATCAGGGTGCTGGCCAGGGCGAGCAGTTCGCCGGCCCGCGGCTCGGCGCCGAACGCGAGCCAGCCGATCAGCCCGGTGGCGGCGGCGAGGAGGATGACGGTGGCGGCCGTGCTCGCCAGCAGGCCGCCGATGTAGGCTCCGGACGGAAGCGGCGTGGTCCTGATCCGCTTGAGCACGCCGTCGTGCCGCAGCACCGCGACCTTGGTGCCGAGGTTCGCGTAGGCGGCGACGATCACGCCGAACGCCAGGATGCCGGGCACGAATACCGTGGTGTTCGGAATGGCCGTGCCCGGCAGGTGCGAGCCGGCGTTGGCCGCCCCGATGAGCAGCAGGATCATCAGCGGGAAGCCGAAGGTGAACAGCGCGTACTCGGCGCTGCGCCAGAAGCTGCGCTGCTCGAGCAGGGCTTGCCTGACGGCAAGCCGGACCGACCTGGTCACGTGCGAGCTCCGTTGTCCTGGACCGCGCACGAGTCCGGGGTTACCCCGGTGAGCTGGAGGTAGGTGTCTTCGAGACGGGGCGGGGTCACGGCCAGGCCAGCTAGGTCGCCGAGGCTGTTCTCGGCGGCCCACGCGAGCAGGAGCCGCAGGGTCATGGCCGCGTTGGCGGTATGACAGACCGACTCCGGACCGCGCGGCACCAGGTCGATCCCGGCCGGCGGCGTGACCTCACCGTGGCGCAGCGCGGGCGGCGTGATGAAGGAGATGCGGGTGGCCAGCCCGGCCCGGATCGCGACCTCCTGCGTAGTCCCGGCCAGCTCGATGCGGCCCGCCCGCAAGATGGCGATCCGGTCGGCCAGCCGCTCCGCCTCGTCCAGGTAGTGCGTGGTCAGCACGATCGTCTTGCCCAGCCGCCGCAGGTTCTCGATCGCCGCCCAGCAGCGCCTGCGCGCCTCCGGATCGAAGCCGGTGGTCGGCTCGTCGAGGAAGATCAGATCAGGATCGCCGGCGAGCGCCAGGGCGAAATCCAGCCGGCGGCGCTGGCCGCCGGACAGCTTGCGGACCTGGGTTTTCCTGGCCTTGGTGAGCTCGACGACCTCGAGCAGGTCACCGAGCGGGCGAGGGTGCGGGTAGTAGCCGCGCCACATGTCGATAAGCTCGGCCACCCGGGCCTGCCGGGGGAATCCGCACTCTTGCAGGACCATTCCCGCCCGCTCGCGCAGCCTGGCCGGCTGTGCGGCCGGGTCCACGTTAAGTACCCGGACGCGCCCGGCCGATGGCGTCCTGAAGCCCTCGAGGATCTCCAGGGTCGTGGTCTTGCCCGCGCCGTTCGGCCCGAGCAGGCAGAACACCTCGCCGTAGCGGACGTCGAAGTCCACGCCGTGCAGGACCTCAGTGCCGCCGAAGCTCATCCGCAGGCCGCGGACGTGCACCGCGTGATCGTCCGCGGCGGCGCCCGGCGGCCGGTCAACTATGACACTGGTGTCAGCCATTACCGGGATTATACGAAGATGGACCATGTACACGACGAATCAACTCGGCAGGAAGGGGCCCCATGAAGCCGCCGGACGTGTCGTCGCTGCGGATGCTGCGGCGGGCCAGGGACCGGATCGACCGCGAATACGCGGAGCCGGTCGGCATCCCGGCGCTGGCGGCCGGGGCCGGCTACTCGCGTGAGCACTTCATCCGCGCCTTCCGCGCGGCCTACGGGGAGACGCCCGGCCGCTACCGGACCAGGCGGCGGGTCGAGCGGGCCTGCGAGCTGCTCCGCTCGGCCAACCTGACCGTGACCGAGATCTGCCACCTGGTCGGCTTCAGCAGCCTCGGCACGTTCAGCGCGCGGTTCGCCGAGCTGACCGGCGTCTCCCCCACCGCCTACCGGCGCCAGGCGGCCGAACGAGGTGGCCCCGCGCCCATCCCCGGCTGTTTCGTGCTGATGTGGCGGACCGGGCTGCCCGCGCCGAACGCGTCACATCCGGAGAAGCACGAGCCCGCGGGCGGCTCGTAGAGTCACCGCATGACTGAAAACCAGGCAGGTGAGGTCGCATGATCACCGGTATCTCCATCGTGTCGGTCTGGGTGCTCGACCAGGACGCGGCCAAGGAGTTCTACGAGACCAAGCTCGGCTTCACCGTCACTACCGATGTCACGATGGAAAACGGCATGCGATGGCTGACCGTCCGGCCGCCCGGGAGCCAGACCCAGGAACTGGTGCTGATGGACCCGCTGCACTCGATGCTGGACGAGGAGACCGCGCAGCAGGTCCGGGCGCTGGTCGCCAAGGGCGCGCTGTCACCC
>JAJKHX010000023.1 GCA_021154785.1 Nocardiopsis sp.
CCCGGCGTCAGCCGCGACGATGACGCTGCCAGGCGACGGCCGTCGCGGTCACCAGGACGACTGCGGCAATCCCCCCTGCTAGCCGGCGCCTGCCGTCACTCCGGCGCGCCCCGCCCAAGCGCCGGGCCGCCTGTCCCGCCCGCGCCTGGACACCGGCCAGCCGCCGGCGCGCCCAGGTCCGCGGATTGACCGCCGCCTCGAGGCGAGACGCGAGCGCGGCCGCGGTCGCGGCGACCTCGCGGGCCGCCGCGTCCGCCTGCTGGCGCAGCGCCGCCAGTTCCGCCTCTTCCTCGGCCGCCGCCGGACCGTGCCGCGCTTTCATTTCCGCAGCCCGGCCGCCAGCGCGGCCAGCTCGCCACGGATGCTGTCCATGGTTATCTTCAGCGGCGGAGTGGCGCGGGACAGGCGCCGCGCGCCGAGTAGCGCCAGGCCGCCGGCGCACGCCAGCAGCACCACGCCGGTCACCAGCGCGGCCGCCCAGAGGGGCAGCCCCATGGCGATCGCGGCGATCACCATCGCGACCAGGGCAACCCCGCCGTACACGCCAGCCAGGCCGGCGCCGCTCAGCATCATCCCGCCGAGCACCGTACGGCGCGCGGTAGCGAACAATTCGGCTCGGGCCAGCGCGACCTCGCTTCGCACCAGCCGGTCCATCTGGTCGCCGAGCTGCACCGTCAGCTCCCGCATCGTCGGCTCCTCAGCCGAACGCTGTGCTTGCGTGGTCACGATCCCTCCTGCTCCGGCGCCGGGTCAGCAGTGGCCAACTAACCATCGCAAGGCGAAATAAACCTGTCCGCTGACCCCGCTCAGCCGCCCCCGCGACACACCAGGAACCGGGCCGTAGTCCTCACCCGCGGCCGCCACGAGATGGCGGAGACCTGACTACCCGGCCGGGCGCGAGCCCACGACACTATCGGTTAAGCCGTGACGTTGGCGCTGTCCCCGGCGGTGACGGCGAATGACGCGCCGCTTACCATGCGGGCCTCATCCGAGGCCAGAAAAGCACGACCGGCGCGACGTCCGCCGGGTCGATCCAGGGAACACCGAGCGGGCTCTTGGCGATCAGCAGCTTCTTCGCCGCCTCCTCGTCCCGGCTGAGATCTCCGGTCGGTTCCTGGCCGCCGCTGCTGATGGCCTGAGCGTACCGATCCTCGTGCCGGGTAAGCGCGGTGTCGATAAGGCCTGGGATGACAGCGTTCACCGTAATACCGTGGCTGCCAAGTTCGAGCGCCGCTGACTTCATCAGGCCGATGAGGCCCCACTTGGACGCCGAATACGACGATCCGAACTTGGTCCCGTGCTCGCCCTGTGTCGACGACGTGATGATGATGCGGCCACCGCCCCGGCGCACCAGCAGCGGAGCGAACACCCGCAGCACGTTGGCGGTGCCATTGAGGTTGACGTCGATCTGGTCATGCCAGTCCCGGTCATCCATCTCCAGAATCGGCTTGAACGCCTGGATGCCGGCGTTCGCGAAGACGATATCGGTACCGCCCCAGGCCTGCTCGATGCGCTCGGCCGCCGACCTGACCGCACCGATATCCCGCTGGTCCGCGGTAATGGACAGCCAGCGACCGCCCGCTTCCTGGACCGCTTCCCCGTCTCGGCCAGGTCGCTGGGCACAGCCGGGGCGAAATCAAGGATCGGGCTGACAGGTCCCGCTATGTCGATACCCGCGACCGCCGCACCCCGGCGGGCCGTCAATCGTCTGTTACGGGCCCGCGGCCGGAATCGGCTGTTCACCCTCCGGGCTGCCGGCAGGCGCATCCGGGGCCGGGTTCATGACCCGGGAGTCGCGGATGTGCTGGCCCGGCACTGGCTCAGGTCGGCTTCAGCCGCAGCGAGCCGGCCCTGCTGCGCGCTCAGCTCTTCCTCGAGCAGCTCGATCTGCTTTTCGGTGCCGGGGCCTTCGTGACCGTTCAGCTTCTTGAGCGCGCCTTCGGTGTTCGCGATGGCCTGCTGGGCGGCCCTGATCCGGATGAGCTCGGCCTCGCACGGGTCGGCGGTCACCGTGAACGTGCCGTCGATCTGGTAGTCGTGGCCGGTCCCGGCGCCGAACGCGAGGCTGAGCGTGCTGGCGGAGGCCGCCTCGGCCACGGCGAAATGAGCGAACGCGCTGTCGATCACCTTGTCCGGCGTCTTGAGACCGACCTTGACCTCGAGCTTGAACGCGAGGCTCAGCTTCCCGTCGATGGCGTCGTTGACTTGCTGATTGACCGTGGCCGTCACCGCGTCGATGGCCGCCTGCTGAATGTCGGGGGAGCTGCTGCCCAGCGCGACGAGGTTGGCCGCGACCGCGTCCCGGCTGGTCCCGAGGAACGCGTCGTAGCCGGCCAGGATGGCGTCGAACGGGAGGTCGTGCTGGTCCCACAGCACCGTGATCAGGATCAGGTCCCGCCGCTGCTGGCCGGGGTCGAACTGCGCGGCCATCCGCTGCTGCGGCGCCGGGACCGGGGCCGTGCCGCCGGCCCGCATGCCCTCGGCGATGATGATCTGCGCTCCGATCGGAGACGGCGCGAAGCCGATCCGGGCGGCCAGCGCGCCCGAGGCGATCGTCTCGTCGTCGACCTGCAGGAGCACGGCCCACAAGTAGGGGCGGGAGCCGCCGCCTTCGGTTTCGGTATTGCACGACAGCTGATCCAAGGTGATGGACGTGATCATGGAATGTTTCCTTTCCCCCGGGGCCCGCGTCCGGAAGGGCGCGGGCGAGGGGATACCACGTCATCCGCCGTCGTTACCTTCATGGTGGTTCCCCTCAACCCGAAAAGAGACCGTCGCGGGCCGCCTGATACCGCCCGGCCGCGCAAAGCTATGGCGCACCGGCCTCTCCGCCGTGGCTGGACTCGGCGGGGACATCAGAAGGCCAGCGATCGCATCCGCGGCGGGATCACGGCTGTTTCGCTTGTGCGTCTCGTCGCCAGCGAGCCGGTGGCGTGCCGTAGCGGTTCTTGAACGCGCGGCTGAATGCCGCCTCCGACGTGTAGCCGACGTTCTTCGCGATGAGCGTGACCGGAAGGGAGGTATCGCGGAGCAGGCCGACGGCGGCGTCCAGGCGTACGTGCACGAGATAGGTCGCTGGCGGCTTCCCGACGCGAGCGACGAACCCGGCAGCGAACGCCGACCGGGAAAGGCTGCACACCCGGGCCAGCTCCTCGACTGTCCAGTCGTGGCCGGGGTCTCGGTGGATAGCGCTCAAGGCCGGACCGATCTGCGGGTCGAGCGCACCGGCCAGCCAGTTCGGTTCGGCGTCCGTGCTAGCGGCCCAGGCGCGCAGAATCTGGATGAAGATCAGATCGAGGATGCGGGCGATCATCACTGCCGATCCTTGAGAGGGCGATTGCATCTCGAACACGAGCATCCGGCGGGCCACTTCGAGCCCTTCGAGCGCCGGGCCGTGGGCACCGCGCAGGCTAATCACGGCCGGGAGGCTCGCGAGCAGGTGGCTCGCCCGCGGGTCGCCGATCGTGAATGTTCCGCAGAGCCAGCGCGCCGGCTCAGGTGCGCCGTTCCCGTCCGCGCCGGCACGCCCGATCGCGTGCGCGCCCCTGCCTGCGTCACCGATGTGGTGGGGATCGCCGCGCGGAAGCAGGACGACATCGCCGCGGCTTAGGTGTTCGACGTGCGGGTTCCCGTCGATCCGAAGCACGAGTTCGCCCGCTTCGATGATGTGCAGGCTGCCGGCATCGGCGAAGCCGATCGAGAAAGCCCGCGGCGGAGCGTACGCGACGATCCGTTCTCCGCTCAGCCGGACGCTCCGGAGCAGCCCCGAGAGCAAATCGGCTGGCGTCGCTGGACGATCGGCAAGATATCCCGGCGGATCGGTCATGGTCGCTGCCCATTCCCCTTACTACAGTCGGCAGACAGTGAGTGGAGCCATACGCCAGCCTCTTCGGCCGGCGAAGCAACCGACATCATCGCCCAGGTCCGGGCCCGCTCGCTTGTATCAATTGAGAATAACGACCAGGAGGTTATCCATGACCGGGCCAGGCCAGCCGACCAAGATCAGCTTCGTCTATTCCAACCCCACCGACCCGGACGCCTTCGAGAAGGCCTACCCCGACCAGATCGCGCTGGCGCGCAAGCTCCCCGGCCTGACTCGGCTGCAGACGTCGAAGGTCTGGCCCAAGGAAGACGGCAGCCCGACCCCGGCGTACCGGCTGCTGGACCTGTACTTCGCCGACTACGCGGCGGCCAGCGCCGCCGCCGCAGAGGCGGGCCCCCTGGTCGCCGCTACCGTCGAGCACGCCACCGGAGGCGTAATGATCGCATTCGCGGAAGTCCTCGAGGACGCTTAGGCCGGACAAGACGGATTCCAGTCCTGTCGCCACTCCGGCGACCAATTGCCCCGGCGGGGACCGGTCCCCTCCGGGGTACCCGATTGTGACTGAGCACTTCAGTTCGCGACGGTATTTATGTATGTCGTGGCAGGACGTTGTGCATAGGATCGGCGGCCCGGCGACAAGGCTCGTGCAGGTAAATAAGAAGGCAAATGCATGAGCCGGCCGAAGCCCATCGGCATGAGGCTCGGGGTGGGCAGGGTGCGGGACCCATCACCCGTTCGGTTCATTATCTCCCGAACGGGCTGGGGTGCGAGCCCCGGTCCGGTTCCTGCCCCGCCCTGGGCCGAAGTCCTGAGCTCCTCGCTCCCGCTGCCAGGTCCGGTGGACCGGAAGGCGGCCGTCGGCGACGTGCTGGCCGCCAGACCCGGCTTCCCGCTACTGCCGATCCTGTGGGTACTCCTGTGGGCCGGCACGTGTGGTGCCTTCCGCGGTCGGTGGCGAGGGTGGGACTAGCCGGATGATGCAGGAGGGCAGACACGATGGCTGTTATCCAGATCTGGAGAGCTTCCCGGATGCGCGCGGCCGATGGCCGGGCACCGACCGCGGGTGGCAGGCGTAACCGTAACGGCCGGGCGGGGGCCCGGCTGTGGGCCTTGCTGAACGCTCAGGCTCTGCTCAGTGGCGCGGCCGGAACGCCGGATGGCACCGCCCTTATCGAGGACGACCGCCGGCGTATTGCTGCACGGCGGGCGAACTGACCGAATGATGCGCCCCGGCTGAGCTTCGCGCTTGTCACGGGCTCTGGCTGTCGAGCGTGTCCTGCACGTGCCGGGCGGCGGGCGCTCCGATCTTCTGATAAATCTCCAGGGCTCGCCGCAGGTAGGCGACGGCTTCAGCAGGGGCCCGGTGAAGCAGGCTGCGGCCTATTCCTTCCAGCGCCCGTGCTTGCTCGTCTGGTGTGCCGAGCTCGCGGGCGATGGCGAGCGCCTCAGCGTGGCGGCTCTGAGCCTCCCGGACCGCCGAGGTTCGCAGCAATAGCTCGCCGAGGCTGTTCAGCGCCTTGGTCACGCCGTGCCGGTTGCCTAGGGCGCGGAACAGCTCGATCGCCTCGGCCAGGCAGGCGGCGGCGGCCGGGTAGTCGCCGGTCAGCTGATGGACGCGGCCGAGCTCGTCAAGGGCCCATGCCTGGCCGAGCCGGTCGCCGAGGTGACGAAACAGCTCCAGGGCCTGGTGCTCGCTGGTGATAGCGGCCGGATAATCCCCTGTCAGCCGCTGCACGGCGCCGAGTTCACATAGCGCGTCGGCCTCGTCGAAGGCCGAGCCGGCGCTCCGCGCCAGGGGTAGTGCCCGCTCATAGCTGACGGTGGCGGCCTGGTAGTCGCCGGTCATCTGCTGCACCATGCCCAGGTCGATGAGGGAAACGGCTTCTGCGAGCCGATCGCCCGCGTCGCGAGCCAGCGCCAGCGCCTGCCGGTGACTCGCGGCCGCAGCCGGGTAATCTGCCAGGTCCACCTGGACCAGGCCCAGGTGGTTGAGGGCGTAGGCCTGACCGGGGAGGTCGCCGAGCTCCCCGAATAGCCCGATCGCCTCCGCCAGGGTGGCGGCGGCGGCCTGGTAGTCGCTAGTCAGCTGCTGCAACAGGCCCAGTTCGTCGAGCACGCCGGCCTGGCCGGGCAGGTCCCCTGCCTCGCGGGCCGCGGTGAGGGCCGTCTGGTACTGCTCCGCGGCCTGGTCCCAGTGACCGCGGGCGCGCAGGAAGCCGCCCATCGCGGCCGCGATGGCGACGGCATGCACCGGCATCTCGTGGGTGGCGGCATAGTTCACGGCCGCGTGCAGGTTGGGGCGCTCAGACTCGAACCAGGTGGCCGCCTCGCTGGACGTGGCTAGCTGCGGAGCGCTGGCCGGCGGGTCAGCCGGCGGCAGCCGCCCGCCCGCGGTGGTCCAGGTGGCGATGTGCCGGCTAGCGGCCGCGGCGACGTGGGCATAATAGTTCACCAGTCGTCCGGCCGCGGCGCCTGAATCCGCACTGCCGGCGGCGGCGAGCGCCCGGGCGTATTCGCGCAGCAGGTCGTGCAGCAGGTAGCGGCCGGGCGCGGGCTCAGTGAGCAGATGGTGGTCATAGAGCTCATCGAGCTGGCCGCGGGCGACCTCCAGGCTGGTGTCGTCGAGGGCAGCTGCCGCATACGCGTCGATGTCCGCGCCAGCGGTCAGTCCGAGCCGGCGGAACAGCTGCTGCTGAGCCTCGCCGAGGTCGGCATAGGACAAGTCGAACGCGGACGCGACCGACAGGTTCTCCGCGCGCATGCCGGCCAGCCGGTCGCGGGCTGCCGCGAGGCCGGCGGCGAGTTCCGTACCGGTCCGGGCCGGATGATGCCGGAGCTGCCGGGCGAGCATCCCGATCGCCAGCGGAAGGTACCCGCACAGCCGGGCTATCTCCCCGGCCGGGCCGTCTCCGGCGCCAAGACCGGGGCGGCCGGCCAGCCGGGCCAGCATCGCCACCGCCTCAGCGGGAGACAAGGTGCCGAGGCTGATCACCGCGGAGTCCTCCAGCGCGGTCAGCCGCCGGCGGCTGGTGACCAGGACCAAGCTACCCGGGGTGCCGGGCAGCAGCGGCCTGACCTGCTCGTGCCCCGCCGCGTCATCCAGCAGCAGCAGGACCTTCTTGCCCGCAACATGATCACGCCACCGGCCTGCACGAGCCTCCACCGCCGGCGGGATCTGCTGCACGGAGACGCCGGCCGTCAGCAGCAAGCTGGCCAGCGCATCAGCCGGCCTGACCGGCTGCTGGCCGGGAGTGTGGGCATGCAGCGGGAGGAAGAACTGCCCATCAGGGAAGCTTCTGGCCAGCCGGTGCGCGGCGTGGACCGCCAAGGTCGTCTTGCCGACGCCGGCCATCCCGTCGATCACGCAGATGCCCGGCCCCCCGCCATCCGCGGTCACGTCGGCCAGGGTTTCCAGCAGCCGCGCCATCTCGGCGTCACGGCCGGTGAAACCGCCGATATCACGCGGCAGGCTCCGCGTCACTGCTGCCGCGGACCCGCCGACCGCCCGGTCAGGCCTGGCCGCTAGCACCTCCGCGGCCGGCGCCCGCCCACGCGCCGCCGCGACGAACAGTTCTCGTACCTGCCCGGTCAGGCTGAGCGCATCAGCCAGCAGCACAGCGGTGTCCTTGCGCGCCGTGCGGTTGATGCCCCGCTCCAGGTCACTGACCGACCGAGGACTCAGGCCCGCGGCCTCGGCCAGCTCCTCCTGCGTCAGCCGGGCTTCGGCCCGGAACTGCCGCAGCAACCCAGCGAAACTCACCACAGACTCCGCCGCGGTTTCCATTGCCCCTCACAAGACCGCCGTGGCCATGCAGTGCATCTCCCGAGCTTACGAGCCCGTCAAGGCAGCCCGCCATACACCGGCCATCCGAAGACACCAGGGGACGGCCGCCCGCCATCACTTGTAACGATTACTGCGAGGAGGGCGCTCCGTCTGCAGAACGTATCCACTGGTAATGGGGGGCTCCATTGAGCACGTTCCGTGCTTCGGTGTCGGCTGGGGAGTCCGGGCCGGTCATCATGCTGTCCGGTGAGGCAGACCTGTCTTCTATCGCAGAGCTCAGCGATCTGGTCACCGGCCAGCTGTCCGGGGGGACGCGGCACCTGACGATCGACGTGTCGGGGATGAGCTTCGCCGATTCGGGCTCGATCCGGGTGCTGATGCTCGCTGCCGTGACCCTGCGGAAGCGTGGCGGCGGCCTGGTATTGCTGCGTCCGCAGCGGACGCTGGCCCGGGTGCTGGACATTATGGGCGCCCAGGAGCTGATGACAATCAGGGGAAAGGACGAGGCTGAGGCGCCAGACGGCTGCGGGCAGTGACAAGCCAGGCCCGGGTGAGCCGGGCGGAGCTGTTTGGCCGCTGCGAACCAGGACAGCTAGTCAGTGAAACAGGAAGGAGCGTGCCAGATCATGGCGACTGAAGACAAGGCGGCCCACAAGGCCACGGAAGTCAAGGGCAAGGTCAAGGAAGGCCTAGGCCGGGCCACCGACGACGAAGAACTGGAAACTGAAGGTCACGCCGACCAGGCCAAGGGCAACCTCAAGCAGGCCGGCGACAAGGTCAAGGACGTCTTTAAGAAATAAGACCGGTCAGCGCACGCCCGCTCCGTAAGGTCACGCGGGGCGGGCGTCCGCACGCAGCGAGGCGATTGTGCCGCCGGCCGGCGGCCGATCCCGCACCGGGACCGGGCGCCATCGGGCCATTCCCCCGCCCACCACCGCTCCGTAGTCCCCTCCCGCAAGGATGGCCCGCATGCGTCCCTTCCGCTTTCTCGCGACGGCCGACGGCTATCCGGGCTTCGCCGAGCTGACCTCCCTGGCCCGCAAGGCCGAGACCGCCGGCTGCTCCGCGTTCGTCCTGCCCGACCATCTCATCGGGCAGTACGCCCCGGTGCCGCTGCTGGCCGTGGTCGCAGCGGCGACCGAGCGACTGCGGGTGGGCACCTTCGTGCTCAACGCCGGCCTGCGCCATCCGGCCGTCCTGGCGCAGGACCTGGCTACGCTCGACGTGCTGTCCGGGGGCCGTCTGGAGATCGGCCTGGGCGCCGGCTGGAACAAGCCCGAGTACGACGCCATCGGCATTCCCTTCGAGCCGGCCGGTGTCCGGGTCAGGCGACTGACCGAGGCGGTCACGATCCTCAAGGGCTGCTTCGCCGACGGGCCGTTTTCCTTCTCCGGCGAGCACTACACCATCACCGGTCACGAGGGCGTGCCCAAGCCGGCGCAGCGCCCGCACCCGCCTCTCTTCCTGGGCGGCGGCAGTAAGCGCCTGCTGACCCTGGCCGCCCGCCAAGCCCAGATCATCGGCCTGGCACCGCGGCTGATCCCCGGCGACCCTCCCCGCGTCGACGCCCGGAGCCTGACGGCCGCGGCAACCGAGGAGAAAATCAGCTGGATCCGCGAGGCCGCCGGCGACCGCTTCGGCGAACTGGAACTCAACACCTATCCCACCGGCGGGCCGGCCGTCGTCACCGGCAACCCGCGCGCCGAGGCCCGCCGCCGCGCCGACCGCATCCGCGAGCAGACAGGCGTCGAGTTGACGGTCGAGGAGATGCTGAACTCCCCGCATGTGTTCACCGGCAGCATCAAGGACCTGGCGCGCAAGTTCGCGGACTTGCGCGAGCGCTTCGCC
>JAJKHX010000024.1 GCA_021154785.1 Nocardiopsis sp.
CCGCCTGCCGCCACACGTTGCAGGTGAGGAAGAGGCTGTCGCCGTCCTTCCACTCGTTCGTGTTCTTGTCGAGGAACCGGGGGGTGGACGCCACCCGGAACTTCGCGACCGGCTGCCCCGAGGGGGTGAACCGCAGTTCCGGGTCGTCCACGAGGTTGCCCGCGATCGTGATCTGGGTGTCGCCTGCTGCCATTGCTCTGCTCTCCGTACCCTTGTGAAGCTCGCATCTTGACCGACTCTTCGTAACAACCTCATCCTCCTGCCGGGCACTGACATTTCTGGCCGCGAAGGCGCAGGTGAAGTAGCGTCGGGAAAATGGTGCTCACCGCCGAAGGCGCCGCCCTGCTGCTGATCGACCTGCAGGAGCGGCTGATGCCCGTCATCGCCGATCAGGAGGCCGTCGTGACCCGGGCCGTGCGGCTCGCAGCGGCGGCGACGCTGCTGGACGTGCCGGTCCTGGCGACCGAGCAGCATCCCAAGGGGCTCGGGCCCACGGTGCCGCCGCTGGCCGGCTACCCGCAAAGAGTCATGACCAAGACGGCATTCTCCGCCGCGGGCGACCCCGGCTTCGCTGAGATGCTGCCCGCCGGAACCGGGCAGGTCGTGGTGGCCGGCGTCGAGGCGCATGTGTGCGTCCTGCAGACGGTGCTCGACTTGCTGGCGGCGGGCCGCCGGGTGGCCTGGGCGGCGGACGCCACCGGCTCACGTGACCCGGCCGACCGGGCGGCAGCCATCGAGCGGGCCCGCCAGCACGGTGCGGAGATCGTGACGTCGGAGATGGTCCTGTTCGAATGGCTGCGTGATGCCCGGCACCCAAGCTTCCGTGAGGTGCACAAGCTGCTCAGGTGAGCGCTAGCGTGAGGCCATGCAGGCGCAGGGGCCGGGACAGGCGCAGGGATCAGGACAGGCGCGGGGATCGAGCCCGGGACCCCTGGCCCTGGTGGGCAGCGGCGAGTACCTGCCGGTGATGGCCGGCGTCGAGAGCGCGCTGATCGAGGGGCGCCCACCTCGCTATGTGCAGATCCCGACGGCAGCCGCGCCCGAGGGAAAACGGCGCCTGCAGTACTGGATCGACCTGGGCGTGGCGCAGGCCGAACGCCTTGGCGTGGAGCCGGTGCCGGTGGTGGTCAGGGACCGCGACGAAGCTGGCTCGCGGGACCTGGCGGCCCTGATCGCCGGGGCCGGCCTGATCTACCTGTCCGGCGGCAGCCCGCTCTTCCTGGCCCGGACCCTGCGCGGGACGCGGGTATGGGCCGCTATCGAGGCGGCCTGGCGGGCCGGGGCGGCGCTGGCCGGGTGCTCGGCGGGAGCGATCGCGCTCACCGACTGGGTGCCCGCCGTCCGTGACCCGGCCAGCGAGCCGGAACCCGGCCTCGGCGTGCTGCCGCACCTGCGCGTCCTGCCGCACTTCGACACGATGACCTCCTGGGCGCCGGACCTGGTCGCGCGGGCTGCGACGGGCGCGCCGCCGGAGACGACGGTGCTCGGGATCGACGAGGACACCGCGGTCGTCGACCTGTCCGGCCACGGCTGCCAGTGGCAGGTGCACGGCCGCCAGCAGGCCTGGATCCTGGATGGCGACGGGCCACGCCGCCCGTTCCCGGCCGGAGACACCGTCCAGACCTAGCGTCCAGAGCTAGGCCGGCTGGCCGATGATCTCGTCGGCCACCCAGCGGGCGACGCCCTGGGGATACGGGGAAGGCAGCCCCAGGACGACGTGCCCGAAGCCGGCGCCGGTGGCCTCGGCGATCGCGGCCCGGGTGGTAGCGGGGTGGTCGTAGGAGACCGGCAAGTGGATGGACCGGGTGATCGAGGCGGGGTCGCGGCCGATCTCGGCGCACAGGCGGTCCAGCCGGGCGCTGCGGGCGACGACGTCCTCGATGTCGCCGCCAGGGATGTTCCACACGTCGGCGTGCTCGGCGACCACGCGCAGCGTCGCGGTGGCACGTCCGCCGATCACGATCGGCGGATGAGGGCGCTGGACGGGCTTGGGGTTGCCGAACGCTCCGGTCAGGTGGACGTAGCTGCCGTCGAAGTCGAACGGCTTGTCTTCGGTCCACAGCCGCCGGATGACCGTGCACGCCTCGGCCAGGTTCCCGACCGAGTAGGCGAAGTCGTCGTAGGGCAGGCCGTGGGCCGCGTACTCGCGCCGGGCCAGCGGATGGCTGGGGCGCGATCCCGCGCCGATGCCGAAGTCGAGCCGCCCGCCGGAGACGATGTCGACGGTCGTGGCGATCTTGGCCAGCATCGCGGGCGGCCGGAAGCGGTTGCTGGTCACGAGCAGCCCCAGGCGCAGTCGCCCGGTCTGCGCGGCCAGGGCCGACAGCAGTGTCCAGCCTTCGAAGATCGGCCCGTCCGGGTCCCCGCCGATCGGCATGAGGTGGTCGAACAGCCACGCGTGCTCGATGTGCGGGATCGTGTCCGCCTCCCGCCAGACCCGCAGCACGTCGTCGTAGCTGACCTGCTGCGGGGCCGTCGCGATCCCGAAACTCGGCTCGCTGAGCTGCCCGCTGGTGCGACCCAGGCTGCGGTACGGCATGATGTTTCCCCTATCATGACAAGCGGAACGCTGCTCCGCTCAACATACGGAGCACTGTTCCGCTTGTCAACCTGGGCGAGGAAGAACCTGAGCGAGGAAGGGAGCGTCCCGGTGGCCGGTGCCGACGGGCAGGCAGGTCTAGCGTCTCCGCGGAAACGCGCCGACGCCCGGCGCAACGAGCAGATCCTGCTCGAGGCCGCCGCCGCCGTGTTCGTCACGTCCGGCGTGGAGGCGCCGGTGCGCGACATCGCGGCCCGGGCCGGCGTCGGGATGGGCACGATCTACCGCCACTTCCCGACCCGGGCCGACCTGATCATCGCCGTCTACCGGCACCAGGTCGACGCCTGCGCCGAGGCCGGGCCGGCCCTGCTGGCCAGCAGCGGCACGCCGCACGCCGCGCTGACCCGGTGGATCGATAAGTTCGTCGACTTCCTGGTCACCAAGCACGGGCTCGCCGCGGCGCTGCGGTCTGACCAGGCCGGCTTCAAGGCGCTGCACGCCTACTTCCTGGACCGCCTGGAGCCGGTGTGCGCTCAGCTGCTCGACGCTGCCGTCGACGCCGGCGAGATCCGGCCGGACGTGGAGGCCTTCGGCCTCCTGTACGGCGTCGGCAACTTGTGCGCCGGCGTCGACGGCGACCCGCGCTACGACGCCCGTCGCATGGTCGCGCTGCTCATCGCCGGGCTGCGGAAGGGCTAGCTTCCGGCGCTGACGGCCTTCAGCAGGCTGCGGGTCCTGTCCCGGTCCTCGGCACCACCGAATTCAGCCGCGATGAAGTCGGTCGCCCCGGCGTCCCCGAGCGCCAGGATCTGCGCCGCGACCGCGTCCTCGTCCCCGACGAGCGCCACGTCGCCGGGGCCCGCCGCGCCTTCCTTGTCGAGCATGGCACGGTAGGACGGCAGCTGCCCGTAGATGGCGAGCTCGTCCGCCGCGCGCGCCCGGGCGGCGGCCGGGTCGCCCGTCACGCAGACCGGCAGGCCGCACACGACGCGCGGGCCGGGCCGGCCCGCGGCACTGGCCGCGGCCGAGATGGCCGGGACCACGTAGTCGCGGACGGTGGCGGGCCCGGTCATCCACAGCACCGTGCCGTCGGCCTGCTCGCCGGCCAGCTGCAGCATGCGCGGTGCCATCGCGGCCAGCAGCACCGGCACCCGGGCCGCCGCCCGGGGCGTGGACAGGCCGATGTGCGCGCTCAGCGTGCTGCCATCGACGCTGACTGCGGTCCCGTCCAGCAGCGGCCGCAGGACCGACAGGTATTCGCGCATGTGCCGGGCCGGCTTGTCGAAGCTGTACCCGTACATGTCCTAGATGACGATCTTGTGCGACAGCCCGATGCCGAGGACCAGCCGGCCGGGGCCGACCGCCAGCGCCGCGGTCAGCGCCTGCTGCGCCAGCACCGCCGGATGCCGCGGGTAGGTGGGGACGACGGCCGTGCCGAGCTCGATGCCGGGCACCTGGCTGCCGGCGACCGCCAGCGAGGTCAGGGCCTCGAGCCCGAAAACGTGCGACATCCAGACCGACGCCAGCCCGTCGTCGGCCGCCCGGCGGAGCTGATCAGCCAGTTTGACCAGTGCCTGGTCGCCGCCCGTCTCCGCGGCCATGATGCCGATCCGCATGCGCTGTCTCCGTCCGCCGCCGTCAGCTCCGGTGCCGCCGGCCCAAGACCTGATCCTCCCGGCCGCACACCGCACGGCGCAAGATCGTCAGGCCGCGAACCGGCGCAGCACCGGGGCCAGCACGTCGGCGGCCACGCTGTGCTGCTCGCCCTCCACCGCCTCCAGCGTCGCGGTGGGCAGCAGGCCGGCCAGCGCGCGGGCGCCCGCGATGAGCCAGGGGGCGGTGCCGCGCCCGTACATCGCCAGCACCGGCACGCTGATGGCGGCCCACCGGTCCGCGGGCAGCGGCCCGCCGGACATCGTGGTCCCGACGATCCGGCCGTCGTAGGCGATGGTGGGGGCGACCGCCTCGAGCGCCGGCCAGAACGGGCTCTCCCGCATCCCGGCCACGGCCTCGGGCGGCATCTCGACCGCGGCGGTCATGAACAGCTCAACCGCGTCGCCGGGCCGGCCAGCCGCCGTGTACGCGTCGAGCCGCGCGACGTAGTCGGCCGGCAGCGGCGGACGGCCGTCGTCCACGATGAAGGGCGGCTCGAACACCGCCAGCCTGCTGATCGGCAGCCCGGCCGCGGTGGCGTCCAGGGCCAGGATGGCGCCCGAGGAGAAGCCGCAGACGAGCGCGGGCGCCCCGGCGTCCTCGATGAGGGCAGCCAGGTCCTCGATCTCCCGCTGCACCGCGTACGGGCCGGTGTCGCCGCTCTCGCCGCGGCCCCGGCGATCATAGGCGTAGACCCGGAACTGATCGCTCAGCAGCTTCCCGACGTCGGCGTTCAGCGGGTTGACGGCCCGGTGGCTCGTCGCCCCGTCGACCAGGATCAGCGGCTGGCCCTCGCCCTGCACGCTGAACGCGATGGCGGTGCCGTCGGCGGAGTGAACCGTGCTCATGTCATTCCTCCCGTTGTTTTTGCAGCGCTGTCCGGCCGGGTCCCTTCCAGCCGGTACGCCCTGTTGAGTACTGAACGGTACCGTACTATAAAGAGTACGGTACCGTCTAGTACTATTCGGGGGAACCGGCACTGTGGCGGGCGAACCGGCACTGTGATGGAGGGAACCGGCGCTGGGGCGGGCGAACCGGCGCCGTGGCGAGAGCGTCAGGAAGGGAGCCGTCGTGGAGCTCGAGCTGGACCCGGGGCCGGACGCGGAGACGGGGCGATCCGCGCGGCGGCGCCAGGTGATCCTCGCGGCGGCGACCGAGGTGTTCGTGCGGAACGGCTATCTCGGCGCCACCACGGACCAGGTGGCCGCGGCCGCTTCGGTGTCCAAGCAGACGGTGTACAAGCAGTTCGGCGACAAGCAGCACCTGTTCGCCGAGGTCATCGGGGTAACCAGCGCCGGGGTGGTGGACCGGCTGGCCGCCGTGGTCGCGAGCACGCTCGCCGACGCGCGGGACGTGCGCGCCGCGCTGCGCGACCTGGCCGGCGGCTTCCTGCGCGGCCTGCTCCAGCCGGACGTGCTGCGGCTGCGCCGGCTCGTGATCGCCGAGGCGGACCGCTTCCCCGAGATCGGGCGGGCCTGGTTCGAGCAGGGCTTCGACCGCGCCCTGGTGATCCTGGGGGAGGCGCTGCAAGGCCTGGCGGACCGCGGCCTGCTGCACGACCTCGGCGACCCCACGCTGGCCGCCTACCAGTTCGCCGGGCTCGTCATGTACCAGCCGATGAACCAGCTCATGTTCGCCGGGACCGGCGATCCGCCGCCCGATGACCAGCTCGACCGTGTCGCCGACTCCGCCGTGGAGGTCTTCCTCGCCCGTTACGGCTGAGCCCCCATGGCCCCAGCAGCGCCGGTGGTCCCAGGAGCGCCGGCGGTTCCAGCAGCGCCGGCGGTGTCGGCGACCAGGCGGAGCACCAGGGCCAGCGGCGGCCAGGCGTCATGGCCGCGTCGCGTCACGGCGTAGGGCCGCAGGACCACCTCGGGCTGCCGCAGCCGCCGCAGGGTCACCCCGCGAACGGTGCGCGCCGACGGGAGCAGTCCTACTCCCAGGCCCGCCACGATCATTTCCTGCACCAGGTCGAGGCTGTCCGCGCGGTGCGCGATGCGCGGCTCGAAGCCGGCCAGCGAGGCCACGATGCGGAGCACCTCCTCGTCGGCGGTGTTGCGCGAGTTGACGATCCAGTCGTGGTCCCGGTACCGGCCGAATACCTCGGCCGCGGTGCCCGCTGACCGGTCACCGGAGGATGGCGTGCCCAGGCTCCACGGCACCGAGCCCAGCGGCACGGCGTGCAGCTGACGGCCGTACGGGCCCCGCCCGAACCTGGCCGGCGCGAGGTTGTAGTCATAGGTCAGCGCGAGGTCGATCTCGTCCGCGGCGAGCATGCCGAGGGCCTCGGCGGGCTCGTGCTCCAGCAGCTGCAGCCGGACCTGCGGCTGCCGGCCGGCCAGGATCCGGGCTACCGGCAGCAGCACCTGGCCGAACGCCGAGGCGTAGGCGGCCACCCGTACCGTCCCGGCCGGCTGGGCGGCCGGGTCCAGGTCACGCCGGGCGGCCTCGATCGCGGCCAGGATGGTGACCGCGTGATCGGCCAGCCGCCGCCCGGCCGGGGTCAGCCGCACCCGCCGTCCGTCCGGCTCGGTCAGCGGGGTACCGGCCTCCCGGGCCAGCGCCGCGAGCTGCTGCGAGACGGTGGAGGTGGTGACGTGCATCGCCTCGCCGACCTCCCGCATCGAACCCAGGCGGGACAGCTCGAGCAGCAACTCCAGGCGGCGCGGGTCCACGTCGCAATCATTCATTATGAGCGAACGGTATGTCCATCAATCTCACGTGGACACGGACGATGCGGCTCGGGTGTACTGGGATCATGATCCGCACCGCGAACCCGGCCTGGTCGACCCCCCGGGCCGGCGCCTTGATGGCCGTGGGCTCGATGACCCTGGTCCAGCTCGGCCTGGCACTGTCCGTCCCGCTGTTCGGCCAGATCGGCCCGCTCGGGGCGGTCTGGCTGCGGCTGGCCTGGGCGGCGGTGATCCTGGCGGTCGTGGTGCGGCCGAAGCCCTGGCGGTTCCGGCGCCCGGTCCTGCTCGCCACGATCGCCCTCGGGACGGTGACCGCGGGCGTGACCATGCTGTTCATGGCGTCGGTGGCCCGGCTGCCGCTCGGCACGGCCAGCGCGCTGGAGTTCCTCGGCCCGCTCGGGGTGGCCGTCGTGCGCGGACGGGGAGCCCGGCGGCTGCTGTGGCCTGGCCTGGCCGCGATCGGCGTGCTGCTGCTGACCCACCCGTGGCAGGGTGGCGGCAGCCTGCTCGGCGTGATCCTCGCCCTCGGCGCGGCGGCCTGCTGGGCCGCTTACATCCTGCTCACCCAGGCGGTCGGGGACGAGGTCGCGGGCCTGCAAGGCCTGGCGGTGTCCATCGGTGTGGCCGCCCTGGTGTCGACCCCGTTCGCGGCCGGCGACATCGTGCGGGCGGTGGCGCCGCACTTCC
>JAJKHX010000025.1 GCA_021154785.1 Nocardiopsis sp.
CGACGGCGGCTGTGCCGGTGCCGGCGGCCTGCCGGGGCGCCGGCCGTAGGGCGCGTACGGGCTCGCGGGCGGGGAGCCCTCGGCCGGCCGGTACGCGTCGCCGGGCCGGAACTCGTCATCGGGCCGGTACCGGCCGCCCCCATCATGCACGCCGTCTAGCCTCTCATGTCGCTCGCCGCGCCCGGGCATCTCGCCGATCCTGCTGGCACCGAACCAGACCAGCACCGCCGCCATCGCCGTGAGCAGCGGGTACGCCACCCGAGCCGGGACCGGGAAGCGCATCCCGGCCGTCATGAGCACGGCGAGTCCCGGCGGGACGGCCGCCGCCAGCGGCGGCCGCGGGCCGCGCCCGGCCAGGACCAGGCTCACGCACGCCAGCGCGGCCAGCACCGCCACCGCCTGCCCCGCGTCCAGGGCCGACCGCGCGATCAGCTGGAAGTGAACGGCGCCGAGGGGCCACTCCCGGCCGAACGGCTGCCCGCTGAGCGGGTCGGTCGCCAGGATGACCGAGGTCACCACGGCCACCGCGGCCAGCACCAGCCGCCCGCCGAACCGGACCGCGTCGTTCCGCACCGCCAGCTCGGCCAGGCCCCAGGCCAGCGCCAGCGGCACCAGCACGAGCGCGGCGAGCTGGACCGCCCGGAACGTGATCTGATCGAAGCCGCTGGTGAAGCCCCGGCTCTGCGCCGCGAGCGCGACGGTCAGCCCCAGCGTCGCGACCGTCGCGGCGATCAGGCTGGCGCGCGGCTGGTTCCCCCGCGGGCGGACGCACTGTCCGGCGAGCATGCCGGTCGCCACTGCCGCGACCAGCACGCCCGCGAACCCAACCAGGACAGGAACTGACATTGACCCCTATGGTGCCCCAGGCCCGGCGGGGCCGGGAGCGGCGCAAGGGAGTCGTTACTTCTTGTTCCTGCGCTGGATGCGGGTCTTCTTGAGCAGCTTGCGGTGCTTCTTCTTGGCCATGCGCTTGCGGCGCTTCTTGATGACTGAGCCCATAGGACCACCTCTTCTTAGGCACTGCGGATGACGCACTGCGGATGACGGGTACGCCAACACGCTCGCCCGGTGGGGGCGGCTGGACACACACCCAACGTAAGAGGTTACCCCTGATGCGGCGTGCTAGGGCAGCCGATCCCGGCCATGCGCCGAACCCAGGCGACCGGGAGCCGCGGGAGGGAACGCGCTGCGGGCGGCCAGGCCGCGCGGCGGTGGTTCCCGCCGCGCGCCCCCGCATGCCAGCCGGATTCCCGCGCACGGGAATCCGGCTTGGGTGGAGCGGTCCGAGTCCAGGGGCGGCTCAGCCGGTCCCGACGAACGCGGCCCGCAGGTACTGGTTGACGGCTGCTTCCGGTACCCGGAAGGAGCGTCCTACGCGGATCGCTTCGAGCTCGCCGGAGTGCACTAGTCGATACACGGTCATCTTCGACACGCGCATGATCAAGGCCACTTCGGCAACGGTCAGAAACCTAACGTCACTAAGGGGAGTTTCACTTGCCATCGAACTTGCCTCTTCCGTACGAAGCCGAGCACTTGACGGGATTCGGCGCACCAGTCACGTACGTCTCCAGGGTAAGTCCCGCACAGAAAAGAGCAACCCCGTACATAGCTTCATTGTTGTTACTGTCCGGACGCAATCACCGGGGCGCGCCCCCCGGGAAAGTCACCTTCGTCGCTCTGAGCTGCAGCTTTCCCGTACTTCTTTCGGCTGTTATCAGTTGACATCTGTCGCCCCGGAACAGCATTGTGGGAAAAAAACTGGCTCACGACCCGCGTGCACTTGCATTTGCACAACTATCAGAACGGTGCAGACAGCCCGTGCCAGGCAAATACGGCACGGCATGTGTTCATGATCGTGGCGTCCACGCGATCGGCGGGATCGATGCCCGCTGAGACAGGAATGAACTCAGCCGGCGCGCCATCGGTCATCCGTTCGGGCGCGTGCTCACCGGTTCGTTCGGTCGCGAACGAACGCCAGCCGGCCGGCACCGCCAGCGCCGGGTCGACGGGGGCGCCCGAGGCCACCGCGAGCAGGTGGGTCCACGTCCTCGGCACCACCTGCACCAGCTCGTAGCCACCGCCCCCGGTGAGCAGCCATCGTCCGCCGGCCACCTCGTGCGCCAGGTCGTGCACCATGAGCTCGGTGCGCCGCTGCCCGTCGACGCTGAGCGACAGGTTGGCCAGCGGATCGAGCCGGTGACTGTCGCAGCCGTGCTGGCTGACCAGCACCTCGGGCGCGAACGCGCGCAGCAGCGGCGGGACCACCGCGTCGAACGCGCGGAGCCAGCCCGCGTCGCCGGTGCCCGCGGGCAGCGGCACGTTGACGGCGTAGCCCCGGCCGTCCCCGGTCCCGGTCTCCGTCGCCAGCCCGGTGCCGGGGAACAGCGTCGCCGGGTGCTCGTGCAGGCTGATCGTGAGCACCCGGGGATCGTCGTAGAAAGCCGCCTGCACCCCGTCGCCGTGGTGCACGTCGACGTCCACGTAGGCGATCCGCTGCGCCCCCTGCGCCAGCATCCACCTGATCGCGATGGCCGGGTCGTTGTAGACGCAGAACCCGCTGGCCGACCGGCGCATGGCGTGGTGCAGGCCGCCGGCGATGTTCACCCCGTGCCCGGTCTCGCCCCGCCAGACCGCGCGGGCGGCGGCCAGGGTCGCCCCGGCCACCAGCGCGGACGCCTCGTGCATGCCCGTGAAGACGGGGTTGTCGGTGGTGCCGAGCCCGTACCGGCCGTTCGGCCGGCCGTCCCGGCCCGCCTGGCGGACCGCGTCGATGTAGGCGGCGTCGTGCACCAGCTCGAGCTCGGCCTGCTCCGCCGGTGCCGGCGTCACCATCGTCACGTCCGGCCGGCTCAGCACGCCCAGCTCGCGGGCCAGCGCCATGGTCAGCTCGACTCGTACCGGCGCGAGCGGATGCCCGGGACCGAAGTCGTACCCGGTCAGCCGCTCGTCCCAGGCCAGCGTGAGCGGGCAGGACACTACCCGGCCCCCACTAGTCAGCACCGAGTTCGCGGCCGCGGTCGCGGGCCGCCTCGATGGCCGCCAGGAACGCGGCCCGGACCCCGTGCCGCTCCAGCTCCCTGATGGCCGAGATCGTGGTCCCCCCGGGCGAAGTAACCGCCTCCCGCAGGATCACCGGGTGCTCGCCGGAGTCACGCAGCATGGTAGCCGCGCCGTAGACCGCCTGGGTGACCATCTCCAGCGCGGCACCGCGGGCCATCCCGAGCAGGATGCCCGCGTCCACCATCGACTCGACCAGGTAGTAGACGTAGGCCGGCCCGCTGCCGGACAGCGCGGTCGCGGCATCCTGCTGCGACTCGGGAATCCGCAGCACCTTGCCGACCGGCCGGAGCAGTTCCTCCGCCCGCCGCAGGTGCTCTTCGCCCGCCCCGGATCCGGCCGAGATCACGCTCATCGCCTCGTCGACCAGCACCGGCGTGTTCGACATGACCCGGACGACGGGGTTACCCAGGTCGCCGGGGTCACCGGTGCCGCCGGGCCGCAGCCGACGGGCGATGAACGCCGTGGTGATCCCGGCCGCGACCGAGATCACCAGCGTGTCCGGCGCCACCACGGGCGCTATCTCGTCCAGCAGCCTGCCCATGTCCTGCGGCTTGACCGCCAGGACCAGGGTGTCCGCCAGCTTGGCGGCCGACGTGGCGTCCGTCACACCGATTCCGTAGCGGTCCCGCAGCTCGGCCGCCCGTTCCTCGCGCCGGACCGCGGCCACCACCGCCGACGGGGGCCGGCCCGCTCGCAGCAGGCCGGAGAGCAGGGCCTCGCCCATCTTGCCGGTGCCCAGAATGGCGATCATGGCGGTTCCCATTCGGGCCTACCTTTCCGGCCGCAGCGAGCGGAGGAAGAAGGCGAGGTTGGCGGGCCGCTCGGCCAGCCTGCGGACCAGGTAGGCGTACCAGTCGCCGCCGTAGGGAACGTAGACGCGCATCCGCGCGCCCGTGCCGGCCAGCCGCCGCTGCTCGGCCGGGCGGATGCCGTAGAGCATCTGGTACTCGAAGCTGTCCGGGGCACGGCCGGTCAGCAGGGCCAGCGACGTGGTGATGTCGATCAGCCGCGGGTCGTGGGTGGCCAGCATCGGGTAACCGGGCCCGTTCATCAGCGCCCGCAGGCAGCGCGCGTACGACAAGTCCACCTCGCGGCGGCTGGTGAAGGCGACGCTGTCCGGCTCCTCGTAAGCGCCCTTGCACAGCCTGACCCGGGTCCCGTAGGCGGCCAGCGCGGTGACGTCCGCCTCGCTGCGCCGCAGGCAGGCCTGGATGACGCAGCCGAGATCGCCGTACTCGCCACGGAGCCGGGCCGCGATCCGCAGCGTCGGCTCGATCGCGGCGAACTCCTCCGCGTCCAGCGTCACCGTGGTGCCCGCCTCGCGCGCCGCGGCGCAGATCCGGCTGATGTTCTCCTGCGCGGTCCCGCCTCCCAGGAAGAGCCCGACCGCGGTCGGCTTCACCGAGACCTCCGCGGTCCCGCCTCCGGTCAGCCCTTCGGCGCCGAGCTTGCCGACCAGCTGGATGTACTCGTCGGTAACCGCCGCGGCCTGCGCCGGGTCCTTGGTGTCCTCACCCAGGTAATCCAGGGTGACGAGCAGCCCGGCCGCCCGCAGCTTGCGGGTGACCCGGACCGCCTCGTCGGCGGTCTCGCCCGCCACGTACCTGTCGACGATGGCGCGCGTCTGCGGCGCGGTCGTGATGAGCTCGCGCAGCCGGGTACTGGCTGACGCCGCAAGCAGGGCTCTGCGCAGCAAGGCGGGCTGACCTCCGTCTTCCGGGGCGTCCTGGGGTTTCTCAGACTATCTGGCGGCGGCGCAGCGTCACCTTCACGTTCGCGCCGGCGTCCGGCGGCACGATGACCTCCTGCGCCGCGGCCACGCCCCCCGCCAGCAGCGGCGCGTCCACCGGCACGTTCCGCTTGACCTGGGCCAGCCCGATCGGGCCGAGTTCGTAGTGCCGGGCCGCCGAACCCGTGAAGCCGACCGTGGCCCGCGTTCCGTCATCCGCGGTCTCCACCGGGTCGCCGTGCTCGGGGAGCCGGTCCACGCTGCCGTCCAGGTGCAGGAAGACCAGCCGCCGGGGCGGATGGCCGAGGTTGTGCACCCGGGCCACCGTCTCCTGGCCCCGGTAGCAGCCCTTGTTCAGGTGCACGGCGGTCTCGATCCAGCCCACCTCGTGCGGGATCGTCCGGTGGTCGGTGTCGAGGCCGAGCCGGGGCACGTGCGCGGCGATCCGGAGCGCCTCGAACGCCCACATCCCCGCCGCGGCGGCCCCCCGCCGTACCAGCTCACCGGCCAGCTCGGGCAGCCGGTCCCGCGCCACCACCAGATCAATGACCCCGAACGAGTCTGGTTCGAGCCTCGCCGTCACCCCGTCGAGTCCCACGGTCAGGTCGTCACCGCGCAAGCCCAGCACCGTGAGCACCGCGTAGTCCGCGCTGACGTCGGCCACCTCGACCCGCATCATGAACCGCATCGACTCGAGGAACTCGGTGAGCGACGGCGCGGTGCCCGGCTCGACGTGCAGCCATGTCGTCGTGCCGTCGTCGGTCAGCGTCAGGTGGTGTTCCACGTGCCCGTTCGGGCTGAGCACGAGGGCCTGGGCGGTATTGCCCGGCGCCAGCCCCGTCAGGTGCTGCGTGGTGAGGCTGTGCAGCCAGGTCAGCCGGTCCCCGCCGGTGATCCGCAGCACGCCCCGGTTGGACCGGTCCACGATCGCGGCCGCGCTCTCGGCCGTGCGCTGCTCGCGCATTGGGTCGCCGTAGTGCCATGCCACGCCCTCGTCAGGCCACGCTGCTTCCACCGCGCCGGGCCAGCTCAAAAGAAGGCTCGTGCTCACCGTAATGTCCTCTCACTCTTGTCCCGCCCGATCCCGCCGGCCTGCCCCCTCAGAGGGTATGACTCATTCAGCGGGGGCGGCATTCCTGGCAGCGGCCGAAGACGGTCAGGTGGCCGACGTCGGTCTCGAAGCCGTGACGCTCGTCGAGGGCGGTGATCAGGGGGCGGATCGCGTCCGGGCCGATCTCGGTGATCCGGCCGCAGTCGCGGCAGACCAGGTGCACGTGGTCGGCGTGGCTGGCCAGGTGGTAGGTGGGCGCGCCGTGCCCGAGGTGGGTGTGCGTCACCATGCCGAGCTGCTCGAGCAGTTCGAGCGTGCGGTAGATGGTCGAGATGTTGACGCCACGCGCCGTCTGCTGGACCTGGGCGCCGATCTCCTCCGGGGTGGCGTGATCGAGCCGCGCCACCGCCTCCAGTACGAGCTGGCGCTGCGGGGTCACCCGGTACCCGCGGGCGCGCAGCTGCTCATCCCATCCGCGCACGGCCACGCTGGGGGACGGTACCTCCCGGTCCATGGGCTCATAGTAGTTCGGCCCGTGTTCAAGTCAGCCGGTGTGATCTGGGGCACGCGAAATTCTCTTGCCTGCCCGGCGACCGGGCGGCTAACTTTGAGGTAAGCGGGAAAGGAGGTGGTCCGAAAGTATGCATGGTAAACGGACTCGTGAGGTGGCTGCCAGCTAGCCGCCTACCCGCCGGCATGACGTCCTGTGGGGCGGCGGCCGGCTAATTCCTGGCAGACACCGAGTCCCCGGGCTGGCCGACCTTGTCCAGTCGGTCCCGGTACGGCGCACCCGCGTAATACCGGAGTCGCCCGGGGGCTTTTTTTTGTTCCCGCTGTTCCGTTCTTCTTACTCTTCGCCTTCGTCGCCGAAGCTGACGCGCTTGAGCTGGGCCGACAGGTGCGGCTGGAGCTCCTGGCCGACCGCGGCCATGTCGTAGGCGTAAGCCAGATCCTGCTCGCCGGGCCCGCCGCCAGGTACCAGCCCGTACAGCCGGTGCCCGGCGGTCACCTCCTTGGCGGTGGCGGTGCGGGCCACCACGTCGGTGGCCATCTCGATGCGGGTGCCGGATATCTCGCCCAGGTAGATCTCGACGATCCCGGTGGGATGCGCGAGCATCACCTCGAGCTGGCTGTCCGGCCGGGGGCGCCAGAATCCGCTCTCGGTGCCGAGCGGCGGGCCGATGTGCCCCTCGTCGTCCAGCCGCCAGGTCCGGCTGGTGTAGATGAAGAACGGCTTGCCGTTGTGGCTGAAGCTGATCTCCTGCCCGAACTGGAACGACTCGATGGTCGGGTAGCCGCCGACACCCGCTCCCTCCCACCGCCCGAGCAGGAAGCTCAGTGCTTCGAGGTCAGGATGGAGATCGAGGTAAGGATGCATCGCCATGCCGCCCCGCCTGTCCGTGAACCTGCCCATGGACTTGCGTCTGGGGCTGCGCCTGGGTCTGCGCCCGCCCGGCCGCGAACGCCCGCACCGCCAGGTACAGGCACACCGCGGCGGTCACGGCGAATACGCCGATCAGGATGGCCGCGCTCAGCATCCCGTGCATAGCCCGCAAGTTTACGGGCGGGCGGCCCGGGCCGCGTCCCCGGCACGCCGTGGCCGGCGCGCCTGTTCCCGGCCGGGCCCGCGCGGCTAGAGTTTCTGCCATGCCCGAGCGGTCTCTCGTCATAAAAGTCACGGCCGGCAAAGACGACCCTGAGCGCTGCAATCAGGCTTTCACGGTCGCCGCGGCCGCGGTCGCCAGCGGCGTCGAGGTCTCGCTGTGGCTGACCGGGGAGTCGGCCTGGTTCGGCTTGCCCGGGCGGGCGGAGGACTTCTCGCTGCCGCACGCCGCTCCGCTGGCCGACCTGCTCGCCGGGGTCCTGGCCGCCGGAACGGTGACGGTGTGCACCCGGTGCGCGGCCCGCCGCAACATCGAAGCCGGCGACCTGATCAAGGGAATCCGGATCTCCGGCGCGGCGACCTTCGTGGCCGAGATCATGACCGGCAACGCCCAGGCCCTGGTCTACTAACCCGCCCGCCTGCGGTGTCTTCATGATCGCGGGCACTTCCGGTCGATCCACGGTCCTAACTGCCCGCGATCATGGTCGCGGACGGTCAGGCGGGGGCAGGCCGGTTCCCTGAACTAGCTGGGAACGCCCGCGGCGGCGGCCAGGCGGTCCGCCCGCAGCTTGCTCACCAGGTCTTCCTGCCGCGGGTCGACCGCGGGCAGCGGGCCGGCCACCCAGCTGAGCAGCATGTCGGCCAGGCCCGGGTTGCGGACCAGCGCCGGGCCGTGCAGGTAGGTGCCGACTATCCGGCCGGAGTAGGAGCCTTCCGTCCCGTCCCCGTTGCCGACGCCGGTGACCACGGTGGCCAGCGGCTTGACGTCGGGCCCGCGCCGGGTCACGCCCTGATGGTTCTCGAAGCCGGTGAGCCGGTCGACGCCCAGGGCCGGATCGACGTCCGCGATGATCTCGCCGACCCCGCGCCGCTCGCCGCGACCGCTGCGGATGTCGATCAGCCCGAGCCCCGGCACCGGCTCGCCCTCCACCCCGCCGAACTCGGTGCCGATGATCTGGTAGCCGGCGCAGACCGCGAAGACCACCGCGCCGCGGTCCGCGGCCGCGGCCAGCCCGCCTCCCGTCGCGAGACGGCGGGCGGCCAGGATCTGCGGCAGGTCCTCGCCGCCGCCCAGCAGGTAGATGTCACCATCCACGGGCACCGGCTGGTCGGAGTTGACCTCGGCGATCTCGACCCGCAGGCCGCGCAGCCGGGCCCGGCGGGCGAGCACCAGCAGGTTCCCCCGGTCGCCGTAGGTGCTCAGCAGATCCGGGTACACCCAGACCAGCCGGACGGCCGACGGCCCGCGCTGGGCCGGTCCGGCCTCGTGCCTTCCCCGGCGCTCGTCCATCGTCAGTCCTGCCTTCCGCTCTGTCTTCCGCTGGCCCAGGTCTTCCGCTGGCCAGTTCAGCCGACGCGGCCAAGGGCCGTGCGGATCTGCTGGAACGCGGTGTAGTTGGCGATCACGTCCATGGACTTGCTGCGGGCCTGCCCGACCGCCTCGTCGACGTCCCCGACCATCCGGAAGGGCACCTCGTCGGCCTCCAGCCGGACCGCCAGGTCGAGCTGGCGCTCCCCGGCCACGAACACGGGCCGCCCGCGGAGCCTGCGGTAGTCCACATCCCACAGCCAGGAAGTGTCCTTGCCGTCCGGCGTCTGGGCGTTCACCGCCAGCAGCACGGGCACCGGGGGCGGCACCAGGACGTCGAGTGCCTCCAGCCAGCCGGCCGGGTTCTTCGCCAGCAGCAGCCGCAGCGCCGTGCCGTTCCGCTCGACCTGGGTGTACCGGCCGGCGACCGACCGCACCTGCCCGACCGGCCCTAGCGCCTGAGTGGCGCTGATGCCGAACACCTCGGCGACGGCGAGCGCGACCACGGCGTTGGACCGGTTGGCCCGGCCCGGCAGGGCCAGGTCGAGCGGCCGGGACCGGCCGGCCGGGTCGATCACCTCGTCACCCACCAGGGCCCAGCGGACCGGAGGCCGCCGGTTCGTGCACTCGCCGCAGTACCAGTCCTCGCCGTCGCGGCGCAGGTGCGACCCGCAGTGCGGGCAGCACCAGGAGTCGTCGTGCCAGCGCTGGCCGGCGGCCACCCAGGTGACCTGGCGAGCCTGTCCGGCGGCCCACGCCACCAGCGGGTCGTCGGCGTTCGCGATGACCCGGCAGCCGGGCGCCGCGGCCAGGGCCTCCCGCCAGCGGCGGGCGAGCATCCAGATCTCGGCCGCGCGGTCCATCTGGTCCCGGCTCAGGTTCAGCAGCACGACTACCCGGGCGTTCGTCGCCGTCAGCATGGCCGGCAGGTACTTCTCGTCGACCTCGAGCACGGCCAGGGTGGCGTCCGGGGCCTTGGCCAGCGCGGAGACCAGGCCGGCCTCCATGTTCGCGCCGAACGCGTTGGATGCGATCGGCTGTCCCAGGGCTTCGAGCGAGGCGGCGATGAGCCTGGTCGTGGTGGTCTTGCCGTTCGTGCCGGTCACCAGGACCACCTGCCGCCCGCGGGCGAGCAGCGAGAGCAGGTCCGGCTGGAGCCGCAAGCCGATGATCCCGCCGATGACCGATCCGTCGCCGCGGCCGGCCAGCCGGGAAGCCCGGCCGGCCGCGCCGCCGACCGTGGTGGCCAGGCGGGCCCGGAGGGGAATGCTGGTACGCCGGGACGGCGGGCTGCTAGTGCTCATCTCGGCCCTGATGCTATCCGGTCGCGGTCCGGCCCACGTCCAGGACCGGAGCGGCCGCCCCGACGAGCCGGTGCGGCCAGGAGACCGCGGCCCCCCGGGGCCAGCGCCAGCGCAGAACCGGGCATGGGCCTAGAAGCGTCCCCGGCGCCAGTCCAGGCGCCGCGGCGGCGGGCCGACGTTGGGAGCCGGCCGGCCTGGTGCCGCAGCCGGGACGGCGGCACCGGGGAGCGACGCGTCGCCGCCGGCCGGACCGGCCGGATCCGGCGTCTTCTCGGCCGTCCGGGCGCGGATTTCCTCCAGCGTCAGCTCGGTGGCGGCGGCCAGGCCGCCGATGCCCGGGTTGACGTCGGCCAGCACCACCTGGCCGCCCCCCGGTCCGGGGTACCTGATGATCATCGCGCTGGCCGGGAGCTGCCGGAGCTCGTCCGGCCCGGCCGGGAACTCACGGGAACGCTCCAGGGCCTGCGCGAGCGATTCGCTGTCGGCGGTGGCCTTGGCGGTGGCCATCCCCCACCCGGTACTCGCCCCGATCCGCGCCGTGTCCGCCCCGTCCTCGCCGCCGCTGGCCTTACCGGCGCCGGGCGCCCGGGCCGTACTGGTGTACACGCCGCCGGCGGTGTCGCCGGCGAGACCGCCGATGGTCTCAGTGAGCTGCGAGAGCACCAGGCGGTGCCCGGTCCCTAGCTGCTCGACCGCGACCCGGGCGTCCTCGGCGCCGGCCAGCCGCATGAAGGCGACGACGGCGTTACCCCGGCCCAGCCGCGGCCGGACGTGCGCGGGGATGCCCTGGTAAGCCAGCACCAGCCCGGTCGCCGACCGCTCGCACGCGTCGCTGAGCCGGTCCAGCGTGTCGCCGCGCAGCATGTCCGCGCCGAGCACGAACAGCGTGCCCGGCCCGGGCCGGGACCCAGGCGGAAGGTCACCCGGCCGGGGATCGCCAGGCAGAAGGTCACCGCGCAGCAGCTGGGTCAGCGCGGCCGCCAGGTAGGTGCCGAGCAGCCGGCTGCTCGCCGCGCCTACCCGCCGGTCCAGCGCGATCACGCGCAGCGCGCCGCGCGGCAGCGGCACGAGCTCCGGGCCGGCCGTGGCCAGCTGGCGCAGCCGGGACTCCAGGCCCCGGGCCCGGTCAAGCGAAGGATCACCGGCCGGACCGGGCTCAGCGACCGCGGCGGCCACCGCCGACCACAGGTCCGCCTGGGCCTCCCGGCTGAGCCCGCCGGTCAGGTTGAGCTCCGTCAGGTCATCGGGCAGCACCCAGACCAGCGGGTCGGTACCGCGGGCGCGCGCGAATCCGACCAGGTCCAGCGCGACCGCGGAGCCGGTCAGGTCGAGCACCGTAATCTCGCCGCTCGCGGCCAGCTGGCTGGCCGCGGCCGTGGTGAGCATCGCCGACCAGCCCGGGAGCGTGCCGCCCGCGATGTCCGTGCGGTGCGCATCCGGCGGGACCCGTACCGCATACCAGCGTTTCTGCCGTTCGTAGGCGAGTCTGCGGGCCTGCCACTCCCGCATCTGGTCGGCGTGCTCGGCCTGCCCGGCGAACAGCCGGCTCTCCTGCGCCTCCCGCGCCCGGCCGATCCGCGCGCGTTCGTCGGCCATCCTCGACCGCAGGGCGCGTTCACCCTGCCAGAGGGCGTACCCGCTGACGCCCGCGACCAGCGCGCAGCAGGTCACCGCGAGCCCGGTGAGGACAGCGCCGAGCGAGCCGGCGGCGCCGAACGCGACCAGCACCAGGCCGAGCACGACGGCCACGGCCAGCACGGCCTTCAGCGGCCGGTTGAGCTGGCTCTCCGCGCGGCGCTGGGCCGCCGCCCAGTCCGGGCTGAGCCGCTCGGGTTCCGGCGGAGTGGGACGGCGCGGCGGCGGCCCGGGATCCGGGCAGGCCATGACGTACTGCCAGCCCAGCCGGAGCTGGCCGCCCCGGGGGGACGTCATGCGTTCTCCAGGGCGCGCCGCGGCGCGGCGGCGCGCCCGCCCCGGATCGCCGTGGGTACCCGGGCCCGGACCAGGAGCCCGCCCGGGACCAGCCGGGGCGGATCCTGCACCGCCAGCAGGAACTCGCCGGAGCGCAGCGCGGCCGGATCGGCGGCCCCCGGCCCGGGTGGCTGGGCGGCGCCGGCGCCGGGGCCGGAACCGGGGCCGGGCTGGAGGGTGGCCGCGACCGCGGACAGCCGCCGCGCGGCGGCATCGTCCGCCATCCGGTGGGCCACCACCACGTTGACCAGGCCGGCCAGGTCGGCCGCCACCGGTGCCGACGTGGTAGCCGCGAGCACCGGCAACCCGGCCGCCCGGCCGCGGACGATCAGGTCGGTGACCGGCTGGCGCGGCACGGCGGCGCACTCGGCCAGCCAGATGAGCCCGTTGCCGTCCGCGCCGGTCCCGTTCCGGGCCGATCCGGCGGCCAGCAGGTCCTGGCAGACCAGGCGGGTAAGCATCGCCGAGCTAGCGGACGCGACCGGGCCGCCGAGCCGGAAGAGCACCACGGCGCGGTCGGTGACCGCGCGGCCGAGGCCGATATCGGCCGCCGGGCCGTCGGGCGACGGGCGCAGCCAGCGGCCGAACGGCGACTCGCGCAGTTCCCGCAGCTGATGGCTGAGCCCGGCGATGGTGGCAGGCTCGGCGCTGACGAGGCTGGCCGATACCCGGATCCGCTCGGCCAGCACATCGCGCCGGGGGTGATCGGCGGGCACGTACTCCAGCCGGGCCCGCATGGCGACGGGGTTGAGCAAGTGGATGACGTCGTCGAGCACCGGAACGCGCGGGTCACCGGGAGCCGCGTCGAGCAGCTCGAAGACGTCGTCGAGGTAGGAGACGCAGCTGCGCCGGTACTGACGGCCCGGGCCGTCCCAGCTGAGCATGGTCGTGATCAGCGCGGCCCGCTGGCCCGGCGAGCCGTGCCGGAAGGGCTCGTAGCAAGCGGCCCGGGCCCGCGCGGCTCCAGCGGCGGCCGGCGCCGCCGCGTCGGCCGGCCCCCCGGCGCCAGCCGGCTCCCCCGCGCCGCCGAACACCAGCAGCGTCGCGCCCGCCGCGGCACAGACCGCCGCCAGCTGGCCGGCCAGCGCCGGATCGCCGGTGTGATCAACGGCGAATACCGGCTTGCGCTGACGGACGGCGGCGTACACGAGCTGGAAGCCGGTCGTCAGCACGTCGGCCGCGACCGCGCCGCAGACCGCTACGCTCCCGGACGCCTCGGCCCAGGACAGCGTGATCGGGGTCCCCGACCCGGCCGTCACCCCCAGGCAGCCGCCGTCCCGGGCGACGACCCGGCCGGACCGGATCGCGTGGATCGTGGCCGCGCGCCGGGCGGCCACGATCAGGCCCGGCCGGACCGGGCGCAGATCCTGCTCGTCGGTGTGCAGCCAGTTCAGCCAGCCGGCCAGGGCGGCTTCGACGGCGCCAGCCACCAGGGCCAGCGGCAGCTGGCGGGGCAGCCAGGTCCCGATGCCCGCATAGGCGCCGGTGAAGTGCAGCAGGTGACCGGCCTGGTGACCGCGCTCGCCCAGGTAGCTGGCTATCCGGGCGGCTCCGGCGGTGTAGCCGGCCACCGCGGCCCCGGCACCGGTCGCGGTCCAGGCCAGGCCGGCCGCCGCCGGGATCACCAGCCACGACAGGCGCCACCTGGTCAGCTTGGTCACCAGGTAGAACACGGCGGCGAGGATGATCGTCAGCTGGGCGAACAGCAGGTGCACCAGGACCGCGAGCACCACGCATACAGCGAGGATCTCGTCACGGCGGGGCAGCCCCCTGGGGACGAGGTATCGGGCACGCCGTGGCATCTATTCCGCCTCTGTCACGACCTCGGCCGGCGTCTCGCGTCCCAGCGTCCCAGGTGCGACGCGCGTATGTCCAGGCTGGCACGCCGCAGCGGGGACATCCGCGAGAACCACGTCCAGACAGCTGATTCCCCTTTGAGCCAGTGGGTCACGAATAGCCCTGTGGTGCCCCCGGTGCCAACAGCACAGCACCGTCAGGACAGGACCGCTAAGGGCGTACTGACGGGCGCCTCAATAATGTCAATGGCCACCCTGAACAATTCTGGCCTCATCATCACCATGGTGAGCCCGGCGGGTTCACCAGTGGCGGCGTCGTCGAACCTGACCGTGACCGTGATCACCGGCTGCCCGGGCGACAGCCGCAGGCTCCGGGCAATAGCCGGCTGCGGCGGGCACATCTCGACGCTGACCGCGGTCGCGGGCAGGGTGTTCAGCACCGAACCGAGTGAGGGAACCGGCTGGTCCTGCTCCTGATCCGGTTCGGCGTCGTCGTCGTCCGGCGGCTCATTCAGGTAGGCGGTGGACACGGCGGCCGGGTCGCCCGCGGACACCCAGACGCACCGGATGACCCGGATCGGCGCGCCCGCTGGCAGCCGCAGCGCCCAGGCGACGTCCTGGGGGGCCTCGCGACGCGAGACGTGCCGAGTCTGGCAGGTGATCACCCCGCCCATCGGATCCAGCCGCGTGCCGAGGCCGACCGCGCCCTCCACCGGGATCCAGTACTCGGCCGGACTGGCCCGGTACAGCTGCCCGTCGGGCAGCCGCCGGACGAGAGAACGCCGGGTCAGGTCACCGAGCGCGGCGTCGATCTCGGTCAGGCTGACGTTGTACCGCCGGGCCAGCGCGGTGCGCCGGGGCAGCCGCCAGCCCGGCTCGCGGTGCACGAGCGCGGCGGCCATCCGGTCGGCGAGCACGGTGATTGCCCGCAGTGGCCCGCGATCGTTCACGACGCCGGAGCCGTGATAGGGCGCCGCCTCCGCGGGGGGCGGAGCCGGCTGCATGGGGACCGGACGGTCACGTCCGGAGGCGTCGGCGCTCATCCCGGATATCGCGTGGTCATGTATCAGCCTTCGATCTTGGCGATCTGCGTACCGGACAGGGTGACCACGGACGACGGCAAGGGCTGGAAATTCACCTGTGCCAGCTGAGCGGCACCGCTGGTGATCGCCCAGCTGAGGAACGCCCGCAGGTTCCGCGCCCGGACGGCGCTGCCCTGAACGGTGCTCACGATGGCGTACTCGTAGTTGACGATGGGGTAGGCCCGCGCTCCCGACCCGTTGACCAGCGAGATGGTCTCGATGGCGGGCGTGTTGGTGAAGCTGGCCAGCGCCGCCTGGATCGTGCCCGCGGCCGGCAGTACGTAGCTGCCCGCCGAGTTGCCGAGCGCGGCCTCGCCCTCGCCCGCCGCCCTGACCTGGGACAGGTAGCTCACGCCGACGTAGCCGACGGACCCGGGGGCCGACCTGACGTTGCTGATGACGGCGTCGGTGCCGGCCGCGCTGAGTTGGCCCGGCTGCCGCGGCCAGGCGACCGTGGTGCCGATCAGCGAGTTGCTCCAGTCCGACGGATCCTGGGCGTTGAGGTACGAGGTGAACAGGAAGGTGCTGCCCGAGTCGTCGCCCCGGTGAACCAGCACGATGCTGGTGCCCGGCAGCTTCACGCCAGGGTTCACGGCCGCGATGGCCGGGTCATCCCACGTGGTGATCTGGCCGGCGTAAATTCGCGCCAGCAGCTTGCCGTCGAGCCTGAGGTGCGTCGCCGGGCTGATCCCCGGCACGTTGTAGACGACCATGAGCGCGGCGACGGCCAGCGGGATGTTCACCAGGTGCGTGTGCTTGGCCAGGGTGGCCGGGGAGAGATAGGCGTCGGACGCGCCGATATCGGCCGCGGCGGCCGCGGCGGAGTCGATGCCGGTGCCCGAGGACGAACTCGTGGTACGCAGGGTTACCTGGGAGAACCGCGCGTGGTAGGCGGGTCCCCAGAGGGCGAACAGCGGCGCCATCAGCGAGCTGCCGGTTTCCGACAGCGTCTGGGTGGTGGCGGCGGGCGCCGTCGGCAGCGTCACGGCCTCGGCCGAGGATACGGCCACCGGGGAAGACCCCAGCGTTAGCGGGGCCGGGCTGCTGCAGGCAGCCAGGGCGAGGACGGTAACGGCGAGGGTGATCGCAGCCCGCGCACGCCTGCCCGCGACGCTGCGGGAAGGTGCCTGCGCCCGTTCCGCATCCAACGACAACTTCTGCCCTCACTCGTCCTCGACCGGAGCGCGGGACGGCAGGATCCTGCCTGCCCACGCCCATTGATATGCAGCACAGGTAAACGGGAATTGAACAAAAGAGGAACGAACAGACGGCCACTTGATGTCATATAGCTGAACGGGATCTTCGCAAAGACGCCGGCGGTGGCAATTCCGCCGACGGGCTGGTGGCCGTGCGGTGACGGTGCGCCCAGCGTCCGCTCCGTATCCGCCCCAGCCGGCGTCCGTCTCAGCCGGCGACGCGGGATCAGTCTCCGCACCTGTGATAAGGCCGGCCCGCAGGCCCGCCGGGCCGCCCGTCCCGGTCGGTCGCGGAGCTAGGACACCATAACTTAACCTTCCAGCCTCCTCTTATCCATACTCCATTTCCCCGCCGGTACCGCCAACGTGGCCAAACTGGTCTCGCACACACGGTCTTACCGGATGACCGGCCGTCCGAGGCTGCACTCATAGCGGCCGGAAAAGAAAATTGAGGGGTACTGAATATGCAGCTTCGATACAGACACCAGGTCGCGGCGGCGGGGGTTTCCGTCGCCGCCTTGGCGCTGGTCCTGGGCGCATGCTCCTCGTCGAGCAGCAGCAGCTCCCCGGCGAGTAGCGGCTCTGGTTCGGCGGCAGCGGGCTCGTCGGGCAGCTCCTCCAGCCTCAGCGGAACGCTCAACGGGAGCGGGTCGACGTTCCAGCTCACCTTCCAGCAGGAAGCCATCTCGGCCTTCAAGTCGGTTCAACCCAACATGACCGTCAACTACGGCGGCGGCGGCTCCGGCAAGGGCCGCACCGACCTGGCCGGGGGCACCGTCAACTTCGCCGGCTCGGACTCGCCCATCCCCTCCAAGGAGGCGTCGGGGTTCACCGGTAAGACGATCCTGTACTTCCCGGTCATCATCGGCCCCATCACGATGGCGTACAACCTGTCCGGCGTGAGCAACCTGAAGCTGTCACCCGCGACCATCGCGGGCATCTTCTCGGGCAAGATCAAGACCTGGAACGACCCGGCCATCAAGGCCGACAACTCCGGGGCGAACCTGCCCAGCACGCCGATCACCCTGGCCGTCCGGTCGGACTCCTCCGGCACCACCGAAAACTTCACCCTGTTCCTGCAGGACGCGGCGCCCAGCGCCTGGTCCCTGGGCAGCAGCTCGACCATCAAGTGGCCGTCCTCCGCCCGCGCCGCCAGCGGCAACCCGGGCGTGGCCCAGGTGGTCAAGTCCACCCCCGGCGCCATCGGGTACGTGGACTACGCCACCGCCAAGGCCTCCGGGCTGACCTTCGCCTCGGTCAAGAACAAGGACGGCTCCTTCGTCGCGCCGTCGCCGGACTCGGCCACGGCGGCCGCGTCCTCGGTCACAGCTAAGGCCGACCTGACCTTCGCCGCGGTCTGGCAGGGCGGAGCCAACGCCTATCCGATCACCTACCAGTCGTGGGACCTGGTCAACGCCAAGCAGCCGAACGCCAACGACGCGGCCATGCTCAAGGCCTACCTCGGCTACCTGCTCGGCGACGGCCAGAAACTACTCGGCCAGATCGGTCTCGCCCCGCTGCCCAGTAATCTGGACCAGCAGGCCGTGGCGCAGCTCAGCAAGATCACTTCGTAAGTGGTGGTTTCCGTGATGCAAGCGACTCGGACGGATCCGTCGTCATGAGCGCTACGGTCGAGGCGGACCCGGCCCGGCCGGCCGGGTCCGCCCACCCGCTGGCCCACCGGCGCCCGCTCGGCGACCGGGTATTCCAGATCCTCGCGGCCTCGGCCGGCGTGCTGGTGCTGGTGATCCTGGCGCTGATCGCCATCTCGACCAGCCAGCAGGCTTCCTCGTGGTTCAGCACGGAAGGCCTGAAGGTCTTCACCGCCGACTGGAACCCCGCGACCAATTCCTTCGGCGCGTTGTCCTACATCTACGGCACGGTCATCACGGCGGCGATCGCGATCATCCTGGCCGTTCCGATCAGCGTGGGCGTGGCGCTGCTGCTGACCGAGGTCGTGCCGCGCCGCTGGGCGCAGCCCATCGTGTACGTGGTCGACCTGCTGGCGGTGGTCCCGTCGGTGGTCTGGGGCCTGTGGGGAATCCTGGTGCTCGCCCCCTGGCTGCAGCACGTCTACACCTCGATCGCCTCGGCCGTGAACGGGATCCCGGTGCTCGGCGCCCTGTTCGGGCCGCCGGTGAGCGGCGCCTCATTCTTCACCGCCGGGCTCATCCTGGCCTTCATGATCACGCCCATCGTGACCTCGCTATCGCGTGAGGTCATCGCGACCGTGCCGGCCATCGACAAGGAGGGGGCTTACGCGCTGGGCGCCACCCGGCTGGAGATGATCCAGGGCGCCGTCTGGCCGCACAGCCAGGGCGGCATCGTCGGGGCGATCATGCTCGGCCTGGGCCGGGCCATGGGTGAGACGATCGCGGCCGCGCTCGTCATCGGCTCCTCACCGGTAATCACGTCGCACCTGTTCGCGGCCGGCTACTCCATGCCTGCGGTCATCGCGAACCAGTTCGGCGAGGCCTCCGGCGAATTCCGCGCCGCCCTGATCGGACTGGGCGTGCTCCTGTTCGTGATCACGATCATCGTCAACTTGATGGCCCGCGGGATCGTGGAGCGCTCCGCGCGGCGCAAGAGGGGGGCCTGATGGCCGTAGCCGCTGAGCAGCCCCAGGTCGACCTGCGCGAGCCGGCCGGCTGGCGGCGCACCAAGAACCAGATCGTCACCATCGCGATGGTGACGGCGTTCGTGATCCTGCTGATCCCGCTGGGCTTCGTCCTGTACACGGTGATCGCCAAGGGTGCCTCGGCCATCAGCTGGTCGTTCCTGACCGGCGGCCCGATCCCGCCGAACGTGCTGCCGGCCGGCGTCGGCGGGATGGGGCCCGCCGTGCTCGGCACGATCGAGATCACCGCCCTGGCCGCGGTCATGGCCGTGCCGCTCGGCGTGCTGGGCGCGATCTACATCAACGAGTACGGCGGGCGGGGCCCGCTGGCTCAGGTCGTCCGGTTCATGGCCGACGTGATGACCGGCGTGCCCTCGATCGTGATGGGCCTGTTCATCTTCTCGATCTGGGTGCTGCACTTCGGCTACTCGGGCCTGGCCGGCGCTCTGGCCCTGGGCTGCCTGATGCTGCCGGTGGTGATCCGGTCCAGCGAGGAGATGCTGAAACTGGTGCCGGACTCGCTGCGCGAGGCCAGCTACGCCCTCGGCGCCACCAAGTCCCGCGTCACGCTGACCGTGGTGCTGCCCGCCGCGATCGGCGGGATCGTCAGCGGTGCGCTGCTCGCCGTGGCCAGGGCCGCGGGCGAGACGGCGCCGCTGCTGTTCACCATCCTGACCGTGACCGCCGCCAACACCAACGTGTTCAGCGGCGCCAACACCGCGCTATCCACCCAGATCTTCGCGAACGCCACCCAGCCGTACCTCGGCGCCCAGTCCCGCGCCTGGGGCGCGGCCCTGACGCTCATCGCGATCGCTTTTATCCTCATGATCGCAGCCCGCCTCGTCACCGGGCGGTTCACCCGGTACTCGCGCTAGGAATGCCGCCCGCCCACATCGCGCTAGGAATAAACATGGATCAGCCTGAACCGAACCTCGCGACCTCGACCCAGCTGCCCAAGGCCGCTGCGCTGCAGGACACGCCACCGCAGGACGAGGTGTACGCGCCGGCAGGCAGCCCGGTCTTCGACGCCCAGGGCGTCTCCATCTACTACGGCTCGTTCCGGGCCGTCACGGACGTGTCCCTGACCGTCTACGAGAACGAGATCACGGCGTTCATCGGGCCGTCCGGGTGCGGCAAGACCACCGTGCTGCGGACACTGAACCGGATGAACGACCTCATTCCCGGGGCCCGCGTCGAAGGTGGCGTGCACTACCGCGGGGCATCACTGTACGGCACGGGCGTGTCCCCGATCGCCGTGCGCCGCCGCATCGGCATGGTGTTCCAGAAGCCCAACCCGTTTCCTAAGTCCATCTACGACAACGTCGCCTACGGCCCGCGCATCAACGGCGAGCGCAACAAGGCCAAGCTGAACGAGATCGTGGAGCGCTCGCTGCGCCAGGCCGCGCTGTGGGACGAGGTCAAGGACCGCCTCAGCAAGTCAGGCCTGGGGCTGTCCGGTGGCCAGGCCCAGAGGCTCTGCATCGCGCGCACGCTCGCCGTCGAACCCGATGTCGTCCTGATGGATGAGCCCTGCTCGGCCCTGGATCCAATCGCGACGGGCCGCATCGAAGACCTGATGCACGAGATCAAGTCCCGGTACACGATCGTCATCGTCACGCACAACATGCAGCAGGCCACGCGGGTCAGCGACCGCACCGCGTTCTATTCCGTACTGCGGGACGAGAAGAGTGACACCCGCACGGGCGTCCTGGTGGAGTACGGCCGGACCCGGCAGATCTTCGAGGATCCCCGGGACAGCCGCACCCAGGCCTACGTCACCGGCCGGGTGGGCTGAGACCCGCCCCGGCCAGCCCGGGTCCTCGGCGGATCAGTCGGCCGAGGATCCGGCCAGGTAGATCACCCGGTAGCCGATGCTGACGGCGCGATCGCCGAGGCGCTCGTAGAAGCGTGCCACCAGCGTCATCTCCATCGCCACGGGCAGCGTCATCCCGCCCGAGGCGAGCTCGGCGATCAGGCTGGCATGCAGTTCGTCCATCTCGTCGTCGCGCTGGTCGAGCGCGGTCGCGGCCGAGCGGTCACGCTGGTACCAGGAGTCCGCCGCCTGGCGCCACATCTCGGACGCGATAGTGCCCATCCGCTCGACGAGCCCGCGGCAGCGCGGTGAGAGATCATCGCTGAGGATGTGGTTCGCCCGGGCGGCGATCGAGGTGACGAGGTGATGGGAGCGGCTGAGCTCCGGCACGATCCGCAGCACCGACAGCAGGAAGCGCAGGTCCGAGGCGACTGGCGCCTGCAGCAGGATCTCCCGGTTGACCAGGTCCTCGATCTCCGGGTAGAGGGCGTCGATGACCTGGCCGCGCTCGCGCAGGACCCGGATCACCTCGCGGTCGCCGTTCAGCAGCGCCCGGGTCGCCTCGGGCAGGTCCTCGCCGACCATGGCGAACAGCTCGATGACCTTGGCCTCGATGGCCTCAAGGTCGCGTTCGAATTCCTGCCGGCGCTCGGGCACGGTAAAAGCCTACTGGGCCGTTCACCAGCCCACCAGCCGCAGCGTCCCGCCCGGAGGTGAACATCAGGCGACGCGACGGGGACCCGCGCCAGAGGCCGGCCCGCGCTACCAGAGACCGAGCAGGGCGCCGAGGGAACGAGCCGCCTGGCCGCCCTCGGACTCGGCGATGCGCAGCGCGGCCGGGACGTCGAGGTCGGCGGCCAGCGCCGCGCGGGTGGCGGCCACCGCCGCGGTGCCGCTCCCGCCCACCCCGCTCCCGGCGACGCCGTGATCCGGGCGTCCGGCCGCGGCCTGCAGGCGCTCGAGCCGGGCCTCGGCCGCGTCCAGCCCGTCCGGGCTGAAGTCCCAGTCCCGGCCCCAGCGGCGGTCCAGTATCAGCAGCCGCACCGCCGCCGCGGAATGCTCCTTGAGCAGGTCGCTGACCAGGACGAGGTTGCCGGTCGACTTGGCCATCTTGGCCCCGGCCACCCGGACCACCCCGGCGTTGAACCGGACCCGGGCAAAGGGGGTGACCCCGGTGAACGCCTCGGCCATGGCCGCCTGGCAGGCATGGTGCGGGAAGCACAGATCGCCGCCTCCGGCCTGCACGTCGACCGCCGGGCCGAACGCGTGCAGCGCCATGGCGGCGCACTCGGCGTGCCACCCCGGCCGGCCGGTGCCCCACGGGCTGGCCCAGCCCGGTTCCCCGCCGTGCGACACCCGCCACACGGCGACGTCGAAGGGGTTGTCCTTGCCCTCGTCGGCCGGGTCGTCACCGTATTCCGCGGCCAGCCGCAAGGCCAGTTCGCGGTCCGGCACCGCCGCCTGCGCGGCCGCCTCGCCGCGGAACCAGACCTGGCCGCCCCGCTCGTACGCCGCCCCCCGCTCGAGCAGTCCCGCCGCCAGCGCGATCGCCTGCCCGATGTAGGCGTGCGCCCGCGGCTGCTGGGCGGGCTGGCCGACGCCGAGGGCGGCCATGTCCCGGTCGAAGTAGAACTGCTGGATGGCCGCGAACCGGTCGTACGGCGCGCCGGCCCGGTCGGCCGCGGCCAGCAGCACGTCGTCCACGTCCGTCACGTTCCGGCAGATGACCACATCGGAGCCGGCGTCCCGCAGCACGCGGGCCAGGGTGTCGATCCAGACGAAGGTGGCGGCGTGACCGACGTGGGTCACGTCGTAGGGGGTGATCCCGCATGCGTAGACGCGCGCGCGGCCGACTAGCGGCAGCGGCGTGCCGCCCAGCGTTACCGTGCCGGACGGGCTCATCCCGGCCCAGCCCGCAGTCCCCGTCTGCTCCATCGCCCGTCCTTCCTGCGGAAAGATCTGCCGGAAGCAACGCTATGGCATCCGCGACGACGAAGCGCGGCCGCCGGGCCTGAACCCGGCGGCCGCGCCCCTCAGCGGACCAAGAAACTAAAGCGCCACGTCGACCTTGGTCACCTGGCCGTAGCCGGCTTCCACCGGCCGCTCGGCCCGCAGGCCGCCCGGCGCCAGGACGCGCAGCGTCCAGGACCCGGGCGCGGCGAAGAACCGGAACCCGCCGTCGTCGCCCAGCGGCACCTCGGCCACGAACTCGTCGCCGGTGCCCAGCAGGCGGGCGTAGCCGGTGCCGACCGGCGCGCCCTCGCGGGTGACCCGTCCCTCCACCACGGCCTGGCTGCCGGTGGCCGCGCTGGCGCTGACGCCGCCCGCGGGCGCGCCGCACCCGTCCGCGGTCACCGGGCCTCACCCAGCTCGATCGGCACGCCGACCAGCGAGCCGTACTCGGTCCAGGAGCCGTCGTAGTTCTTGACGTTCGGCAGGCCGAGCAGTTCGTGCAGGACGAACCAGGTGTGCGCCGACCGCTCGCCGATCCGGCAGTAGGCGATGGTGTCGCGGCCGGTGAGGTCCAGGCCCGCCTCGTCGGCGTACAGCGACCTGAGCTCGTCGTCGGAGCGGAACGTGCCGTCCTCGTTCGCCGCCTTGGACCACGGCACGTTGCGCGCGGTCGGGATGTGCCCGCCCCGCTGGGCCTGCTCCTGCGGCAGGTGGGCGGGGGCGAGCAGCCGGCCGGTGAACTCGTCCGGCGAGCGGACGTCGACCAGGTTGCGCTTGCCGATCGCGGCGATCACCTCGTCGCGCAGCGCGCGGAGCGAGGCGTCCTGCTCGGTGGCCTGGTAACTGGTCCGCGCCCGCTCGGGCACGTCCCGGGTCAGCTCGCGCGAGTCGAGTTCCCACTTCTTCCGGCCGCCGTCGAGCAGCAGCACCTTGTCGTGCCCGTACAGCTTGAAGTACCAGTAGGCGTAGGAGGCGAACCAGTTGTTGTTGCCGCCGTACAGCAGCACGGTGTCGTCGTTCGAGATGCCCCGCTCGGACAGCAGGTTCTCGAAGCCGGTCTGGTCCACGAAGTCCCGGCGCACCGGGTCCTGCAGGTCCTTCTTCCAGTCGATCTTGATCGCGCTCGGGATGTGCCCCTTGTCGTAGGCGCTGGTGTCCTCGTCTACCTCGATGATGACGACACCAGGCTGGCCGATATGGGCCTCCGCCCAGTCGGCGTCCACGAGGACGTCGGATCGGCTCATGGTGGATATACCTCCTTGTCAGGTGCCGTCGCTAGGCGGACGGCCGGACCCTTAGATTCCGCTGGATGAACAGGTACATCTGGCAGCCCAGGCACAGGTCGAAGGCCGCGTTGAGGAACGCCGCGACCAGCGCCAGCGCGGTGAACAGGATGCCGCCCGCGGTCAGGCCGGCGGCGTAAAGCGCCACCCCCGCAGCGGCGAAGACCATGCCCACGCCCTGCGAGAACCGGGGCGGGGCCGCGGGCTCGGTGCTGGCCGGCGGCCCGAGCCGCGGCCGCACCAGGTAGCGGTAGAGCAGGCCGTAAGGCGCGTACCGCAGCCCGGCCAGCGCTCCCACCGCGAACACCGCCAGCTGCGCGGCGAGCAGCCAGGCACTGCCAGTCAGCAGCACCACGGCCAGCACCACCGTCGTGATCACCGCACCGAAGCGGGGACCGCGCGGGTCGATTTCCATGCTGAGCTCCCTCGCGACCGAACGGGCTTTGTTCCTGTCTGGGTTACCGTCCCGAGCGCACCCGGCGAAGTCGCGGGCGCCGGGTGACACGGCACGCGGCGATGGCCCGCCCGGGCGTCAGGACCGCGGGGCAGGCGGACAGATCGCGGTGGCGACGTGGCAAAAATCGACGGCGCGCCGCTTGGTCAGCGTCCCCGCCGTCTTCCAGGTCACGCCCTTGATGCTATGCGCGCTCAACCGGACTGTCACTCCCCCCGGGCACGGCGGCTACGGCGCCCAGCGCGGCGATCACGTCAGCCTTCCGGGGCAGGCCCGAGGCCCGCTTGACGACGGCGCCCTGCCGGTCGAGCACGAGCACGGTGGGCGTGCTGCTGATGTGCAGCCTCCGGACCAGGTCCAGCCGGTCGGCCGCGTCGACCTCGACGTGGCGGACACCGTCCACCATGCCCGCCACCTGGGCCAGGAGCTGCCGGGTGGGACGGCACGGGGCACAGAACGCGGTGGAGAACTGCACCAGCGTGGCCTGCTGGCCGAGCGGGCCGCCGAGATCGTCCTCGGTCAGCACCTCGGGCTGCGGGCCGGCCGCCGGTTTCGCCGGGTCGCCCGGGCGGGCCGCCGCCGCGGGGCCGCCGCGGAACCGCCCGGCCCGGCGGCGCATCGTCAGCCCGAGCCCGGAAGCCGCGACGAGGGCCACGACGAGCGCGATCAAGCCGGCAGTCACGACAGTGGACAGCATCGGCGGCCCGTCATCCATTCCCGCGGCCAGGCGGCCCGGTCGGGCGCGGTGGCGCTCAGTCGGGCCTGGCGGTCAGCAGGACCTTGCGGCCCGAGGTGATCTGGAAGCTGCTGATCGCCTTGTCGGTGCTCGCCATCGATCCGCTGTACCAGACCTTGCCCTCGTCGGCGGCCGTCGTCCAGGCCCCCGCCAGGGTTCGCGTCCCGTCTGGGTGAACGATCCACAGCTGGCACGTGGTACCGACCGGGATGTGGTCGACCAGGACCGCGAAGGCGTCACCCCACTGCTCGTGTGCGTAGGCCACCGAGGCGCTCGCCCCGGAGATCTTGTTCACCGCCTGGACGGTCTCCCACTGAGAGGTTCCCGACGAGAGCGGCACCTTGATGACCTTCGTGGGCGAGATCGAGCTCAGCCCCCCGGCCAGGCCGCCCGCGATAGCCACCACGGCGGCGGCCGCTGCCGCGAGACGCCACCGGCCCCGGCGCCGCCTGGCCTCGGCCAGGTCGAGCACCGTCCCGATCAGCTCGCCCGGCGGGCGGTCCTCGGCGCCGCCCCCGATGGCGGCCGGGCCGTTGCTGACCATAACCGCGGCCGGAGCACTGCTGCCCACGGCGTCATCGGCGCAGATCCGGCTGATCTCGTCCGGGTTGACCCGGGCCAGCAGCGCGGGCAGGCCGGCCAGGTCGGCCAGCTCGTCCCGGCACTCCTGGCAGGTCTGCAGGTGGGCGTCGACCAGGGCCCGCTCGGCCGGGTCGATGGCGCCCAGCACGTACACGCCAAGCGAAAGCCTGGCCTCGGTGCAATCCCAGGTCGGGGTCATGGCGCCAGTCCTCGTTCCTGCAGCGCCAGCTTCAGCGCCTTCAGTGCGTAAAACGTCCGGGATTTCACGGTCCCGGGCGGTATCCCCAGCGTAGCCGCGGCTTCGGCGACCGAGCAGCCGCGATAATAGGTCTCGACGATCACCCTCCGGTGGTCCGGCCGCAGCGAGGCCAGGGCGTCCGCGACGGCCCACGACTCGAGCGTGCGGTCGGCGTCGTCGTCGGAGGGCAGCAGTTCCAGTGCCGCCTGCCCGGTCTCCGGCGGCCTGGCCTGTCTCGCCCGGTAGGAGTCGACCGCGAGGTTCCGCGCGACCGCGAACAGCCACGGCCGGGCGGGCCGGTCGGACAGCGCCTCCGGGTGACGCCATGCTCGCACGATCGTTTCCTGCACTAGGTCCTCCGCACGCTGCCTGTCCCCGCCGGCGAGGTGGAGGGCATAGCGAAGCAGGGCACCGCCATGCTCGGCGTACAGCGCCCGGACAAAAGCCTCATCTGCCACTCGCCCCGGCCGGGGCGCGGTTCCCGCGTTCGGCACACCCTGGGATACGTCCGGCGCAGCCTGCTGGTTCAGCCGACCAGGAAAAATGCCGTCGCCAGGCCCCGTTGCAGGGGCCGGGGCTCCGGAAGCAGGCGTTCCGGGTATCGGCGACCCAGGAGGGGTGGGTGGTAGTCCGTGCTGGCTCATGAGGCACCGCTGGATCTTTTGACGACGGAAAGTGACTATACGAACACTCTATGACGTTTTCAGCCCAGTCTGCCGCAAGACCCGGGGAAATCCCAAATGTGCTGGTCCGGATGATGCTAGCCGGGGAGGAGGTCATCCTCCGGCGAATTGCGGCAGCACCTCGACGACGGCCGCGTCCGGCAGGACGAGGTCGGCGGCCACGCTGCGGCCAGCCGCCGTGCCGTCCACTAGGAAGGAAGACGTCGCCAGGACCGAGCGCAGCCGGCCGTCCGCGCCGCGCCGGGCCACCACGGCGGCCAGGGCCTCGGCCAGCGTCCCGGCCTCGACCGACTCCATCTCGACGCCCGCGGCCTCGCGGGCCGCCGCCCAGTACTGGATTGTCACTCTGGCCATGTGAGATATCCTTGTCTGTACGGACCCGGGCGCTGTTGCCCCCGGGTCCTTGTCTGTTTATACAAGTAGTGAGGTGCTATCGCACCAGCGAGTGGAGGTACCGCCGAGTGAGCGACCTGCTGCTGATCACCAGCGTGCTCGAGCCGTCCGCAGAAGTGCTGCCTGCACTGGGACTCCTGCTTCACCCGGTCCGGGTTCTGCCCGCGGACGCGTCGGCGCTGGTCGAGGCGCCGCCTGCCGACGCGGTGCTGATGGACGCCCGGCGCGACCTCGCGCACGCCAAGAGCATCTGCCGTCTGCTGCAGACGACGGGGTTGGACTGCCCGCTCTTCGCCATCGTGACCGAAGGCGGCCTGGCCGCGGTGAACGCCGAATGGGGCGTCGATGACGTGATCTTGAACACAGCAGGCCCGGCCGAGGTGGAGGCCAGGGTCAGGCTGGCCATCGGCCGCCGGGCGGTCGCCGTGCTGACCGAGGCGCCGGACGAGATCCGCTCCGGCGAGCTGGCCATCGACGAGGCCACCTACGCCGCCCGCCTGCGCGGCCGCGTGCTCGACCTCACCTTCAAGGAATTCGAGCTGCTCAAGTTCCTCGCCCAGCACCCGGGCCGGGTCTTCACCCGGGCGCAGCTGCTGCAGGAGGTCTGGGGCTACGACTACTTCGGCGGCACCCGCACGGTCGACGTGCACGTCCGCCGGCTGCGGGCCAAGCTCGGCCCCGAGCACGAGGCCCTGATCGGCACCGTGCGCAACGTCGGCTACCGGTTCGTGCCGGTCAAGGGAGACCGGACCGAACGCGGCGCGCCCGCCGACCTGGGCACGCCCCGGGGCCACGCCGCCGCCGCGCCCCGCTGACCCCGCTGGCTGACGCTGCTCAATGACGAGCTCACAGATCACCCGCGCTGCGCTCCGCAACCTCCCGGGCAATCTCCAGGTCGCCGCCATCATGGACCTGGTGCGGGCCTGCCAGGCCGCCGACGGCGTGACGCCGCTGTCCGAGCACGTGCTGCTGCACCTGCGCTACGACAGCATCGGCGCGGACAGCACGGGCACGCCGGAGCGCGGTGGCGAGCCCGGACAGGACTTCCTCCTCACCGTGGACGGCGACCTCGCGGGCTACGCCTACCTGGACCCGCCGGCCGCCGATCCGCACTCCGGCACGACCGAGGTGAGCGGCGAGCTCATGATCGGTCCTGGTCACCGCCGGCACGGGCTCGGCCGGGCGCTGGCGGCCGAGGCGGCCGCCGCCGTGGACGCCGAGGGGGGCGGCCACGAGCTGCGGCTCTGGGCGCACGGCGACCTGCCCGCAGCGGCCGCGCTGGCCCGGGCCGCGGGCTTCGAGCGCTTCCGCGCCCTGTGGCAGCTGCGCCGTCCGCTCAGCGGGTCACCGGGCGATCCGCTGGCCCGGCCGGCCCTCCCAGCCGGCCGTACGCTGCGCACCTTCGTTCCCGGCGAGGACGAGGACGAGTGGCTGGCGCTCAACGCCCGGGCGTTCGCCAAGCACCCCGAGCAGGGCGGCTGGACCCGGCACGACCTGGACCTGCGCGAGCGGGAGTCGTGGTTCGACCCGGCGGGCTTCTTCATCGCGGACAAAGACGGCGTCATGACCGGCTTTCACTGGACAAAGATGCACCCGCCCGAGCCGGGCACCTGGCCATCGGGGACCGGCCGAGGACTCGGCGAGGTCTACGTGGTCGGCGTCGATCCCGCCGAGCAGGGCAGCGGGCTCGGCCGGGCACTGACCCTGGCCGGGCTGCACCACCTGCGGGACCGCGGGGCGGACCAGGCGATGCTCTACGTCGACGAGGACAACGTCCCCGCGATCAGGATGTACGAGGCGCTCGGCTTCACCCGCGCCTCAGTAGACGCCATGTACCGGCGTCCGCCTGGTAACTAGTTATCGGCGACTAGTTACCCGTCGTCCGGGCACCCGGTACCGGCACCCCCGTACTGGCCGCGCCGGCCGAAGCCGCACGGCCTCCCCGTGCCCCGTGACCGCGGGCGGGCTAGCCGCCGCGGATTCCCAGCGCTTCGTCGAGTTCCGCGGCGGTCAGCGGCCGGTCAGCAACCGCCACCGCGCTCAGCACCTCGGCGTAGAGCTCGATTTCATTCAGGGCGTCGAGGTCGTGGACACGAAGATCCAGCTGTCTGGGAATCGTGCTCACCTCCAGCGCTGATCGCGAGTCCGTTCGCTTGCGCCCCAGGTTACGTGCCGCCACTGCTCCTCCGCATGACCCAACCGGGCCATTCGCCTACCACCTTCACGTGCGGTTTTACCCAGCCTGGCGGTAACGATTCCGGAAAACCCCGGCACAGTTGGCAGCGATCGGGTAGTGCGAACCACAACGGTCACAGCGGCATCTCTACTCAAAGCACGCATAGGCCGTAACACGGTCAGATCGGCACGAAAGCCCTCAACGTAGATACTGGCCAGTTACGGTTGCGCGGATGGTGATCGCGGACAAGAG
>JAJKHX010000026.1 GCA_021154785.1 Nocardiopsis sp.
CCCGCCGCCCGCCGGCCCGCGTGCCGCGTGCCGCCCGTCGGCCCGCCTGCCGCGCGCCGCTGGCCAGCGGAGTCGGTGTGCCCCTGGGTACCGTCTTGCGTACCCGATGTGCCACCCACCCCCGCCCTCCGGGGGGCTGGGCCCGGATTCAAGGAGCCGGTGTGCCACTAGGTACCTCCTTCAGTACCACGGGTGCCACCGGCTCCGGTTGCCGGAGCGAGGCGAGCGCGGCGGCGGTTCTCACGCGCCTCCCCGGCCACGGATGCAGACAGGGTTCACGTTGGCTTAGGCCGAGCCGCGGAGGTCGCGACGGGCGTCATCGGCGATCTGGTGGATCTTCTGCTCGGTCTCGACCAGGCTGGCCTCGGCCCGCGCGGTGCGCTCGGCGGCGCGCCGCTCCCGCAAGCTCGGCTTCCTGCTGGCCCGCACGGTCTTCGATCTCTTGAACAAGCCCATAATCGGAGGCCTCTCGATCGCCCTTCCCGGGCCGCCGGCTGGCAGCCAGAGGCGAGCTACCCGTTCCGCGCCCATGTATGTCAAGCTCCCCCGTCACAGGGCTCTCAGTAAGATAACAAAGCGGAAACCTTTTCCACTGGAGGAAGCGTGCAGCATCGTCCGCTCGGTAAGACGGGCCTGTCGGTATCGGAGATCGGCTTCGGGGCATGGGGGATCGGCGGCTCGGGGTGGATCGGCGCCCAGGAGGACGAATCCGTCCGCGCCCTGCACCGGGCGATCGAACTCGGCGTGAACTTCATCGACACCGCCCGGGGCTATGGGGAGAGCGAGCGCATCGTCGGCCAGGTCGTCCGCGAGCACCGCGGCGACCCGCTCTACGTGGCGACCAAGGTACCGCCCAGGAACCGGATCTGGCCCGCGCCCGACGGCGTCGACCCGGCCGAGGCGTTCCCCGGCGACCATATCCGGGCCAGCCTGGAGACGAGCCTGCGCGTCTCCGGCCTGGAGGCGTTCGACCTGCTCCAGTTCCACGTGTGGAGCGATGAGTGGACGGGCCGGGGCGACTGGCTGGAGACCATCGGGGACCTCAAGCGGGAGGGGAAGATCCGGTTCTTCGGCGTGTCCATCAACGACTACCAGCCGGACAACGCCCTCACCCTGGTCCGCAGCGGCCACGTCGACGCCGTCCAGGTCATCTACAACGCTTTCCACCAGGCGCCGGAGGAGCGCCTGCTGCCCGCCTGCGCCGAGCACGGCGTCGGCGTCATCGTCCGGGTCGCGCTGGACGAGGGCGGCCTTACCGGGCGGATCACCCCCGACGTCACCTTCCCGGACGGGGACTTCCGCCAACGGTTCTTCGGCGGCGACCGGAAGAAGCAGGTCAAGCAGCACGCGGACGCCCTCGCCGCCGACCTCGGCATCGAAGGTGACCAGCTAGCCGAGGTCGCGCTGCGCTACGTACTGAGCCACGACGCCGTCTCTACCGTGATCGCCGGCATGCGGACCGTCCGGAACGTGGAGCGCAACGCCGCGGTGGGCGACGGCCAGGGACTGAGCACCGCGCAGCGGGCCATCGTGGCCAGGCACCGCTGGGAGCGCAATTTCTACCAGGCCTGAAGCCCCGGCCCGCGGCCGCCGAGGTCGGCCGTAAGGCCCGGCCCGCGGCTGCTGAGGCCGGAATGAGCGCTGGTAGCCACCCGTTCGGCATAAAAATCCTGGATTGCGGACGATCATGCTCCCCGCGGCCGGAACCACGATGTTACTCTTGAGTAGCTATGACCGGAGGCAGCATGAGCGATGGTGGTCCCGCGGTGTTCTCGCTGGATCTGGGGGACGACCTGACGGAGATGCGCGGCTGGGTGCACGAGTTCGCGGCGTCGGTCATCCGGCCGGCCGGCGCGGAGTGGGACGAGCGCGAGGAAACCCCGTGGCCGGTGCTCGAGGAAGCCGCCAAGATCGGGCTGTACTCGCTGGACTTCTACGGGCAGCAGTACATGGAGGGATCCGGGCTCGGCATCCCGGTCGCGTTCGAGGAGCTGTTCTGGGGCGACGCGGGGATCGGGCTCTCCCTGGTCGGCAGCTCGCTGGCCGCGGTCGCGGTGGTGGCCAACGGGACGCCCGAGCAGATCGGGGAGTGGTGCCCGCAGATGTTCGGCAGCCCGGGGGAGGTCAAGCTAGGCGCGTTCTGCTCCTCCGAACCCGAGCCGGGCAGCGACGTCGGCGCGATCAAGACCCGCGCGACCTACGACGCCGCCGCCGACGAGTGGGTGCTGAACGGGGTCAAGACCTGGGTCACCAACGGCGGCATCGCGAACGTGCACGTGGTCGTGGCGGCGGTCGACCCGGCGCTGGGATCGCGCGGGCAGGCGAGCTTCATCGTGCCGCCCGGCACCCGGGGCCTGTCCATGGGGCAGAAGTTCCGCAAGCACGGGATCAGGGCCTCGCACACCGCCGAGGTCGTGCTGTCCGACGTCCGGGTGCCGGGCCGGTGCGTGGTCGGCGGCCGGGAACGGCTCGACGAGCGGCTGGCCCGGGTCCGTGAGGGCGGCCGCGGCGGCGAGCAGGCGGCGATGAAGACCTTCGAGGCATCGCGCCCCGGCGTGGCGGCGATGGCCGTCGGGGTGGCCCGCGCGGCGGCCGAGTACGCGACCGAGTACGCGCAGACCCGGGTGCAGTTCGGCCGGCCGATCGGGCAGAACCAGGCGGTGGCCTTCATGCTCGCCGACATGCGGGCCGCGGTGGACGCGGCCCGCCTGCTGACCTGGCGCGCGGCCTGGATGGCCCGGCAGGGTAAGCCGTTCACCAACGCCGAAGGGTCGATGTCCAAGCTGGTCGCGGGGGAGACCGCGGTCCGGGTCACCGAGCAGGCCATCCAGATCCTGGGCGGCAACGGCTACACCCGGGAGTACCCGGTCGAGCGGTGGCACCGCGACGCCAAGATCTTCACCATCTTCGAGGGCACCAGCGAGATCCAGCGGATGCTCATCGGAAGAGCCGTCACGGGGCTAGACGTCCGGTAGGTCTGACCTGAGGTCATACTCATCGATCACCGTACGGCGGCGGTGACGGAGGCGAAGCTGATGAACTCCTGCTCGAGGCGGAGGCGCTCACCGAACGTGCCGTTCCGGAGGGAGTGGTAGAGAGACCGCTCGGCCGCTGTGAGGTGGGTGAGGGCGGCGGAGGTCGGGTCCGGCTCGTTGCCCCACTGGGAGCGGTGGGCGAGCAGGGTGGCCTCGTCCATCAGGATGGACCGGGCATGGGGAAAGCGGTGGCGTACCCGGCTGAGAATGGCGAGGCCGTGGGTGTCGATGTCTCCCCAGTAGACGAGGTCTAGGTCAGCTAGCCAGGCCAGCGGGCCGAACTGCCCGGCGGCGTAGCCGCTGCCGTAGATGACGATGGCCTGCGCCGGGAGCGGGAACGCCAGGTAGGTGATCTCGTTCTCGATGATGAACGCACGGCGGGTGCCCGGCGGCGGCGCGGTCAGCTCGTCGGCACGGACGGAAAGCTCGGTGAAGCCTGCGACGGGGACGGAGCAGCGGAAGCGGACGTAGCCGGGCTTGCGGAGAAACCCGTAGCGCTCCTCGAATCCGTCGCCGGTGGCGTTCACCCGCCAGGGCGGCAGCACCAGGTCCAGCAGCTCGGCGAGGACCCCGCGGTGCCTGCCGATGAACTTGGTGTCGACGCCGGGAATGTCGACCTGGCGCAGGTAGAAGCCGGCGGTGTCGCGGGCGAGAACCCAGCCGGTGACCGCTAGGAGCCGGTCCCAGCTGTCCGCCAGGTCCAGCGCCTTCAGCGGCCGGCGGGCCAGCCAGGGCAGCAGGGCCGGATGGGCGGACCGGGTGCGTTCCGCCATCGCGGCCAAGGCACGGGCGTGAGCGCGGCTGCCGGTCGCCTCCCAGGCGTGATCGTAGCTGTCGAGCCAGGCTGCCGCGGGAATGTCATTGGTGCCGAAGGAGCGCCCGCCGACCTTCTTGTACTCCACGCGCAGCGGCCCGCGCGCGGCGCGGTCCCAGTCGGCGGCCCAGCGGCGGGCCTCGTCGTACCGGCCGCCGAGCTCGGCCGCGGCGGGTCCCCGGATGGGGAAGCGGACCGGGTCGAACTCGGCGCCGGCGACGTAGCCGGATAGCCACCCGGCTACCTTCTTGCCCGCGCTCTCCCGCACGGCGGCCGGGGTGGTCCAGGGCGCGGCCATGTCAGGCAGCCGGCTGGGTGCTGGCCACCGCGGCGAGGGCGTGAGCGGCCCGCCTGGCCCGGTACTCCTCGATGGTGAGGGTCTGCAGCCGGGAGAACATGCTGGTGGGGTTGTCGACGAATCCGACGGCGGCAACGTAGGGCTCGATGACGTGGATCTTCTGCAGCGGCGTGACGATCAGCAGTTGCAGGCCCAGTGTGCCGAACAGCTCCAGGGCGAACCGGGTGGACTCATCCGACCCCCGGCCGAACGCCTCGTCAATGACGGCGAAGCGGAAGGTGCGGGACTTCGCGGCGCCCCATTCCAGCTTGAACTGGTAGGCCAGGGAAGCGGCGAGGACGGTGTAGGCGAGCTTCTCTTTCTGCCCGCCGGACTTGCCGGCGGAGTCGGCATACCGTTCGTACTCGGTGTCGTCCTCGCGGAACCGCTCGGAGGCAGAGAACAGGAACCAGTTCCGGACGTCGGTGACCAGGGCCGTCCACCGGCGGTCGGCCTCGGTCTGGCCTGCCCGGCCGCGGAACCGCTCGATGATCCGTTCGACCTGCAGGAACTTCTGCTCGGAGTACTGGTCGTCACCGGCGTGGCCGGGAGAGACAGCGCCCTCGGTGCAGGCCCGCAGGTCGGAGCGGAACTCCCGGATGTCGGTATTGGGCGTCTGCTCGGGCTCCAGCCGGATGTACCGGCCGGGGTTGTAATCGATGTCGACCAGGGAGGCGTTGATGGTGGCGATGCGCTCCTTGATGAGGTCGGCCTCGCGAGTGAGCCGGGACTGGAAGGTGGCGATGTCGCGGATCGTGTTCGTGTTGAGGTAGTCCTTGAAACGCTGCTGGAACCGGGGCAGGTCGTCGTGGGCGAGCCTGGCGTGCAGCTCGCGGAAGCCGGCCGCCGCGGCAATGCTGGCGTCGAGCTCGGCGGTCTCAGCCGGGTACTGGCCGCGGAAGGCGGTCATCATCGCGGTGACCTTGTTCGCCAGCTCGGACCGGCGCCGGCCGCGCCGCTCCGCGACGCCCGCGAAGATACGGGCGGCTTCGGCCTCGGCCTTGTCGCAGTTCTGGGGGCGCCGCGGGGATTGCTGGCCGTTCTTCTCCAGCAGGGGACCGATAGCAGCGAAGTGCGCCCGGGCGGCCGTGCACTCCGGAGCGGCGAGGATGGTCCGCGCGTCGCTCAGCTCACCCTGCGCATCGGAGATGCCCTTGTCGATGCCGCCGAGAGTGCCCGTGAGCTCCTTGCTCTCGTTCTCAGCGTCCTCGATGCGTTGCCGGACGCCCTTCAGGTCCTCGTCGATCTTGGCCAGCGTGGCGGAGGCGGCGGTCAGCTGCTTCCGCTCGGCCTCGAGGCCAGTGATCTTGGTGACGATGGATTGCCAGTCGATGTCGGCGAACTCGGCCGTCTGCGCCAGGCCGGACAGGATGTTGCCCCGCTTGACGGCGGCGTCCCGAGCCGCGGTGTGTCGGCTGATCTCGGCGGATGCCTTCCCGATGTCGCCGGCGAGGGCGGTCGCGCGATCCACCAGAGCATCGATCTTGCGCTGGTTGGTCCAGCCGAGGACGTAGTGGCTCCGGTCGCCGATGCGGGTCCGGTCGTCCTTCTCGTGGTAGCCGCCGATCCTCTTGATCTGCCCGGCCTTCGTGATCGCCTTCGAGGCCCGCTGGAACTGCCTCATGGTCTCGACGCACTCGACGTCGGCGCGCCGGGCGAGCTCGCGGTCCAGCCAGCCGGCGAACGGGGAGTCCTTGATGTCGAGCTTGGCGGCCAGCGTGCCGCTGCCCGGGGCGTCGGGCAGCGGCCCAAGGGCGGCGGCCGGCGGAACCCGGTAGTAGACAACCTTGCCGCCGAGGTGGTTGCGGTTGATCCAGTCGGAGACGGTGGGGTAGTGCCCGTCCGGGACCAGGATTGACAGGGCGAAGGCGCGGAGCAGCCGCTCGGCGGCGCCCTCCCAGTCCGCTTCCTCCTCGCGGACCATGATGAGCTCGCCGGCGAATGGGAGGTCGTCCTCGCCGATTTTCAGCTCGGTGCACAGGCGCTGGCGCAGGGCGAGGTCCCGGGCCGGGATGTTGCTCCGGCGGGACTGCAGGCTGCGCAGCTCCCCGTTGACCTCAGCCCCCTGCTGGTCGAGGTCCCGCTTGACGACGGTGGCCTCGGTGAGGGCGTTCTGGCTGTCGGTCAGGGCTTGACTCGTGGCGTTGGCCTCCGCGGTGATCTGGAGCCGCCGGGCCGCGAAGTGCTCCCTGGTCTCGACCGGGTCTAGGCGCGCCTGCTTGAGCAAGTCACCGAAGGTCCTCGCGCGCGTGCGCCGGGCGTCACGGTCGTCCTCGTTACTGTTTATCTGCCGCTCGATGTCGGCGAGCCGGTTGCCGCCGTGCCTGGCCCGCTGGACCTGAAGGTCAGTCGCCTGCTGCCGGAGCGCTTCCAGGATCGTGGCCAGGTCGTCCTGCCGGGCGGCAAGCTGGGTCCGCTGAGACTGAAGGGCGTTGAGTGACGCGCCGAGGAGGCCGGCCTTGATGTCGGCGAAGTAATACCGCAGCGCATCCTGCCGCGCGGCGAGGGTGCGTAGTTCCTCGTCGACAGCGTCGTGGGCGTCGAGTTCCTTCAGCAGCGGGTCAAGGAGCGCGAGCTGGTCCTGGGCGCGCTGGACCGCCTCGTGGGCCTTGGTGAGGTCATCGAAGTGGGCGAC
>JAJKHX010000027.1 GCA_021154785.1 Nocardiopsis sp.
CCCCCCCCCGCCGCCGCCGCCGGGCCGGGTGCCCGGTCCGGAACCAGGGCCGCCGGGGCCTGCGCCGGGACCGCCCCGGCCCACGCCGGACGGCGCGGGGCGAGAGGGCATGTTAATCGGGCTCGGCCGGGGACCGCCGGGACGCGGGCCGCCGGGGCCACTAGGACCACCGGGACGCGGACCGCCGTCGGGGCGTGGGGCACCGGGACCGCGGCCAGCCGGACGCGGACCGCCGGGGCCACTAGGACCACCGGGACGCGGACCGCCGTCACGGCCCGCCGCGGGTGCTCCCGGAGCCTGCGGCCGGGGCGGCGGCGCCGACCCCATGCCGGTCGCCGTCGAGCTGAACGGGTTGTTGCCGGGCCTCGGGCCGGGGCGCGGGGCGCCCGGACGCGGGCCGGCCCCACCTGGCCGGGGAGCACCCGGACGGGCGCCGCCGGGGCCCTGCGGCCGCGGCGTGGAAGGCCGGGCACCTTGACCACCCGGGGCCGCCTGGTCCGGGCGGTTGCCCGGACCTCGGTCCGGGGCGCCTCGGTCCGGGGCGCCTCGGTCTGGGCCGCCTCGTTCCTGGCCGCCTCGTTCCTGGCCAGCCGGACGCTGACCGCCCGGAGCGCCGGGCGCACCGGAAGCACCGGGCGCACCGGAAGCACCGGGTGCGCCGGGCCGGGGGCCGGGGCGGGCCTGGCCCGCTCCCGGACCTGCCTGGGTACCGGGGCTGCGGAAGTCGGCCGGAGTAGCCGGGGACCTCGGCGGTCCCGGCACCCGCGGGGCACCGGGGCCAGCCGGGGTGGCCTGGGGCCCATGCGGCCGCGGGTCGGCCGGGGCCCCGGGACCGGGCCTGGAGGCCGGCGTCTGCGGAACCGGCGGCAGCGGGCGGCCGGCGTCGGGAGCCGTGGCGGTCCCGCTCGCGGCGGCGCCTTCGGGCGCCGCGGCCCGCTCGGCCGAGCCGTTGGCCGACCCGACGGACGCCGGGCTGGCGGGCGGGGAAACCGTCCCGCTGGCCGCCGCGACCGCGCGGTCTTCACGGGCCACCGGGGGGGCCGGCACGATGCCATCGGGCCGCGGGCCGCCACCCGGACGCGGCGCTGACGGCCTCGGTCCCTGCGCCCGCTGACCTGGTTGTTCCGCCTTGCCAGCGGAGAATGCTTCCTTGAGCCGCCGAACTACGGGGGCCTCAATCGTCGAGGATGCTGACCTTACGAACTCGCCCATTTCCTTGAGCTGGTCCATGACGGCCTTGCTCTCGACACCGAACTCCTTCGCGAGTTCGTAAACCCGGACCTTCGCCACTACGCTCCTTCTCGGCCCAGTCCCCTGGACCACTACCGGACCCTGGCCCGGGCAGAGCGTGCTCCGGGCCGGCCTCAGCCTATGGTGATCATCGCCGCGTGCTCATCGAGCGCTCATCAGCTTCTCGACCTGCTTTCCGACAGGTGTTCCTTCTAGCGTTAAAGCCTGCAGACCAGCCAGACTCACTGCCCCGGTAATACTATTTCCAGGTCTGATACACCGCAAAGATACTCAGCCAGCGAGTCGAGGCTGAGCGGTCCCGCTGTGCGCAAGGCCCGGGGGAACGCCCGGCGCCGGCGCGCCAGGTCCAGACAGGCCGGGCTGGGATGCAGGTACGCACCCCGGCCAGGCAGCCGGGCCGACGGGTCGGGCTGGATGGCGTCCCCAGCCGCTACGAGGCGCAGCAGGCTGGACTTGACCGCACGCTCCTTGCAGCCTACACAGGTACGCGTCACAGGCGTATCCGGGGCATGCTGCTCGGCTCGCATGGCCATCGCGTCCTTAAGTCTACCGCGTCCCCGGGTCGGTAATGCCGACCGGGACTGGACCGGTAATGCCGGCCGGGGGGTTTCTGCCGGGGAAGGTAAGACGGGGGTTCTGCCGGGGTAAGTAACGGGCCCTATTCGGAAGCCTGCGACATGGGGCCGGCCGATGACGAGATCGCCGGCCCTCCGGCCGGAGCCGTCCGCTCTTCGGCGGGGACGCCCTGGGCGCCGGCCGACGGGGACCGGCTGCCGGCTGAGGCGGTGCGGCTGCCGGCGGACGAGGACCGGCTGCCGGCCGACGGGTTCCGGGCGCCCGCCGACGGGTTCCGGCCGCCGGCCGACGCGGGCCGGCTGCCCGTCGAGGCTGCCCGGTTGCCGGCCGATGCGGGCCGGGTGGCCGCCGAGGGCGTTCCCTCGTCGCCCGCCCCGTCGTCGGCCGGGACCGCGTCGGACCTGATGTCGATGCGCCAGCCGGTGAGCCTGGCCGCCAGCCTGGCGTTCTGCCCTTCCTTGCCGATCGCCAGCGACAGCTGGTAATCGGGCACGATGACCTGGGCCTCCCGGGCCGCGGCGTCCACCACGTGGACCCGGCTCACCCGGGCCGGGGACAGCGCGTTGGCCACGAAATCAGCCGGGTCGTCGGAGTAGTCGACGATGTCGATCTTCTCGCCGTGCAGCTCGGTCATCACGTTCCGGACCCGGCTGCCCATCGGGCCGATGCAGGCGCCCTTGGCGTTGATGCCCTGCCGGTGCGACCGGACCGCGATCTTGGTCCGGTGCCCGGCCTCGCGGGCGATCGCGACGATTTCCACGTCGCCCGCCGCGATCTCCGGCACCTCCATCGCGAACAGCTTCTTCACCAGGCCCGGGTGGGTGCGGGAGAGGGTGACCGAAGGCCCGCGGTGTCCCTTGCGCACGTGCAGCACGTAGCAGCGGATCCGCTCGCCGTGGACGTAGCGCTCGCCGGGCACCTGCTCGGCGGGCGGCAGCACCGCCTCGAGCTTGCCCAGGTCGACTAGCACCGTGCGGGGGTCCTTGCCCTGCTGGATCACCCCGGGCACGATGTCGCCCTCGCGGCCCGCGTACTCGCCGAAGGTGAGCTCGTCCTCGACGTCGCGCAGGCGCTGCAAGATCACCTGCCGGGCGGTGGTCGCGGCGATCCGGCCGAAGCCGGCCGGGGTGTCGTCGTACTCACGCTCCGGGGTGCCGTCCGGGCCGGCCTGGACGGCCCACACGGTGACGTGCCCGCTCTTCCTGTCCACCTCGACGCGCGCGCCCGACGAGGCGCCCTCGGACTTGTTGTAGGCGACGAGCAGGGCGTCTTCGATGGCCTTGATGGCCTGGTCGAGCGAGATGTCCTTCTCGCTTTCCAGACTGCGCAAGACGCTGAGGTCAATGTCCATCGCGGGTCGCTCCAAGCTCCGTTTGCGGGTGCCCGAACTCCACCTGGACGGCGCCTGCCCCCAGCGTGGCGTAGCCGAAGCGGCGGTGGTCACCCCCGACGTCCAGCGTCACCTCGTCCGAGTCAGCCGCGACGACGCGGCCGGTCACGGTGCCGTCGTCCCCGGCGGCCACCTGCACCAGGCGGCCCACCGAGCGGCGCCAGTGCCTCGGATCGGTCAGCGGGCGGTCTACGCCGGGCGACGAGACCTCGAGAGTGTACGGGAAGTCGCCCATCACCGGCGCGCCGTCGAGCGCGGCGGACAGCTGGCGGCTGAGGGCGGCGGCGTCGTCCAGGCTTACCCCCTGGTCGCTGTCCACCACCACCCGCAGCAGACGGCGCCGCCCCGCGGCGCTGACCCGGACCGACTCCAGGTCCATTCCGGCGGCAGCGATCACGGGACTGATGACGTCCGCGAGCTTGCCCTCGTCGACCGACCCGCCGGCCGCGGCCGGGCGGGGACGGTGCTGACCGGCTTTGGACTGGCCGGGTTTGGACTGGCCGGCCCTGGATTGACCGGCTTTGGGCGCGTGACGCTGGCCTCCTGGCATCACGACCTCCTCGTCCACGACCTGCGAGATTGGGACCTAGCCTATCCGGGGTTGAGCCCTGGAGCGGATAGGACCGGCCGGCCCGCGTGGTAGCTTGCCGATGTGCCCGAGCCCGTGCCGCAGGCGCCAGGTTATCTTGCCGATGTGCCCGAGCCCGTGGCGCAGGCGCCAGGTTATACTGCGCCGAAGCGACGTACGCTGCTCGCCTCGGCGGCGGCGGTGCCGTTGCTGCTGGCCGCCGCTGGATGCCGGTCCTCGGATGTGTTCGCCGGCCCCGATCCGCTGGCCGGGCGGCCGCCGCTCGGGCACGACGTGCTGACCCTGCAGGCCGTCATCACGGCGGAGGAACACCTGATCGGCCTGTATCGCGCGGCTATCGGCGCCGACCACGTCACGGCCAGCCGGTCACGCACCCTCGGCTCCCTGCTCAGCCAGCACGAGCAGCACCTGGTCCAGCTCAAGGCCAGACTCGTCATCCCGCCCGGGGCGACCCCGTCGCCCTCCCCGCCGGCCGCCAGCGGTTCGGCTCGTGGTTCCGCTGGCGCTGCGGGTAGTCCCGCGGCCAGCCCGCGGCCCGGACGGGTCAGCACGGCCCGGCTGCGAGCGGCGGAGCGCGCGTCGGCGGCCAGCCTGGTGCGGCAGCTGGCTTCCATGCCGCCCGCCCTGGCCCAGCTGTTCGCGAGCATCGCCGCCTCCGACGCCACGCACGTGACGGTGCTGGGCGGCTAGCGCACGATGGTTGTTTCCGCTGCCGTCGCGGCGCTGCAGGCCGCGCTCGCGGCCGAGAACGCGGCCATCTTCGGCTACGGGGTGGCGGGCGCGCACCTGACCGGCAACAGCCAGGCCGCGGCCGGGCAGGACTGGACCGGGCACAACCAGTCCCGGGACACCCTGACCGCGATGATCTCACGCCTGGGCGCCGGGCCCGTCGCGGCGCAGGCTTCCTACCAGCTTCCCTTCCGGGTGCACGACGCGGCCAGCGCGATGGCGCTCGCGGCCTACCTCGAAGACGGCGTGACCCGTGCCTACCTCGGCCTGGTGGCGGTCAGCGACCAGCGGCTGCGGCACTTCGGCGCGATGGCCATGCAGGCGGCGGCGCAGCGGGCGGCGTCCTGGCGGGGCAGCACGCAAGCCTTCCCCGGCCTGAGCCAGTGAGCTCCACCTGAGCCAGTGAGCTCTACCTGAGCCAGTGAGGCTGCCGGGCTCAGCGAGGCCCTTGGGTAGCCGTCTGATTTACGCGGTCGCGGCCGACCACCCCCGATAAGCGTACAAAAGCCACATATCTGGTATCGCACATTCAGTGGTTGTGGCAACGTACCCTCCCTATCGGGTAGGACGCCACAACCACTGAATCGGGAGCGGATCGTTCCGGGGACTTGTCGGGGCCGCGAGAATAAGGCGCGGCACTGTGGTCCCTTTGTGAACGCCTGGCGCAACGATGTCAGGCCTGACGCAGTCGAGCAGGGCATTACCGTCGACTACTTGTGCAGGAATTCACAAGGCGCTTCCGCGGAAACTACGTGGCGACCCGGAACCGTCGAGGTCAGCCGGGGCTGGCCATGGCCATGACCGCTGCCGCGATCTCGAGCAGTTTCCGGTCGTCGCCGTAGCGGCCCACCAGTTGCAAGCCGACGGGCAATCCGGCCGGTACCGGGCTCAGCGATGCGGGGCCACCAGCCGGCGTTCCAGGAGCCGGCGTTCAAGGAGCAGGCGCCGGGCCAGGCCTGGCGAGGCCGGCCGGGATGGTGATGGCGGGGTGCAGGGTGACGGTGATCCGCGAACAGGAGCGCATCCAGTCGATGTAGGTGGCCATCGGCTCGCCGTTGATCTCGGTCACCCACTCCTGCTCGACCGGGAACGGGAGCACCTGCACGGTAGGCAGCGCGAGCACGTCGTACGGGCCGTCGGCCAGGAAGGACGCGAACCGCCGGAAGATCTCGGCCTGGCCGTCCCGCGCGACCGCGATCTGCTCGGCGGCCAGCGCCAGGCCCTTCTCGATGTTCCAGGCCAGGGTGGCCTTGACCTGCTCGCGATGATCGCGCAGGAGCGGCGCCCGGGCGGCCATCCGGGCGGCCCGCAGCACCTGGAAGACCTCGTCCGCGTCGGCCAGGGCGGGCGCGGCGTCGGTCACCACGCACCCGGCCGCCTCCAGCGACCCGCGCATCGCCGCGAGGACCGACCGGACCTCGGGCTGCACGGGCAGGTCGCCCAGGTCGTCGGTGTAGGCCACCCGCAGCCCGCGCAACGGGGCCGGGCGCAGGCCGAGGAAGTCGCCGGGCCGGTCGGGCCGGGCCAGCGGCACCCCGGCGTCCGCGCCGCACATCCCGGCCAGCAGCAGCGCGGCGTCAGCCGCGGTGCGGGCGATCGGGCCGACCACGCCCATCGGGTCGAGCAGGTCGGCCGGGATCAGGCCGGGCGTGGTCCGCAGGCCGACCAGGCCGCAGAAGGCGGCCGGGTTGCGCACGCTGGCGGCCAGGTCGGATCCGTCCGCGAACGGGATCATCCCGGTGGCGACGGCCGCGGCCGCCCCGCCGCTGCTGCCGCCGGGGGTCAGCCGCGGGTCGTACGGGTTGCGGGTGACTCCGAACACCGCGTTGAACGTCTGCGATCCGGCGCCGAACTCCGGCGTGTTCGTCTTCCCGATCACCACCGCGCCGGCCTGCCTGAGCCGCGCGACATGCGGCGCGTCGAACGACGGCACGTAGGAGGCGAAGACCGGCGAGCCGTAGGTCGTCCTGATCCCGGCCGTCTCGGCCAGGTCCTTCACCGCGATCGGCAGCCCGTGCAGCGGCCCGGCGAAGTCACCGCGGGCCGCCCGCGCGTCGAGCCCGGCCGCCGCCGCCTGCGCCTGCCCGGCGGCGAGCGTGACAATCGCGTTGATCGCGGGGTTGACCGACTCGATCCGGGCCAGCACGGCGGCCAGCAGTTCGGCGGCGGAGAGCTCCCGGGCCCGGATCAGCCGGGCGAGCTCGACGGCCGGGGTAGCGCACAGGTCCATTCCGGCGGACGGTTCCGGTCCGGTCAGTCTTTAGGGAGCAAGGAGGCCAGCACCCGGACAATGGTGCTCGCAGCCTGGTCAACGTCATCGGCAACGGAGACCCGCTCGGCCCATGACCACCAGAACCACCACATGCCGTCCTTGCCGCAAGCGACGTAGACATTCTCCTCAAGCGCCCGCGCGGCCGGGTTGACCACGTAGAGGCTGGGCCTGCGGCCCGGCGGCGCCATCAGCCATGCCTCAAGCCCGCGATGGGACAACTCGTCGGCAAGTTTCTCCAGATAGACAGCTTGTATCTGGTCTGGATCACTGCTCCGTGGGACGTCCACCGTTATCACCATTGTAACTTTTGGGAGTCAGATGAGAACTAAATGTCGCCGTCTCTCCAGCATGCCGCCGCGACGGCCTCCGCGCAATGCGGATCGGGAAATTCCCCGATCCCCTACCAAATAGACGTCCCGGGCCCCGCATCGGTTCACTATATGACCTTTAATGCCGCGAAGTGGCCGTCGATGGCAAGGGCGCCGGCAGCGGTTCCGAATACAGCACGGTCAGCTGAGACACCGCCCGGGTGAGCGCCACGTACAGCCGCTGAAGGCCCCGGGCCTCGGCGCCGACGATGCGCGCGGGCTCCACCACGATCACATGATCGTATTCCAGGCCCTTGGCCAGCGTCACCGGAACGAGCGTGAGCGCGGCGTCTTCTCCGGGCGCGCCGTAGGCCAGGCCGGCCCGGCCGAGCGCCCGTCCCAGCTCGGGCACCTGGGGGTCGGCGGCGATGACGGCGACCGAGCCGGCCCGGCGGCGGGCCCGCTGGCAGGCGCCCGCCAGGGCCTGGCCCAGCTCGGCGGCGGGAACCCGGACCAGGTCCAGGGCGCCGGCGTCGGCCCGCAGCGAGGAAGCCGGCCTGAGCTCAGGGGCGATCACCGGGAGCAGGGCCGAGGCGTAGTCGAGGATCTGCCGGGGCACGCGGTAGCCCACGGTGAGCTCCCGGACGCCGGCCTCCGGCTTGCCCAGGTGACCGAGCAGCGACGTCCAGGACGGCGCCGCCCACGGCGTGGTCCCCTGGGCCAGGTCGCCCAGGACGGTGGCCGCGCCGGTGGAGCAGCGCCGGCCGAGCGCCCGGCACTCCATCGGGGACAGGTCCTGGGCCTCGTCCACCACGACGTGGGCCAGGCTGGGCGTCCGGGTGATCAGGTCGCGGGCCTCGTCGATGAGCACCAGGTCAGCGGGCGACCAATGGGCCGAGCCTGGTCCGCGGGGCGGAGCCGGCCAGACGATCGCGGCCTGTTCTTCCTCGGTCAGCACGTCCGCGGCCGCTCCGGCCAGCGTCTGCGCCGAGGACAGCAGCCCGAAGACCAGCCGGACCGGGTCCACCTTGGGCCAGAGCGCGTCGACCGCGGACCGCACCGGCCGGGACCGCCGCACGGACTCGTGGGTGCGGTCGTCGCAGGCCTCGCCGGCGGCCTCCATCCGGGTCAGGATCACGTGCGCGATCCGGTGCTCGAGCATCTCGCGGGCCGCGCCGTACCGGATGCCCCGGTGCCGGAGCTCGTGCACGAGCTCCTCGATCTCCCAGGCGGCCACCCGCCAGCGCCGCGTGCCGCGCGGCAGCATCACCGCGACCGACGGCTTCCGGATCGACGCCCACAGCGCCCGCCGCAGCACCTCCGCCATCCGCGCGTCGCCCTTGACGATCCCGGCCGCCTCGTCATCGGCCACCCGGACCCGGGCTGTGGTCCCGGCGCTGACCATTTCGCCGACGGTGGTCTGGGTGACGTCGATCTCGCCGAGCGCGGGCAGGACGTTGCGGATGTAGGAGAGGAAGGCCTGGTTCGGCCCGACCATGACCACGCCGCGCCGCCGGACCTGCTCCCGGTACGCGTACAGCAGGTACGCGACCCGGTGCAGCCCGACGGCGGTCTTGCCGGTGCCGGGCGCGCCCTGCACGCAGACGGTCTGCGCCGCGTCGGCGCGCACGATATCGTCCTGGTCGGGCTGGATGGTCGCGACGATGTCCCGCATGGGTCCCGACCGCGGCCGCTCGATCTCGTCGATCAGGATCCGGCTCGGCCGGGTGGCCGCGACGGGGGCCGAACGGTCCGGGGTGCTGTCCTCGGTACCGGCGAACAGCTCGTCCTCGTAGGC